>JAKLDQ010000002.1 GCA_022703425.1 Patescibacteria group bacterium | reverse complement strand
AGCTGCATAATTTTCAACCTCTGGTGCCCGGCAATTATCTTGTTGTCTGTATCTATTGCCGGAATTTCCACTAAATCAAACTTGGTAACGCTCTTTTTTAGATCAGCGAGCTGTTTGTCAGTTATCTGCCTCGGATTAGCCTCATAAGGCACAAGGTCTTTAACTTTTCTTTTTTCTGTATGCCAGTTTAATTTTTTCATGTTTAATCTTTTTTCGCTAATAGCCTCGTTATTGTTAAAACTATTGATCCTGCGAAAGCCCCTGCCCAAATATAGTCAACCACACTACCGAGGCAGTAGAAAAATGCGAAGAAAGCGTTTGTTAATATTTCATCTGTGGTAATCATAAATCAGATGGTTTTGAGGGATAATCTTTCCGGCGGAACCAGAAGATTATGGCATCCTCAATGCCGGTGAATAATAAAAACAGGGTGTAAAAAAGAAACGGGTAAAAAAATATCATTCCTAAAAATTCACTTACGCTGGAATCTGTAAATGTCATAGCTTTTGATCTGTGTCTTGCTTCGTAAAATTCCAAAGAAATTTCACAATAAACCCGACAAAGAATATTAAAAGAAAAGTTAGTATAAGAACCTGGCCGTAGTCTAATTGTTTGGATATCCAAAACTCTCCGGCTCCGGTTATCTGCTCTATTATCGCCCCATCGCCCACTGTACCGTCGCAGGCCACATGTGTAAAAGCAAACGGATCATTTTTCTCCGGCGGATTGCCTAAATAGTTTACCGGTTGTGAAAGATTACAATTCATTGTGTGTTGAAGTTAAGAATATGAATAATATTATTGCGGCACAAAGACCGTCAATGAAACCAACAAAAAATTCGTAAGTCATTTGAATTTTTGAGAGTGTCCTCGTTTTTTTAATGAGAGATCGATTATCGTGTATTTTCCCTTGCGGTAATCTAACAGATACTTCCTATTGTCCACTTCCCCATTTTTGAACCCACGCTTGCCATTTTTCAATTGCCTGTCAACAAGTTGTCGCTGATGCTTCATGAAGTCAAGGCCGTTTTGGCATTTTTGTAGTTTTTCGACCTTTTTTCTCCAAAAACATGTCCAACTTCTCCTGAGCCCGTTGGGCTGAAATTCGCAGGAATTCTTCCTCGGTTATGAGCCCGGATTCCTTTGCTTTTTCCAACCCCTCTTTTTCTTTTTTTTGAAATAGATTAAATAGCTTCATGGCGTCCTCTTTATTTGTTATTGGTATTCTGATCATTTTTTATTTTTGGTTTTGATTTGCGACCTTTGAACTTTTCGAAAGCGTCTACGATTTCATCGCATTCTGTGTCCTCAAAAAATGTAATATAGTAGTGTTGCTCGTTCTCGTCCCAGTAAACTCGCGGTTTGTTTTTGTTCATGTTTTTTGTTTTTAATTTTAATTTTTTTAAATTTTTGCCGGATTTTTCTACTATTCGTGTTTTTTTGAAAAACCCCGAATAATATAAATCCCTTTGTCCTGCTTAAACAGGTCTTCCACGGGCATTGAGTTTTTGAAAACCTCGCCCGTAGAAGTCGACCCTAAATCCCTTAGCTCGCAACCCATTCAGCGTGCGAGAGCTGGCTAATTTTGGCTTGATTTAACTTGAAAACTATCCTATGATAGTCCGAAAGCCGTCTGGAATTACCACAAGGGACGGCTTTTCTTTTACATTGCAAAAATCAATTTAACTTCCAACAATGTCTGTCCGCCGTGTAATTTCTATCTTCACTCACGGCTCGCAGAAGTCTTTCGGCCGGTTGTCGGCGGGCTTGAATGCTGTTTTTGCGTCCTCGTGGGACATATCAGCAAAGCCGCGCCGGCAACTAGCCAAAAAACGGAATAAACTTAAAGATCGTGCGTATCGTAAAAATTCCGAGCATTATGATCACCAGAAACTCAAAAAACTGGATTAAGGGAAATCCGCCAAAAAAGATGTTAATTTTATCCAAATATGCCTGGGTTCTCGGAAAAACAGACCCCAACTCGTTGCCCTTTGCGTAGGCCTCGTTGGAGTTGAAATATTGCAGAGTCTTGTTTGTGAATTCGCCGGCTCTCTCGAATATGGGGATGAAAAAATCTGTTATTGAACTGGCAAAGTCAGACGGGTACTCATACCCTCCGGCTGCGTTCGTTTCATACCATTCTGGAAAATCGGTAAACTGGTAAGCTGTCGGCAGGCCCGGGATGTCCAGCTTTATGTTGTATTCTTCGGGATATACAATGTTTTCTGTGACCAGCATGTCTGAAAGCTGTATACTCTTGTAAGTTAGGGTTGCCCTAAAATACCATGTGCCATTTGAGGGCAGGCTGAATTCGCTTAATGGAATCGTAAACTCTCCTGATGCATTAGGATTTACAATAAAAAATGTTTCCGTGCTCTCGCCTATTGCTCCGCTTGAAAAACTAAACTCTATGTCGTGGTACCATTCAGGGTGCAGAATATCCCACCTGCCTGAAATGTTGGTGCCGTCAACGCTCGTGATTGTTGATCCGCTTGGCGGAGAGCTCATTGTGACTGCGGAGTTCGGTGGCATAAAAATCTTTACCGGCGTAAAAGTCATTGAGTAAACATTGGCTGGCGGATAGTTGTTGTAGATATATACAAAGTCAGTTGTTTCAACGCCTGAAACTGCAGTAAATTTTGGAAAGTCCGCATTTATTGGCGAATAACTGTTAGTCCTGAAATACATTTGGGAAGCAACTCCGGTTGCCGAGAATTGCAGATCTACCGTGAACCAGTCTGTGTTGCCGGTGTATCCTGCTTGATACCATGCGGTGCCCGAAGCTCTTGCTGTCGCATATTCAATTGAGCAATCTTTGTCCATGATTCGCCACTGCACAGGATAGCTCGCATAACAGCAGGGATTTTGAGCGATCGTTCCCGTAATGTGCAGCCAACCATTTACATACTCGTAGTCGTAATTTTCAAAGCCGAGGTATCCCATAAACGGCGAACTGTTACCGAAAAGAACCTGTGGCTTTTCATCAAGAGTGCAGTTCAAAGCAAAAGCACTCGGAGCAAAAGAAATTGCGACAATGGCTATTAAAATTACTTTTGAGATAAATTTCATGATCAGAATTCCGCAAAGCGGCGGAAGATGAAAATAAGGACGAGGATTGAAATTCCGGCTCCGCAGGCATACTCAATTAAATTGAAATATGGGATTGCGTTAAACACCGCCATTATATTTTCCGGAAATGTCCAGACAATGTCAGCCGCCTCGGCAGGCGAGCTCACGCCAACGAAAAAGCCCTTCAAAAAATTAAAGAGCCATTGCAAAGGCGTAAAAAGCAATGTAAACAAAGACGCTATGTTCGACATAACATATCGGAGAACATTGAAAAAATCAAAGGCAATGTGCGCTAAATCATCCATATTTTTAGTGTCCTCTTATCGCAGAGATTATGGCGTAGAACACAATCAATCCGATTCCGATGCCGATGATTATTGTAAGCAGGGGCGTCAAATCTGTAATCAAACCAGTGGCGCTGGCAAGCACCGCATCTGTCATAGCCTGAGTCCAATTGATAAACATATCTGTTTAAGTCCCGAGGACGGGCCCGCCTCTCAACAGGCCCGTCCTGTTCGCTTTTAGTGTTTAGGAATTAAAGCGATAACCTTGCGGATAATGTAGAAGCCCATCGGGACACCGATTGCCAAAGCAACCAATACCCAGACGTCTGTCATTATCTGGCTGGCGTTTCCGGTCAAATCAGCCACCGCTGTTAACGGAAGGTTGACCAGAGGATCTGCGGCAAATGCCGAGGCCGCCAAGCCCAATAACCCCGCGGCCGATACCCCAGCGGTTATTGCAAACTTTTTAATTGTGGAAATCACAATTTTACGAGGACATTATTTTAATTGTTCGACCTTTGCACAACAAAAATATGTTGTTAAAGTTTCGCAACAAAAAAACACCGCTATTTGCAATAGCGGTGTTCTAATTAGTTATTTCAGGACTGCTAATTCACGACTTCTATCCCCATATTTTTGGCGGTACCGGCAATAATTTTCATTGCCTGCTCGATATCTTTTGTGTTCAGATCTTCAAGCTTTTTCTCAGCAATTTCCTTCAACTGTGCCTTGGTAACCTTTCCGACTTTCGTTTTGTTGGGATTTCCGGATCCTTTTTCGATTCCGGCGGCTTTCTTTAAAAGCTCTGACGCCAAAGGTGTTTTAAGTTTATACGTGTATGACCTGTCCTCAAAAATTGTAACCTCTGCCGGAATTGTAAAACCTGCCTTGTCCTTTGTGTCTGCGTTAAATCTCTGGCAGAATTCGGCGATGTTCAATCCGTGCTGAGCCAGTGCCGGTCCTATTGGGGGCGCTGGTGTTGCTTTTCCCGCAGGAATTTGTATCTTCACTACGGCTTTAATTTTTTTTGCCATTTTATTTAGAGCTACAAGTTAGCAAAAGATATTATAAATAAATTCCTCTGCAACTATCACTCTTTTTAACTTACTTTTTGTATTTGCAATGAATCCAGTTCAACGGGCGTATCTCTTCCGAACATATTAACCAGAACTTTGATTTTTCCTCTGGCTTCATCGATTTCAGAAACTTTTCCTTCAAATCCTTTGAACGGTCCATCGGTAACCTTTACAGATTCTCCGACTGCAACATCCACCTTAAATTCCGGTTCGCCCACTTCCATTCTTTTCATCAAATCATCTATATCGTTTTTTGAAACTGGAATTGGCGTTGTTCCTGCTCCCAAAAATCCGGTAACTCGCGGAGTATTTCTTACAACATACCAGGATTCATCAGTAACAATCATCTCAACAAGAACGTATCCGGGATAAATCTTTTCCTCGGCGGTTTTTCTTTTTCCGTTTTTTATTTTTATCTTCTTTTCCTTGGGAACAATTACATTAAAAATTTTGTCTTCCATGCCCAAAGACTCGATCCTCTGTTTGAGGTTCTTTGCAACCGCGTCTTCGTAACCCGAGTATGTATGAATAACATACCAGTTTCTGTCTTGTTCTATTTGCTGTTTTGGCATATTTTTAAAGTTTTAATATCCAAAAATTTTACGTATTCAAACCGCAGTTTATTTGAGAACTATTCTCTTTAAAATCTCTGTAAAAATAAAGTCCAGCCCTCCCAGAAAAGCAGAAACCGCAAATGTTACAGCAAGCACAATAAGCGTGTATCTTACAACTTCCTTTCTTGAAAGCCAGCTCACTTTTCTCATTTCAACCCAGACTTCCTTGAAAAATACGTTAACTTTTTGAGTTATTGTCATAATATATTTGATTTGAATATCGATGTTTTAAAAAACGGCCTTGGCGGCCATCTTTTCTATATGATAGCCGATTATTAGCGATTAGTCAAGGGCGCTTTTTAGATCTCTTTTTTTATTATAACAAAAAAAATCCTGCTATGCAGGACCTGTCAAAATGTGGTTTGTTCTGTGGTTAAACAAGATTCGGCCAGCCGTTCGGTTTCTGAAAGTTATTTTCATTTCCACAAAATCCCTTACCCACTCGTAAATGGAAATCTGGATGATTTCACCGTGCCAAAGCGGCTCATCAAGTTCGTAATCGAGCATAAATATCTGCTCAACCAAATGGCAAAGCGTCTCATAGTGCGAAACGCTCACCACAAAACTGTGATTGCCGGATGCTATCAGATTCCTTACAAGCATGCCAAGATAGCTGAAAAATCTCTTTTTACACGCAGAGCGCGGCTCCATAAATCCGCCTTCTTCAAACCGCGGATCAGTGGAAAATGCCACGCACAATGAGCGCATTCCGCCGTTTCTCATATACCGGTTATACATCTCAAGGCCAACGATCGTATCCAGCACTTTTGCCGGGTTTAGCAAAGAAGATTGTATGGGAGTGACCTCATACTTTAATTCCTTTGCGATAATGGACGCGGATCCGCATGCCCTGGGGGCCTCTGAACACGTAATCGCCAGAGGGCCACATTGGTTCCCAAGCGAATCAATTATTGTTTTAATTAACGAGGAACTTCTTTCTATTGTTTCAATACCTTCCGGCGTCAAATCCGGAAATTTATCTGTGTACTCTGTTTGGCCGTGCCTCAAAAAAACAGCATAACCCAGCAGTTCCCCGAGCATTGAGAATCTCCTTCTCCTCAAAACCACACAAAAAGTTTTCAAGGCGCTGACATGAATAATAACACAAATCTGTTCCTATTTCAATTAAAAAGAAAAGCCCTGGCAAAGCCCGGGCTGATTTATTGCGCATCCTGCTCCTCCGCAATTGAATCGTGTATATCCTGCAGTTCATCCTGAATTCCCTCTCGCCAATTATCTTCGGCATGTTTGGCAGTGTGCGCCTGAAGAAGCTCCTCCTTTTTTTCTTTTATATATTTCAGAAACTCATCTGCCGGAATATCGAGCCTGTCTGCAATATCTTCTGGAAGCGGAATATCTCCGGTTGTTTCTCTTATATAAGCGTGAATATATCTCTGGACAGCAACGTACGTGAAAAATTCCTCAAGAGGAACGTTCCATTTCATCGAAAGGTTAATAAGATCGATTTTATCAACGTGTTCGTCGCGCAAAAAAAATGGAGGAGGCGCCCCATAAGCGTCGCCAAGACAAATAAAAAGGCGGAGTTCCCTTTCGCCAATGGCATCTATAACACGAATCCTATCAATCGAAATTGGTTTAACCGTACGAATCCGTCCCATTTCAAACTCCTTTGCAAAGAGAAGCCGGGATACAATGAGCTAACTTGATTTGAGCATATTAAATTTTTCATGTCAAACAAAAAGCCCTGCGACGCGCGCGTCGCAGGGCATAAATCAGAAACTCCCGTAAGGGAGGTCGCCGGCCTCTTCCTGAAGGTCGGCAAGATATGCCTCCTCTTCATCACTGAAGAAGGCAAGATCGCCGGATCGATCCAGAACCTCGGAGCAAACTCCGAAGTCACCGTTCCGATCCGGAATTTCTTCCAATTTCTGACCGAGAAGCATGGCTTGCTCGTCCAAGTAAACCTGGAAGTCATCCCAGTTAATTCCGAATTGTTGGGCAACAATTTCCGGATCTGGCACTTCATCGTATGAAAGCGAAAGCTCAGCGATGTAAGCTTTCAACCAGATGTACGATGACAGCTCCGGAACAGGAATCCGAAGCTTGAATGCCAGATAGAGGATTGCCTCACGACAATCCTCGTGTTCCATGCTTGCAAGCTTCGCCTGCTCTGCCAGGTCCGCCAACTCTGGCATCCTATCAAATGCTCGAATCCTTTCGATTGTCAACATCCTCATTTTAGGAACTCCTTTCCAGAACAGGGTTAAAATGTACTCTTTCTTAATTATAGCACATATATAATTTCGTGTCAAGTTCCCTCTTCATTTAAAATAAAAGCCAAAGCGATAGGCTTTGGCCGTTTTCCGTTTCAGGCGGCTGCCGGGGAGGCTTTTTCCTCCCACTGTTGAAGGCGAAACGCGACCACACCTTCATGGAAAAGCTCTGGGATTTCGATTCCGCAGATTCGCTGGTTAATTGCCTGGCATTCCTCCAAGGTCTCTGTTTCCGTTCCCAAAAGCTGAAGGCATTTTGCGAGATAGAATCTTCCCTTGGCAGGATGCCGGGTTTTAAAATAATGCGCTCCGAGCGCAAATGCGGCTTCGGCCGCTTCCTTTGAATTTAATCTGCAAAACCCTTCAAACTTTTTTTCAAGCTCTTCAATTGTTCTTGGAAAATACATAGCATGCTCCTTATGCAGAAATCCTGTCGGTCCTATTGAGCGGACAATCCTTTAGAATCGCAAACCTGCAATTCTCGCAGGTTTCAACGACTTGCTCTACCACGCCCTCCGCGCAGCAATTTTCCAGAAGACAAAAAGGGTAAAAAAGTTTGCCGGGGCAAACCGACGTCCTCTTTGTCCAATATGCGCCGACTCTCGCCCGCGCATCATTTTTTGAAATACGATGTATGCCTTCGATTCCCAAAGGAAAAAAATTAAAATCTGGCCCGTAGGCGCACTTGCAATCAACCCTGACACAAACCATATTTTGCTGGTTTGCCATGGTTTTTCTCCGTTTTACAAGTCAATGAACAAATTTATTTTACATTTACACCCAAAATGGTGAATTGTCAAAACAAAAGGCCCGATATTTTTCGGGCCGATATAACAGGTTTTTATTCAAACAAAAAAAGTCCGGCAAGATCTCTCACCTGTTTATATTTTGTGCCGTTATACAAGCCAACGGCTTTGCGAAATTTTTCTCTCAACGACGGAGACGGAGCAAAGGGCGGCTCGAAGCCGTCTTGATATCTTTGTCTTATCAGCGCGTTGAATTCCGAAAGAAGGTCCAGAAAAAATTGCCTTTCTCTGCTGGGCATTTTTCCAAGTATTTTCCCATTAAGAGATGTTCCAATTTCTTCCTGAGATATGTCGCACATTTCTGCACTCCCTTTCAGAATTAAATTTCCAGAAAGAGCTACGTTTATAATATATACGGAAAATTATTTTTTGTCAAATATGAAACGGCCCAGCAATTGCTGGGCCGTTTCCCTGTGCCTGCTCAGACAGGCTCCACTTCATTCCGACCCTCCTTGAATGGGGTCGGAATGTTATTACACATCAATGTTCTTTGCCGCTTTGGCGTGTGTCTGAATAAACTTCTTTCTTGGTTCCACTTCCTCCCCCATTAATATATCAAATGTTTTATCGGCCTCGTGCGCCTCCTCAACTGCTACCTGCAACAATGTTCTGTTTTCCGGATTCATTGTTGTTTCCCAAAGCTGATCGGGATTCATTTCGCCAAGACCCTTATACCTCTGTATAGAAACAGATGTTTTTCCAATTTGCTTTACAATTTTATCTCTCTGATCGTCTGAATATGCATACTCGGCAGTTTTTCCGGACTGTATTTTATACAGGGGCGGCTGCGCAATAAATATGTGCCCATTTTCCACTATTTGCTTGAAATGCCTGTAAAAAAATGTCAGCAAAAGAGTTCTTATGTGAGCGCCGTCAACGTCGGCATCTGTCATGATTACAATTCTGTGGTATCTTAATTTTTCAATATTAAAATCTTCTCCGATACCCGTTCCCATTGCAATAATCAATGCCTTGATTTCCTTTGATGAAAGCATTTTGTCCAGTCTGGCTCTTTCCACATTTAAAATTTTTCCCCTTAACGGCAGAATTGCCTGGAACCTTCTGTCCCTTGCCTGCTTTGAAGAACCGCCGGCGGAATCTCCCTCAACAATGTAAAGTTCTGATTCTTCGGGTTTTCTTGAAAGGCAGTCCGCTAATTTTCCCGGTAAAGCCAGCCCCTCTAATGCTCCTTTTCTCAAAACAGTCTGCCTTGCAGCTTTTGCTGCAATCCTTGCTTTTGATGCAAGCATGCAATTTTCAATAATACCCTTCGCATCTTGCGGATATCTTTCCAAATAATCTGACAGCCCTTCTGATGTTGCCGCCTCAACCGCATTCTTTGCCTCAGGATTTCCAAGTTTTGCTTTTGTCTGTCCTTCAAATTGTGGCGTTCTGATTTTAACAGAAATCACCGCGGTCAATCCTTCCCGCACATCGTCTCCTGTGAAGTTTTCATCTTTCTCCTTTAAAAATCCCTCCCTTCTCGCATAATCATTTAGGCATCTTGTTAAAGCTGTTCTAAATCCGGAAATATGTGTTCCGCCTTCTGGTGTGTAAATATTATTTGCGAAACTCTGTTCTGTGCATTCCATTTCTTGCGTGTACTGAAATGCCGCTTCAACATAAATTCCATTTTTATCTATTGCTGTCGAAAAAATGTTGTCATGTCTTGGCGTGTTCCCCAAAACCAAATATTTTACATATGAACTTACGCCTCCTTCAAAATAAAATGTATAACTTGTCTCTTTGCCCTTCTCTCTTTCGTCTTTGAAGGTTATTCTTACTCCCTTCGTGAGATATGCCTGCTGGCGGATATGAGTTAAAATTCTTTTTGCATCATATTTTATTTCTGAAAATATTTGCGGATCGGCTTCGAATGTCTGAGTAGTTCCGGTTCTCTTTGTTTCGCCGACTTTTTTTACAGAAGTTTTTGGAGCACCCCTAAAATATTCCTGCTGATAAACTCCTCCATCTCTGTGAACTTCCGAAAGCATAAATGTTGAAAGGGCGCAGACAACCGAAATACCCACTCCGTGCAAACCGCCCGAAACTTTATAAGCTTCTCCGCCAAATTTTCCCCCCGCATGCAAGGTTGTTAAAACAGTTTCCAAAGTCGATTTGCCCGTATCGGGATGTTTTTCAACCGGAATTCCTCTTCCGTCGTCTGATATTTTTACTCTGTTGTTTGGCAACAAAACAACTTCGATGTTTTTTGCGTGCCCTGCCATTGCTTCATCAAGACAATTGTCCAGAACTTCCCATATCAAATGATGCAATCCGTCCAGCCCTGTGCCTCCGATATACATTCCCGGCCTCATTCTTACGGGCTCCAAGCCCTTCAAAACATAAATATCTTTTGCTGTATATTCTCCTTCTTTGCGCGCCTTTCCCTTTTTCGCAGCAATCTGCTCAGAAACAGTTTGCTTTATCTCCTCAGCTGCATTAACCTTTGTTTCCTTCACCGGTTTTTCTTTTTTCACTTTTTCCGGTTTTGCCTTAACAACAGCAGTTTTTCTTTCTGCCTTGGGTTTTGGATTTGGCTTTGCGGAAACCGTTTTTTTGCCCTGAGATGGCCGAACGGGCTCTGCCTTTTCCTCGTCGATTTCTTTTATATTTATTTTCATTTTATATAGAAATTATCTTTTGAATTAGCGCAAAACCGCATTTAGATCTTGCTTCGTTTTTTCGCGAATATCATCCTGTATTTTATTGATCTCCTCGTTGGTTAAAGTTCTTTCCGGCGAGCGGTAAACTATTCTGAACGTATAGCTTTTTTTATCTGCGCCGAATTTTTTTTCATCTTCGTATTCATCAACAAGCTTAACTTCTTCTATCAGGTTATCAGCAAAATCTCTGACAATTTCATAATAATTATTCAGGTTTATATTCTTGTCAATTATAAAAGATATGTCCCTTGAAGTTTCGGGATATTTGCTTACCTCTTTATATTTGCTGTTAATGTCTTCAAACTGGCTCGTGATTCTCGGGTCGTCTGACCACAATATCCTGATATCTGGAATTTCCATTTTTACCATTGCCAATCTGTCTACACCAAATCCGAATGCCCATCCATTATAAACTTCGGGATCCAATCCGAAATTCTTGAGGACCTGCGAATGAACCAATCCTGCTCCGGTCACTTCCATCCACTCGCCATTAAACATCACATCAAGCTCTACGGAAGGATCCGTAAACGGAAAAGAATCCACTAAAAATTTATATTCGACATCTTCGCCGAAAATGCTTTTTGCAATCTCAACCTGTATATCCTCCAGGTCTTTCAGTGTTATTAATTTTTGGTCTCTTTTGCAGATGTACAAGCCGTCTATCTGGTGGAATGCCGGGAAATGATGCCTGTCAATTTCGTCTTTTCTGAAAACTATTCCATGGGAAAGAGCTTTTACACAGCCTTCATTCTTCAGCTTTTCAAGAACATCCTCATTTCTAAGATAAAAAGGCCACATTGCTGTCGTCTGCGTCCTCAAAATGTTTTTCTCGTCCAGATAATATGTGTCTGTTTCTTTTCTGCTCGGATGATCTTTGGCCGCGTTAAGAACGTCGAAATTCTCCTCTACCGTGACTATTCTGGGAAAATCAACTATGTCAAAATCGCTAAACGACGGCAGTTTGATAATCTGGTCAATAATTATCTTAACAGGAGAGTTTTCTTTTTTTGTAAGATCTGGAAGATTAAGAAGTCTTTTTATCCTTTCTGCTTTAATATCGCTCCTTTTTTCGAGTTCCGAAATCAGCACAGCTTCATTCTCGTCTTTTATGACAATATTATTGTTCATTTTAAGTCTTTGAATACCTCTATATTTATCCATTTTACCCTAAAAAAGACCAAAAAGCAACACCAAAAATTGTGCATTTTTGGGTTGACAAGGTGTTATAAATGTATTATTTTGAATATAATTTGATCCTTAAAAACTCAGGGGGAAAGCCATGAGAAGCAGAAATTATCAATGGTTTGTTGAACCCAAGGACAGCCACTCCAATGACGTAATTGGAGAATATCTGTCACAGAAATTTATTGAGCCGATGACCGGTGTAAAATGCGAGGATGGCATCCGCAATCTTTGGCCGTGCGATCTCGAAGATGTCAGATACATCGCAAGAAGCTATTTCAAGAATGAAGATATCGATTTTGAAATTTACGGCCGGGAGGGCAACAACGGAAAAATAAGAAAAAAGACCTTCCTGTTTGTAGGAAAAACCGCAATTCTGATGGGCAGACCAATCAGAAGAACTGCAATCCGATTGGCAACTCAGCTCGAAGGATAATAAAATGTCAGAAACAAACAAATTATGTAAATCCTGGGCGAAAGGATATCGGGCAGGCGACATCGCTATTTATAAGGAGCGATTCCTTGTAACGATAAGCGAAGCGGCAATCAAGGACGTTTTCCCCGGCTGTGTGCCCGTCATTTTTGACGGGCGCGAGACGTTTATCAACGTCCCCGCAGACGACTTGGACATCTTTTAAATTTCCCAGTCAGCAAAAAACCGCACCCGTGCGGTTTTATTTTTTTTCTGAAAATATTTTTTCAAGCTTATCCAAGGACTCTTCCCAGCCCTGTTTTGCCATTTCCCTGTCTTTGCCCTCCGGCAGTCCCGAATGTTTTAACGTCAGTTTTGTTTTTCCGTCCATTTCTTCCAGTTTTACATAAAGCATCATCTCGAGCGGAAAGTCAGGGTTCATTCCATAATGCGCCGCGGGCACAATGTTTCCTTTTTCGTCAGAGAAGCTGTCGGAACATACAATCACTTCCGGTTCATTTATTTCCGTATATACTCCCGTGCTCCAATAGTCTTTTCCGTCGGGTGAACGCATGCAAAAAAGATATTTTCCTCCGACATACAAATCAACACTGCAGAAAGGCGAAGTAAATCCTTTCGGCCCCCACCACTGCTTTACAAGTTTTGGATCGGTAAAAGCTTTCCAAACTTCAGCGCGCGGAGCACTGAAAGTCCTTTCTATTGTAAGGCTCTCCTCCGCGGTTTTTTCTGTTTCGTTTTCCATACATTAATACGAAACAGAAGAAAAATTTTTTACAAGTGCTTTTTTATCTCTCCGGGATTGAATCCTACAATAATCTTGCCGTTTATTTCAATTACGGGGACACCCATTTGTCCGCTCTTTTCAATCATTTCCCTCGCACCGTTGTGATCCTCGGCAACGTTTATATCCTTATAAGGAATGCTATTTTGATTAAAATAATCTTTTGCCATTACGCAATAAGGGCATGTTGGTGTTGAATATATTGTAACCATATCTATTTTTGTTTTATTTATATTTACAAATAAATTTTTTGAAATCAGACACAAGCGCAGACTTTGCAAGAAAGTAACATATTTCTTTTCCGTTTCTTTCGCTGAGAACAATACCTGCCTTCAACAATTCCTGCAGATGATGTGACGATATTGCCACACTTATTGAAAGCTCCTCAGCTATGTCTGACACGCAAATTTTTTTACGTTTAAAAAGCAGACACATGATTCTGATTCTGTTTTCGTCTCCCGCAACCCGCAAAAACTTTGCGAGCCTGCTTGTTTTTTCCGGCAATAGTGTCTTTTTCATACATTCAAATGTATATTTGAATGATATTATATCCAAAACCGTCTGTCAATAGCCTGCAAAGATGAACTGGCTATTTTTTGTATAATTTATATGGAATACGACAAAACAACAAAAAAATGCATAGAAGATTGTTCAAAGTGCTATGAAGAATGCATCAAAACAATTGCCCATTGCTTAAAAATGGGGGGTGAACACGCCAGTTCAGAACACATAGGTGTTCTCATGGATTGCGCGGAAGCATGCAAGATTTCGCAAAACCTGATGCTTCGGATGTCGCCCAATTCTGCCGAATTCTGCGAAGAATGCGCAGAGGTGTGTGACAAATGCGCAGAAAGCTGTGACGCTATCGGCAAAGAAGATGCCCAGATGAAAGAGTGTGCAAAAATTTGCAGAGAATGTGCTGCGTCCTGCCGGGAAATGGAAGCTGCACAAGACTAGGAGCGTTCCTTTTTTATAAGATATGTCAAAATCGGAGGAGTAAAAAGAGTTGTAAAAATTACCATGATTACAATCACCGAAAAAATTTCGTGGTTTATAACTCCAAGGCCGCTCCCAATTGAAGCAAAAATCAGGCCCACCTCCCCTCTCGGAACCATCCCGAAGCCAACTATATTTCTGTTAACTTTTCCTGCGAAGCACCCAGAGACATATTTGCCTGCAATAGCAACAACAAGAATTCCTAATGAAACGAGAAGAACTTTTGGATTGAAAAGTGTTTGTATTTGAACGTTCATTCCGGTCATAACAAAGAAAACCGGAACAAGAAAGTGAGCCAGGGGTTCGATTAAATCCTCTACATGCTTCTCTGTGTATAAACTTGCGATTTTTTGTATCTCCATCCTTCCGGGAATATTTCTAACTTTTTCGAGCTCCTCGGAAATTTTTGGTTTTTTAAAATATTTAAAATGAACTGGATCCAACACAAGGCCAGCTGCAAATGCTCCGACGATCGGAGCCAGCCCCATTTCTCCCGCTAGGAATGAGAAAATTAATGCAAATGAAAGAGCAAGTGCAAATTTCATCCCAATACCGGTGTGAATTTTTGAAAGAACTTTTCCAAGCATAGGAGCAAGAAGGTGCCCAAAAAATACAGAACCTGTAAGAAATGCAATTGCCTTGAAAAGAATCGCAACGACCCCCGCCAGACTGACAGCTCCGACTGTCGCAATAGCGGAAACCACAGCAAGAATAACAAGCCCAATTACATCATCAATCACCGCTGCTCCCAAAACAATCTGTGCTTCGGATGTTTTCAGAGTATTTAAATCCTTAAATACTCTTGCAGTAATCCCGACAGATGTTGCTGTTAAAGCCGCACCTAAAAATAAATATGCGTTTGCCGCCAGGCCAGGAAACAGCCAGGGTCCGACTAAATAAGCCCCCAAAACAAAAGGACAAACAACCCCCACAACAGCAACCAATAAAGCCCGAAAGCCCACTTTCCTCATCTGGGAAATATTTGATTCAAGCCCTACCTGGAACAACAGTATGATTACCCCAAGTTCCGATAAAAAAGCGAGAAGTTGGCTGTTTTTCATCGGCTCAAGAAAACTTATTCCCAAAAGTGCGACATTTCCTAACAGTACACCGGTAATAAGTTCGCCCAGAACCGCCGGCTGGCCAAATCTTTCAATCAAGCTGGATATTTTCGCGGAAATTAGTATTATCACTATCCAGAGAAGAGTCGATGTAATTTCGTGCTGGCTTGAAACAGCAGAACCGGAGGCAAAGCAAAAAGAACCAACAAATAATACAGAGACCAGAATAAAATTTAAAAAATTGATTTTCATAAATAAAGATAAAAGATTGCCAGCTAGGCAATCTTTTTCAATGTTAGCATAAAAAAGAAAAAATAAAAGCTTTCTTAATTCCAAACAGGTTTTCCTTCGATACCAGATATCACTTTGTTTTTGTTTGTTTCTATTTTTATTTTTCCATTTCGATAAAAATATTTTGCCGTTTCAATTATTCCCACCAATAAAACTGCCTTAGCGATCAGAAGACTCCAGTGAAGGACGCTCAATGGCGTAATATCAAGAATGTTTTGTGTGACTGGCCAGTAAGTAATTACAACTGCCAAAGACAAACTAAAAAGCACAACAGCAAAAAGCCACTTATTTGACCAGAAGTTTTCGTACTTCCAAAAAGGTTTTCTTAGTGTCCGGCAGGAGAAAATATAGGTAACAGAGCTGAATGCCAAAGACATAAATGACATCGTCTGTCCAAGAATGAGGTCCCCTTTATATAATCCGAAATACCAGAAAAAACCCAAAGAAATAAGACCCGACAGAATGGATATTACAAAAATCAAAAAAATACCAAGCTTGTCCAGGATGGGTTCGTTCATTCTTTTTGGGCCTTCAAGCATTGTTTCCTTTTCCTTCGGCTCAAATCCCAAAATAAAATCCTCGGGACCATCGCATAATAAATGGAGCCAAAGAATCTGTACCGCAGAAAGCGGGAAAGGCCATCCCATAAGCAATGCCCCCAGAATAACAACCACCTCGGCAAAAGAATTGGATAATATAAATAAAATAATTTTTTTAATATTTTCAAAGACCAAACGGCCAACCTCAACAGCGGAAACTATTGTTTTGAAGTTACTGTCCAAAAGAATCATATCGGCAGTCTCTTTTGCCACCTCAGATGCTTCGCCAACAACGATACCGATGTTTGATTTTTTAAGAGCCGGCGCATCATTCACTCCATCTCCCGTCATGGCAACGATCTCGCCTTTCTCCTGTAGCGCATTCACTATTCTTAACTTTTGGTTCGGCGTCACGCGGGCAAACAGCACAATTTTATCCACGATCTTTTTTAATTGTCCGTCCGACATATCATTTAATTTCCGTCCTTCCAAAATTTCATTCGGGGAAAGCTCCATTCCCAGATGTGCCAGAACCTTCTCCGCAGTTTTATAAAAATCTCCAGTTACAACCTTTAGACTTAATCCTGACCTTTGAGCTATCGCAAGAGTTTCTTTTACTTCCTTTCTGGGAGGATCCCATATTCCAAGCATCCCGTTCCAGGCAAGCCCCGAAATTTCTTTTGCAGAAATTTTTTCAATATCTTTTTTTGATATTTTTTTTGAGGCAAGTCCGAGAACTTTTAACCCCTTCTCCGCCCATTCATTTATTTTTTTCTCTGCTATATTCTTCTCCGCTGCAGAAATTTTACACATAGATAAAATTATCTCTGGTGCACCCTTAACATATAAAACATATCGTCCGTCGTTATTATTTTCAGAATTTACCGTAGCCATAAATTTGTGCTCTGATGCAAAGGAAATTTCAAAAACCCTCTCATTTGAATCATAAATGGATTGCTGATCAAATCCTTTCAGCTTTTTCAAATATTCCCAAAGCGCTATTTCCACCGTATCGTTTATATCGTTGCACAAACACATTGTTAAAAAACTGTTTCTTTCATTTATAAAATGCGTTTCTGCAATCTTCATTTTGCCCTCAGTCAGCGTTCCGGTTTTATCCATGCATATTGTTGTCACGGATCCCAGCGTTTCAACTGCAAGAATTTTCCTTATCAGCGCATTTCTTTTTAAACTGTCCCGCATCGCTGAAACAAGAATCAGGGTAATAACAATAAGAAGCGCCTCGGGTATGACAGCCACCAAAAGAACGGCTGAAAGCTCCAACATCTGCCAAAAATCTCTCCCAACAAAAAAACCGAAGAAAAAGATTAACAGGCATAAAAGAAGAGATATCGATATCAGCGAATGAGTCAGTTTTTTTAGCCGGAGCTGAAGTGTGGTCTCCGGCTGGATTGTTTCCTTAACTGAACGAGCGATCTCTCCCACTTTAGTTTTTAATCCGATTTTTGTCACCTCAAATATCGCCCTTCCCGACAATACAATAGTTCCCATAAACACTTCATCATTTTTTTTCTTGTTTACCGCTTCACTCTCACCCGTCAGAACAGATTCGTTCACAAGGAAAGAAACAGATTCCAATATTCTACCGTCGGCGGGCACTCTGTCTCCTGATCCCAAAAATACAACATCACCCGGAACAATATCAATAGCTGAGATACTTTGTTTTTTCCCTCCCCTAAGAACCTTTGCCGCCGGTTTGATAAGTTTTTTCAAGGCAGAAAGTGTTTTTTGTGTTTTATATTCCTGAAAAAATCCCATTGCTGCATTTACCAAAACAACAGAAAAAATAAGCAAAATGTCTATATATTTTTTTGAGAAAACGGAAATAAGCCCTGCCACAAGCAAGATATAAACAAGCGGATTAGCAAACTGCGATAAAAAAATCCTAAATCCGGATGCCACCTTCTCTTCAGGAAGAGAATTACGCCCATATTTCGCCTGCCTTTGTTTTACCTCATTTTGACTTAAACTTTTGAATTTCATCTGAATACGTTTAAAAAAGCTTTTGAGATATTCGCAAAATTCAGCCCGTAATCCATGTCTTTTGTTCTCTCAATAAACAAAACGGGATCAACTCTAGCTTTGTTGTCGCGGATTGAAAAATGCAGATGAGGACCCGTTGAGTAGCCGGTGCTTCCAGAAAGGGCTATTTGCTGCTTCTTTTTGACTTGCTGGTTTAAAGAAACATCAAATGAACTTAAATGCAAATATAACGAATAAATCCCCACTCCGTGGTCTATTACAATTGTTTTGCCGTAATTTGAAAGGTTTTTTACAAGAACAACTTTTCCGTCATTGATAGCGTAAACTCTGGTCTCGTCTGACGCCTTCAAATCAACTCCGAAATGCCTTAAAAAATCAGTGCCGCTTCTGATAAAATCTCCAAATCCAAAACCAGCTTTTTTAATATTATCAAGCGGGTAAGCAAACGAACCATCAAAATATGCCTCGGGAGTGAACTTTGTAAGAACTTCATTTAAGGCGGGATTATCAGTATTAACAACGTTCTCGATTATTTTTTCCTTCGTATATCCTTTCTCATCCAGTTGTTTGGAAAGAGCCATTTGTTTTGACGGAAATTCTTTTTCATTTATAACAACTTCTTTTTCCAATTTTTCGCCGTACGCATCAATAAAAATTTTATTGAGGCCGGGTTTCTCATTTATATCTATTCCTAAAATTGCAGACCAGTCCGAACTTTCTCCTTTGCGAAAGAACGGAATGCTTTCTTCATTATATAAACCGTTCACCCACGGATATTTCCCGCTTACTTTCAAAACAATCGTATCTCCCTGCTCAAAATTATCGCTGGATATGCTGATCTGATGCTGAGGAATTGAACCTGCTTTCCAGAAAAACACAAAGAGCAGTGCAAAAAAACAAACAGACAAAATCCATGAAAAAACAGATTTAAATAAATTAAATTTCTTTAGCTTTTTTTTGCTCTTCTGTTTTTTCTGATTTTTCTTTGCCATTTCCTAATTTTAACAAAAAATCGCCTCTATGGCGATAAATAAAATGCTCTGCAACTTCGTGTTGCAGAGCATGACTCTGGATTTCAAGACTCCGTCCAGCCTCTGGCATCCACGCCGAAGCCGCTGTCGTTATCCTGTGAATTCCCCTTGTCCATTTTTGCACGGTCTGGCCCCAGCCTTGTATCAGAAGCCGGATTCACGTCACGGTACGTAGTCTCCCTTCTTTCTGTCTTTCCGGAAGAATTGGCGGACCTTTCTCTTTCTTCTCTCTCCCGTTTTTCTTTTTCCTTGAGGCCTTTTTCATATGCTTTCATAATCTTTTCCATTTCTTCGGGATGGTTTTTTGCATACGTCTCGAGATCTGCTTCTTTGCCTGTGGTTTCGGCATCTCCGAGTATGTCTGCAATAACGCTGACTTTCATGCCGATTTTAAGCGCAGCTTCAATGAAAACCTTTGCTTCAAGTTTTCCTGCATACTTTGCGACTTCTTTTACGGCTTTCTCAGCCACTTCTCTTGCGGTTTTCACCTTTGATTGGGACCTGGCTGTTTTATCTGCCGCCTTACGAAGCGCAGATTCAGCAGCTTTCTGTTGGGCTTGTGCATTTGCAAGGTCTTTAGTTGCTTTATCAAGAGACTTTTTGGAAACCTTTTCCCCGTTAGCCTTCGCCGCCTGCATTTTTTCATACTTTGCTTTGGCAGATTCCGCCTTGCGTGATTTTGTCCTCAGATCGCGTTCGGCAGATTTCTGTTTTGCTTCAGCGGATTTTGCCCTGCCTTCGGCGTTTTTTGCGTCTTTTTTCGCCTCGCGAGCTTCTGCTTTTCTGCTCTCAAGCTTTTCGTGTGCTTTTTTTACTTCTTTTGAGGCAGTACCTTCTACTCCCTGTTCAAGCGCTTTTTCTGCCACTTTTTTCATGACCCTCTCTGTCTCTTTTTCTTTTTTGGATTTTTCTTCCTTGCCGTCTGCAAAACCGACAGCAAGAGACAAAACAAACGCCAGCGCAAGATTCGCAAAACGTAGCATGATATGCCTCCGTTTTCTAAAGAGATTTCTTTTTCAAAGGAACTATCTAACTAATACGCAAATTCAAAATTAAATTTCAGTTTTCTGGCATAAAGTTATTTGTATTTTTTGAATTCTTTTTTGGCATTTTTTAAAAACTTTCCGAAACTGCGGTCTTTCTCTTTTTTTTCTATTTCAGACATCTCGTAATAATCTGATTCTTTTTTCAGTCTCAAATAGTTTTCAAATTTTTCCTTGTCGATTTTTCCGGAGTTAACCGCGCTTAAAACTTCGCATCTGCTTTCGTGCGTGTGCGTACAGTCCTTAAATTTGCAGTTTTCTGAAAGCTTTATAATCTCGTCAAACAAATCGTCTATCCCCTCAATTGTATCTGCCATCCCAACTTCCCGCATTCCGGGATTATCAATAACAATTCCTCCATTTTCCAAAAAATACATCTGTCTTCTTGTTGTTATGTGCTTTCCTCTTTCTGAATATGAGCTGATTTCATCTGTTTTAATAAAATCCCTGCCAAGCAACATATTTATGAGTGAAGATTTTCCGACGCCGGAGGATCCAAGAAAACAGTAGGTTTTGCCGTTTTCAATATACTTTTTCAATTCTGCAAGTCCGCTCTCTTTCAGCGTGCTCGAGCAAATAACATCTGTATCGGGAAATCTTTCCTTAATTTCGGTTAATTTGTTCTCCAGCTCTTCAGCGGATATTAAATCAATTTTATTAATAATAATCGCAGGTTTTATTCCTCCGGCGCGAGCAATTGAAAAATATCTTTCAAATCTGTTTAAGTTATAATCTCTGCCGACAGATTCCACAACAAAAGCAACATCAACATTTGTTGCAACAATCTGGACATCATTTCTTCCGCTGCTGTACTTTTTCTTAATTATGGTTTTTCTGGTCAGGATTTCTCTTATAACTGCATTATTTTCTGGAAGTTCGTCTATTACCACCCAATCACCCACCGCAGGAAAGTCCTCCCTTGATGCAGCATTAAAAATCTGCTTTCCGGTTACCTTCGCCAAAAACTCGCCATTTTCATTTTTTACCTTATAGGCGCCCTTGTATTCAGAGACCACCCTTGCTTTGTTTTCCATATTAATTATTCACTAATAATTGCATAAATTAAAAATATATTAAAGCTATTGTGCTGCTTTGCACATATTTACGTATACCTTTTTATAAAGGTCGAGAAAACTAAAAAGTACAAATGCATGCAGAAACAAAATTTAATTGCCAAAACGATTTTTATTTTTGGCTTTTTGGCTTCGGCGTTGGCGCTGGCTCCGGCAACGGAAGTCAACGCAGGATATTATCCAAACGGTTACTATTTCCAACAGCCTGATTTTGAGATCAACTCTTTCACGGGAGAACCGATGCCCAATTATCCAAATCCGAATTATTACAATTACTACACATTTTTAGATTATATAGCGCGCGCGTACCCCGGCCAGTTTAATAATAATTACTCCTTTAACGGAAATAACTTCTACCAAACAAACCACGGTGAATATGCGAGTTACGGCGAAAATTTTGGCACAGACTACAACGGCGCTGGTTACAGCGCAGGCTATGGCTCTGCTTATGGTCAGAATTTTAATGGCGCGAATTTCGGCACAAATTACAGATATCCTTACAATTATTGATTGTTTTGGTAAAAACAAAACGGCTCAACGCAGGTTGAGCCGTTTTTTATAACTAAAAGCCGATCCCAGCAACCCAAACATTGTGAGCAACAACAGTGGCCAGCCCCATCAGAAAGGTGATGTAACCTGTAGCAACTGTAATTGTTTTATCTTCAGTATAATTTATAACTCTGCCTAAAAATTTTGCGCCGACAGAAGAGGCTCCCAAAATCATAAAAAGGCTCCCCCAGTCCCGCAAGTTGGAAACGTCTCAGCCTGCTGATGCTTTCAGAATAATTGACTAGCAAATAATGAAAGCAGAAATGTATAACTTGTGTCTTATTTAGTTAATTCAACCATTATGCTCTCAAGCGGCATTCCGTTATACTGCTGTTTGCTTATGCCGGTATTCTCGTAAAGCACTTTCACACTAAACCCAGCCCCTTTTATCTTCTTTAAATAATCATCTCTCAATAAGGCTCCCGCTACGCAACCCGAAATCAATTCCTTGTCGTTCCTCTGCTCTTCAGTCAGCTCTTTTAGTAAAACAATGTCTGAGAGGTAAATTTTTCCTCCGGGTTTTAAAACCCTGTATGCTTCGCTGAATGTTTTTGCTTTATCTGGAGTTAGATTTATAACACAGTTTGTAATAATTGTATCTACGGAATTATCTTCCAATGGCAAATTTTCAATTTCCCCCAGCAAAAAGTCCGCATTATCAACTCCTTGCTTTTTGGCATTTTCTTTTGCCTTCTCAATCATTTCCTTTGTCATGTCAACTCCGATAACTTTTCCTTTTCCGCCAACTTTTTTTGCAGCTAGAATGGCATCGATCCCGGCTCCGGAGCCCAGATCCAAAACCACATCGCCCTCTTTTATTCTTCCAAAAGCCAAAGGATTGCCGCACCCCAATCCTAAATTCGCCTCGCCCACTATTTTTAATTCCTCATCTGAATATCCGATGCTCTTTGAGATATTTTTGGCGCTATTGCAGCCACAGCTGCAGCCGCAGCCAGAAGTTGCTATTTCTTTATAAGCGTCTTTTACAATTTTTTTTATTTTATTTTCCTCCATAATTTGTGAACGATATATTATTACCTTACCAAAAAACCGCCCCTATTAAAAGGCGGTTTTTTGTATTTTTGCGCGGGCAGGGAGATTTTCCTTCGGTCAATTTCCTAACGGAAATTGCCTCCGGACCAGGCCTCACAGCTCTCGCCTTTCGCTTCGCTCAAACTCGAGCTTTGCTCCGGCCTTCAAATCCCATAGTAGAAATACAAAAGCCCCCTTCGGGGCTCTGTATTTAATTCATGGCGAGACGTAGTCCCGCAAGCGGGGAACGTTTCAGCTACATCTTATCGTTGGCGAGGCGTAATAATTTCTCTTAGAAATTAAACGCCTCAGCAACGTTGAAATTGCTTGCAATTTCTTACGTTGCGCGGGCAGGGGGATTTGAACCCCCGATCTCCTCCGTGACAGGGAGGCGTCTTAAACCAGGCTGGACTATGCCCGCATGGTGCCGAGGGAGAGAATCGAACTCTCGACCTTCGCGTTATGAGTGCGACGCTCTTACCAACTGAGCTACCCCGGCAGATTTTATGTTGCGCCTCCCCGAATTGCACGGGGGCCTACAGCTTATGAGACTGTCGAGGTACTACTCCTCCAAGGCGCGATAATCCAAATTTTTTTTCTTTTGGATATGGTAACTTTAACATAAAAAATACTTAAAGGCAAGTAAAAAAACAGCCCGCGGTTTGTGAGAACCGGGGCTGTTTAAAAGACAAAATGCTAAGCTTTTACAATTACTGATCGCAATTCTGGTTTTGCTGCTGCTGGTGCATTGCGTTCCAGTTCCAGAATGGAAAGTAATTAAACCGCCACTTTGGAACATTATTGGAATTGCCACAGTTTTCGTTTCCATGACCGTTTCCGTTTCCATAACCGTTTCTGTTTTCATTCCTATCGCAGTTTCCATTTCCATACCCGTATCCGTTTCTGTTTTCATTTCTGTTTCTATCGCAGCTGTTTCCGTTATTCCGTCCATTTCTGTCTTTTTCTCCGGTAGCAACGAATGAATATATTCTGTTGCTGTTTCCGGCAAAATTTAATTTTGAACCGACAGATGGTTTGCCGTTGTTATTATTTGTGTAATAAGCCGGCTGACCTGTTTGTTCGAAAGGAATTGTTCCTGTTGAAGCAAAGTACATTCCAACTCTCCAATCCTTTTTCACTTTTACCGGAGTTGCCGGTATATAAGTGTTTGCTCCTGTTGAGCGAGGTGTAATTTTTGGAGAAATCCACTTTACAATATTATCTGTATCAACAACCAAAAATCTGAATGAATTGGTATTTGCTGCATAATATTTGAATTTTGTCAGCTTTCCCGAATCCGTTGCAGGATTGTTTGAATCGATAATTGTAAAGTTTGAGTAGTTATCAACCTGTGTCCTTTGCGTTGCGCTGTTTCCAACATAGAATTTTGCAGGCTTCTGTGTTGAAGGTGTTTCGCCGGTTGCGACGAAAGAATATTTTCTTGCGCCGTTTCCCGCAAAGTTGAGAGTTGAATTTACCGATGGCACTCCGGAATTTGCGCTTGTGTAATAAGCGGGCTGGCCGGAAAGCTCAAATGGAATTGTTCCTTGCGACACGAAATACAAACCAACATTCCATCCTGCCTGAACCTGGATCGGGCTGGAAGGAACATATGTGTTAACTCCTGTTGTCTGCGGTGTAATCTGGGACGATACCCATCTTACAACGCTGGAGCCATCAACGAGAACAAACCGGAATGGGCTTGTATTCGAAGCGTAGTATTTGAACTGAGTCAAATTTCCATCCGCTGTCGCCGGATTGTTTTTGTCGATGATTGTAAAATTCTGCGCTGTATCCAAGCCTGTTCTTGCAGAAGTATCATTTCCTACAGAAATTGTAGCTGCGGAAACCGAACCCACTGCCAAAACTGTTGCAGCAAGGACAACTGAAGATAAAATCGCTAACTTTTTAGACATCAAACCGTTAATGATTTTCCTTAATGAATTTTTAATGAATCGACCTTTATGCTTGTACTACGCAATTAAAAAAAATTTCTTTTTTTGTACAAAAATAAACGACTCAAACTTTTATTGAGCCGTTTTAGTAACGTGCATGAATAATTAAAAAGCTCCGGCACTTGCCGGAGCTTTATTATCCCGCCTTAATAAAGTCTTCTCGAGGAAATTACCACCATCTGGCTGGTTTCGTTTCCGCTGGCATCTTTTTGCGGAACGCTTACTGCGGCAACCAGATATTTATCCGGATTCATTCCGGCCACACCCTGCGGTCCGTCCGCGCTGGCACACTGTTCATGCGAGAATGTTGTCGATCCCCTTCCAAAAGTTCCTCCGCTTTGCAGTGACTGTGTGATAACGTTTCCGCGCGTTACAGTTCCCAATGAAGACGCATCATTAACTGTGATAATTCCTACGTAGACCGGCATATAGAGTCCTGTACCAGTGTAACCGTTCGGATACATATCAACAGTTCCGGGGACCCTCGACAAATCATTTGCCTGCCAGCTGAATGTGCCATAAGTTGTAGGACAGGCAAATCCGTTCAAATTCATCACGGGCAAAACTATTATTTTCACAGTATCAGTTGCAATTCCGGCATTTCCGGTGCATACAATTTTGAAAACAAGAGTTTCTGTTTCTTTTGGTACAGCAATTCCCGAAATTTCTCTTGTGCCGGTTAATGGCACACTTCCGTTCCAAAGCGAGTGCGAATATGTCACTCCCGAAATTGTTTCAAACGAAGCCTGACAGGAAAGCGCATTTGCCGAAGTCCACGCAAGATTCAAAGAAACTGTGTTTCCTGTGCCGGTAGATAAAAATGTTACAGCTCCGTCAGATCCGTTTGCTTTTATGTCCGCTGTCGGAAGACCCTGGCCTGTCGTACAGCTTTGCCTGTCTGCAGGAACTACCGCGCGCGTTCCATTTCCCATCATAGTTCCTGTAATTATCCCACATCCGTTATAATCCTGGCACGATCTCGTTTGTATTGTGTTTACACAGGAACTCCAAGCTCCACAAAGCCAATTTGGAGTACAGCTGTTTGTGCAGGACTGTGTTGTAATAGGCCTGTTTTCTGTTATTCCGCAGTTGTTTGAATCGTTGCAGATTCTCGTCTGGCTGTAATTTGAACATGTTGTCCATGCTCCGCAATTCCAATTTGGAGTGCAGTTTTGTGAAACCGTGCACGACTGCGACAATGCCGGCCTGTTTGTTGTAACACCGCAATTATTTGTGTCTGTGCAAGTTCTTGTCTGCTGATTTGCGAAACAATTATTCCACGCTCCGCACTGCCAGTTTGGAATACAGGTGGATCCGCAGGTTTGAGTTGTTGCCGGCCTTGTTGCATTCGGGCATCCGCTCAAATCCGTGCATGTTCTTGTCTGGTTTCCGTTAATACAAGTTCCCCACCCTGTGCACTGCCAGTTTGGAGTGCAGCATGATTGCACCAGCGGAGGGATCGAAGTATCAACTCCGCAGTGATAATAATCTGTGCATGTTCTTGTCTGCTGATTGCTAGAGGAACACCCTGACCATGCACTGCATTGCCACAAAGGATTGCAGTTTACCGAACAAGACTGTGTGGTGTTAGGCGAGGTCGGATCTGTAATGATACTTAGCGGAGGACAATAATTATTTGGTGTGCAAGTTCTTGTCTGCTGATTGTTTATGCAAGGACTCCACAAACTGCATCTCCAGTCTCTGCTGCAAGTTCCAGCTGCCGTGCACGTACGAACTTCAGACGGTTTGTTTTCTGTTCCTCCGCAATGATTGATATCTGTACACGTTCTTCTTTCTGCGCCGCTCGAACAGGCAGACCAATTCGTACATTGCCATGTAGGAACACAGCTTGTTGTTGAGCATGATTGACTCTCAATCGGTTTCCCAAAAGTCGTTCCGCATCCGCTTGCATCAGTGCATGTTCTCGTTTGCTGATTATTGCTGCAGGAAGTCCATCCTGTGCACTGCCAGTTTGGAGTGCATGACAAAGCGCATCCCTGCGCTTCTGCAGGTTTGCCCGTGTTATATCCGCAATGATTTGAGTCCGTGCATGTTCTTGTCTGCTGTCCGTAAACACAGGAAGACCAATTTGTACAAACCCAATTGGGTGTGCATGATGCGCAGGAAAGATCATCAGTCGCTGGCCTGCCCTCTGTTGTATTGCAACTATTTGCGTCAGTGCAGATTCTTGACCGCCTTCCGTTTATGCATTGTGTCCAGTCTCCGCATCTCCAATCAGGAACGCATGCTGTGCAAGACCTGGTTAACGACGGAGCGCCCGTTGAAACTCCGCATCCGCTTGCATCAGTGCATGTTCTCGTTTGCTGATTATTTATGCAATTTCCCCATATTCCGCACTGCCAGTTTGGAGTGCAGACGGGATCAACCACAACAGATCCTCCGCATGATCGTGATGTCGCGGGTTTTGACAAGAAATATCCTGCTCTCGCATCTGAACAATGTGATGTGTCGGTACAGCTTCTGCTTTGTGATCCATATGTGCAAGTGCTCCAATTCGAACAGACCCATACAGGCGTACAGCTTGCGGTGCAACTCTGCAAAGTGTGCGGCTTGTTAGTAGTAATTCCGCAATTGCTTGAATCATAACAAACTCTTGATTGAGTGCCGATGCCCTGAAACGAACTTGTTGCCGTTGTATCGATATTTCCGCATGTTCCCCATCCCGAACACTGCCAGCTTGGAGTGCATGATGTTGAACATGACTGCGTTGTTTCAGGCCTTTGCTGTGTTCCTCCACAATTATTTAAATCCGTACAAATTCTTGTTTGTTGTCCGCCATTGCATGATGACCACCCTGTGCACTGCCAGTTCGGCGCACAGTTATATGTGCATCCCTCTCTTGTTGTAGTTGCGGGCGGATTTGTAGGAGTATCACATCCGTTCAAGTCCATACAAACTCTGCTCTTTGATTCGTTTCCATAGTTTCCAGAACATACACCCCACTGCGAACACATCCATTTTGAAGTGCACGACGCCCCGCATTCTCTTGTAACAACAGCCCTTATAAGATGGCCTGTTTCATCATAGCAATTACCGTCTGTTAACCAATTTACCTGCCCTCCAGAAGTATAAGCTGGCATAGAAGCTACGCATGTTCTTGTCTGCCTTCCGCTCGCGCAAGCGCTCCATGCTCCGCAATCCCAATTGCAATTTGAGATAACAATTTCATTATTTGGAGTTGTTGATCCGCACGCCTGTGAAACTGCCGGCTTGCCCAAAGTCGTTCCGCATCCGTTTGAGTCAGTACAAGTTCTTGTTTGCAATCCGTTTGTGTTGCAAGCACTCCACGCTCCGCATGTCCAGCTTGGAGAACAAGATCTCGGAGCCTCGCAACTTCTTTCTGTAACAGGTTTTCCTGATGTTGTTCCGCACATCTGTGAGTCGTAGCAAAGACGTGTCTGTGATCCGCCGACACAAGTGCTCCATGCCTGGCATGTCCAGTATGGAGTGCAGTTTTGTTCAGCAGGCCTGCATGATTGCTGAGTTGCAGGACTTGGTGTAGCTCCCGTTGCACAGTCTCTGATCTTTGTGCAGGTTCTCGTCTGCTGTCCGCCCGCGCAAGCGCTCCACACTCCGCATTCCCATCCGCATGTGCCGTCTGTAATAACAGGGGCTATCGGATCATCTGCACAAGCGTACAGCGTATTCATTTTTGTCCTTGATGAAGTTCCAAAATATCCTGTTCCCACGGTTAATCCATATGGCCTCAGAATTTCAGAAGAATATTTTTCCTGGAATGCCTTTACTGCTGCTATCGTTGCGGTGCCATAAACGCCCTGTTCATCTCCGGCCGTGCTGAATCCCTCCCTTTGCAGAGCAATTTTTAGGTTTGTTACACCAAAACCCGTGTTTGTCGTGCCAAGATTGTATCTGAACGTGTAACACCAGGAATCATCGGCCGTCGTTGTTGTCTGAGGTGTCGCAGAAACCTGCGTTGGCTGTGCCAACAACTGAGTAAGCTGTTGCTGTAATTGCACTATTTGCGCCTGCAATTGCGCAATAAATGCCTGTCGTTCGGCATCTGTCATGGCGCTTGCACCCAGTGCAGAACACAACAAAACAACTGCCAAACCAATGGTGATGAATAGCTTAAACTTCATATATAGTAGAAAATATGAATATTATGAATAAATTCATATATTATAGCATTTTTTGGAAAGTAAATGGTCGCCAACCCTGTGGAAAACAAAAGCCCCTTTCTAAAAGGGGCAATTTTGCTATTTTGAATTTAAATTATGTCCTAAAAATCTCCAAAAATGCCTTTGAAGGGATATTCACACTTCCTTTTTGCTTCATCAATTTCTTTCCCCTTTTTTGTTTTTCCAAAAGCTTCCTTTTTCTTGTAACATCTCCTCCATATAAATATCCTGTAACGTCTTTCCTCCTTGCCTTGATTGTTTCTCTGGCAATAACCTTTCCGCCGATTATTGCCTGCAAAGCAACAGAAAATTGTTCGGCCGGCAAAACATCTTTTAATTTTTCAACAATTTTCTTTCCCTCCTGATATGCTTCGTCTTCTGCAACAATCCTTGAAAACGCTTCCTCCTTGTGGCCGGCAATCCATATTTCCATTTTCACCAGTTTGCCCGGCCTGAATCCCAGCATTTTATAATTCATCGATGCATATCCCTGGCTCGCTGTTTTTATTTTGTCATAAAGATTTGCGATTATTCCCCTCAAAGGAGTTTCAAAAATTATAATCGCCCTTTCGGGAGTAAGATAATTTGTTTCAACATAATTGCCTCTCAAATCTTTTAAAATTTCCATCAGCTTTCCCATGTGCGATGACGGTGCAATTACTTCCAGAGAAACCCATGGCTCCTCGGTTCTTCTTATTGATGATTGTTCCGGCCAGTCGGCTGCAGAGTAAATCGGCGTTTCAACATCTTTCTGGTCAAAAATTTTATAAACAACAGACGGAGTGGAAATTACCAAATCCAAACCGAATTCCCTTTCCAATCTTTCAGAAACAATTTCAATATGCAGTGTTCCCAAAAATCCGCAATTAAATCCTCTGCCCAATGCTTCCTTCATTTCCGGTTCAAACACCAAAGCCGGATCGTTTAATTTTAATTTTGATAAAGCAACTTTCAGCAAATCAAAATCATCCGGATTTTCAGGATACAAGCTGGCAAAAACCATAGGTCTTGGCTCCTGATATCCAGGCAACGGTTCAATTTGCGTTTTAACATTCGGCCCATGCCATTTTATAATTGTGTCTCCCGCCCGCACTTTTCCGGGCTCTTTTATTCCGGTTGCGATATATCCGATTTCCCCTTTTGACAGTTTTTGCTTTGCAGAAAATGTGGGATTTAAATATCCGATTTCTTTTACCTCGGCCGGAGTCTTTGCAGCAAACAATTCAATTTTTTCCCTGTCGTTTATTTCCCCGTCGATTACGCGGACGAATGCAATCACTCCTTTAAACGAATCAAATTCAGAGTCAAAAATCAACGCACGAAAATCATTTTTATTTTCTTCATGTTTCGGAGCAGGCACTTTTTCAATTACAGCGTGCAAGACTTGTTCAACGTTTGTTCCGTTCTTTGCAGAAATTTGTAAAATTTCATCCGGCATTACATTTAATAAATTAGACATTTCTTCAACTGCCTCCTCAACTTTCGCTTGCGGAGAATCGATTTTATTTACAACAGGAATAATTGCCAGATTCTGTTTTTTTGCTAATTCAAGATTTGCGAGAGTCTGCGCCTGAATTCCCTGTGTTGCATCAATTAACAAAACAGCGCCTTCGACAGCCGCCAAAGACCTGGAAACCTCATAAGAAAAATCCACGTGCCCGGGGGTATCAACCAAATTTAAAATATAATCTTTGCCCTGAAAATTGTAATTCATGCGCACGGGTTTCAGTTTTATTGTGATTCCTTTTTCTCTTTCCAAGTCCATGGAATCCAAAAACTGCGGAGTCATTTTTTTCGGATCAATCGTCTTTGTGAGCTCCAAAAGCCGGTCAGCCAGCGTAGACTTCCCGTGATCGATATGCGAAATAATACAAAAATTTCTGATATTCTCCATTATTTTTTGCTGTCTTTTGAATCCTCTTTTACCGCCCAAATCAATCCGCCAACAACCAGGGCGACAAACAAGATTCCGCCGATTAAAATTGTTATCGAAAGCATATATTAATACACTTAATTTGTATATTTTGCCTGTTTTTTGCCCAAAAATCAAGCATAAAAAAAGCCGCCCTCATCCGAGTGCGGCGGAACAAAATCCTGAAAGGTTTCACCAGATTTCATCGATCAGTCCGAAAAGCAGCGCCTCACGCGCATCCATGGGCAAATCCCTCGCGCAAGCCGCCTTGATTTTCGTCAAAGTCTGTCCGGTTTTCTGCATCAGAATTTTGTAAATCATTTTCTGGCTTTTTTCGAGATCCTCCTTCATTTGCTCAGTTTTCTTCCTGCTCCGCAGAACGTCCAAACTTATCTGCCTTTTGGAAATATGGTGCACCAGAATGTGCGCATGTTTCATTGCGACCCTTTTGGTGCAAACCTGCAGGATAACCGCAGCCATGGAGTTTGCATATCCAAATACGATTCCCGTTGTTTCCCCGGCATAAGACCGGATAATATCGCAGACATCCAGCCCGACATCAACGCCTCCTCCCGGACTGGTAATGTGGATGTTTACCGGCGGACTCCCTTTTGCAGTCAAACGGAGAAAAGCTTCCCGCATCTGCATTACCATATCGCCGTCGACATCTCCGCCGATTACTACAATGTTTTTTTCCAGAAGACTGGAATTAAGCTGATCCAGAAAGTTATTCTTCCACATGTGTTCTCCTTCGCTGGCATGGGAATTAAAGGTGCGAATTCTAAAGTATAAAATAAAATATTAAATAAGTCAACCTACCGAAAAGGCCCCGGATAGACAACATACTCCGGGGCCGAACTCTATTCTCTGCCAATAACGTGCGTTTGTCTGCACATCGGGCAGAATGCATGACCGAGCAGGCCTCCGTAATGACAGTTTGACTCAACAATGTGTCTGCATCCAGGATTTTTGCATACATGTATAAAACTGTCATAAACAGCAAAGCCCATAAAGACAGATTTTCTTTCGCACTCCACGGTGTTTTCGCCGCACATCGGACATCTTAATCCTGAAATCATCGTGATCTCCTCCCGTAAAGGACAAATCCACTGCCCAATCCCCGCAAAGACGCTATTGCTCGTGAAGACTGCTGCAAAGAGGGCAAAAGGCGGGACGCCCAAAAACTGCACGATGATTGCTTGCGTAAACAGTTTCAAATCCGCATCCGCGTTTCTTGCATTTGTGTTTGAATCTGTTTAAAACAAGCACTCCGCGACCGGAACTTCTTGTACACTCAATCGAGTTTCCTCCGCACTTCGGACATCTTAATCCCAGAATAACCATGACTTTTCTCCCGGATTGAAAATCTGACCAACTTCATGCCAGCCACCAGTTATACGACCGTCTTACTCAACTATTTTATAAATCTCGCGCTTGCCCGTTAAATAATATTGCGTATATTCGGGGGGTTCTTTTGATTCTTTTTGCGACTGCTCTTTTTTGTAATCATCCATCATTTTTTCAAAGTCAGCCAGATTGCTTAATTCGTATTCAACTACAATTTTATTATAACGCGCAACATAGTCGAGCATCACATATCCTTTAAATCCTCCCCATTTGTTCATTTCCTCGCGCATCATTTTTGCAAAATGGCCGGCGTGCCCGGGTTTTGCAATAAACGTCTCTCGCACAATTAACATATTTTTAAAATTTAAATAGTAATAAAATAATACTGACTTGCGCAGACAAAAATTTTTCAAACAAAAAAGCGCGCGGTTCCGCGGAACCGCGCGCAAAAAATTATTCTCCCTCAACCTCGTTGAGATTCACTTCGTGCCATCTGGCCATTCTACGCAAATAGGCGTCTTCGTTGCCGTTGAAATCCTCCCTGATCACCTCATGCGGATCTCTGTCATCGTCATCCATGTTTTTTGAAATTGCAGACCACACAGCGTCTCTTTGCCTCCTCGTGAGAGGCACAAAATCGGCAGAGCTCGACATAAATCACCTCTCGGTTTTTGCGGGTTAGAACAAAGCCGGAATCAGAACAAAAAGCAGAAGCAGAAAGACCAATATCAAAAACAAGGTTTTTGGCTTCATTTTGCCTCCTTTCTGAGAAACTTTTAAAGGAGCCGTTTGAGCCATTCTACTCCTTTTTGAGATTGCGTCAAATAAAAAACCACGCCCCACAAAGGCGCGGTTTTTTTATTTTGTAATAATTTGCGTCGTCGCCGGAAGCCTGCTTCTTATGTAATTCAGATCCTGTTGCGAGTACTGATTTCCTGATAAATTTAAAATTTTTAAATTTTTCAGATTTCCGAGCTCCTGCGGAAGGCCGGTGAGCAGATTATTGGAAAGGTCCAAAATTTCCAGTTTTTGCAGCTGTCCGATTTCGGCAGGCACTCCTGTCATTTCATTGTTGCCGGCGCGCAATATTTTCAAATTTTTTAAATGCCTTATTTCTGCCTGGATTGCACCGGTCAGTTTGTTGTTTGAGACATCCAATTCCTGCAGTTCCGTCCGTGAAAACACATATTCGGGAATTCTGCTTAAATTTTTTCCGCTCAGGTTCAGAAAGATCTCCGCGTTCACGCCCTTTGGAAAATACAGGTCATACCTTTCGGACGAAAGCCACACAAAAGTGGAAAACGCAACCACCACCGCCAAAATAATTATTGCCGCTGTTTTGTTCATCTGTACAAAAATTCCAAAAATTTAAATGCCATTATCGCCGGCCAGACGAGCGCCTTTAAAAATCCCCAGACTCCGTCAACGAAAGTCGCCGAATGCTGAAGATAATACACCAAAGCGCCGATAAATGCCAGCCCGTAAATTCCCCCTCCCGCAGCACTTGCGTTACAATTGCATTTACATTTTACGTTTGTTGTTTCTCCTTCTGCCATAATTTTTTAAAAAATAATTTTATCCCCGCGCGCGCCTGTATATATAAGAAGACACGCTTCCAAATGCTGAAAGGAATATTACAAATCCGAACAGCCAGCCGATAACAGGAATCATCGAAATCAATCCAAAGGCCAATACCGACACCGCAAGCACCCACCAGTTAATTTCAAAATTTTCTTTTCTAAAAACATATTTCAGCGCCAGACGGGCAAAAGTCATCGGGGCGATTACCGCAGCAATCAAAATGTGCGCAATATAAATCGGAATTAAAAGAAATCCGAGGAAAATTCCGACCACCGAGAAAAACGAAATTATAATTGCAAACGGAACGGCAACCAAAATCGCAAAACCCAAAAGCGCCTCTTTCCAGAAATTTTTTGCAGATTCCTCCACAACCGCCTTTGTCACAGAGCCAAAAACATATATGAGTATTAAGCCGGCGATAATCAAAGCCAATGATTTAATAAGCCACCAGCCGGTCAGAAAACCGGCAAATGCTTTCTTTGATTCCTGCCTCGCCGGAACTGTTGTTTTGTGAAAGTTTGTCTGTCCGCTTACAGAAGCTCCTTGTTCCAGGATTGCCTGCTTTTGCGAATAATAATCGAAATTTCCGCTGATTTTTGCATTCGGGCCGAGCTTTACATCCTCTGCATAAACAGAAAGATTGCCTGCAACAGGGCCGTCAACAAGAACCACGCCTCCTCTTATCTCAAGATTCCCGGCAGTGCTTGCGGAATAATTAATAGTTCCTCCAAAAATTTTTGCGTCCTTGCCGATTGAAGAGTCCGGCAAAACGCTGATCTGCCCCCCGGCTATAACCAGATCTCCCGCGACAGATTTCATAACTGTAATATTTCCTCCTGCAATTCTGACATCACCCCCGATTTGAGAATTAACACTGATTTGCCCTCCGGCCAGCGCAACATCTCCGGAAACCGGCCCCAAAATACTGACACTTCCTCCGCCTGCCATCAAATCGCCGTTAACCGCCCCGTTTATCCCGACGGTTCCGCCTCCGGCATATAAATTATCATCTACCGTAGTTCCAGACTGCAGGTAATATGTTTCACCCCCTTGGAAAACGGCTCCGTACGCTGAGAGCGGAGACAGCAACACTGCCACAAGCGCCAGCGCAAAAATTTTTTTAGCCATACTTTACACTAATAATATTTTATTAATATTATATTAAAATAATATTCAATCATTCTACCAAAAAATCGCCTTTTCAGCGACTATGTGAGGCCCTCCTGATATTCCTGGCCGTTAATTTTGGGAAATTTGGGATACACCTTTTGCACGCGCCCGACCTGCCCGTCTTCAAGCATAACTTTTATTCCTCTCGGGTGGATTTTCTTACTGGTCAAAATACGCATCACTTTCCCGTGCGTCAGTTTTCCTGTCGGCTGGTCTTTCTTCAACACAATATCCACTTCCATTCCTATCGAAATTTTTTCCCTAAAACCCCCGTCCATTTTTATTAAAACTATTTTCTTCCGTTTAATAGAGTTCCCGTTTGGGAAATAATGTATGCTCTAAGGTGTTTGACCTCTTCAATTTTCATAATCAACGCGATTAAAAGATACATTAGCAATCCGAGAATTCCCACAATTGCCGTCTGGAAAAACAAAACCAAAAGTGTTTCGCTTCCGAGAAATCCGCCGAAAATTTGGCGGATCCCGTACGTAGCAAACGTCGCAATAATTGTTGCCGACAAAACTTTGCAGAAGAAGACAAACAGATTTCTGAAATGAAAGCCCTTGTTTTTCAATCTGAAAAAAATCATAAGCAAAGTAATCTGGACAATTGCGTCAATTGAAACAGCAAGAGGCAGGCCGATTACAGCCATGTTTTTGACCCGGTCGATTTTAAGCGCAAGTGAAATAAAATCTGAAAAAGCGTTTGGAAATGAAAGATAATGGACAAAAGTGTATGCAAGCAACGGAAGGACAGCAATGCTGATAATGCTGACTGTGGCGGGAATCCAGGTGTTTTTCATTGCATAAAAAGCTTTCGAAACAAGATAAATCAATCCCTGCGCAAAAAGTGAAAACATAAAAACGCCAAAACAGGCGGCCGTCAGCTTTGTCGCTGTCCAGTCAAAAGCTCCGGCACCAAAAACAATTCTCACCAAGTGTGCTCTTAATATGAAACAAAGGCCGGAGGCCGGAATTATCAAAAACAGTATCTGCCTGAGGCTGGAATTAAATTTTTCAAGAAAATCCTTTTCGTCGTTTTTTGAAATTGCCAATGAGAGCGCCGGAAAAACAGCTGTCGCAAAAGGGATGGCTATCAAGCCGATTATGGGGGCGGACAAATCATTTGCCAGGCTGAAAACGCTAACAGATCCGGCCACAAGGGTAGAGCCGATGGCTGTTACGATAATAAGGTTAATCTGGGTTGCAGTAAGGCCGATTGCCCGCGGAACAGTAAGCTCCAGCGTGAGCAAAAAATCTTTATCCAAAAAATTAAAAATCGGCTTGAATTTAAAACCAATCTTAAACAGCGCCGGAATCTGCACCAGGAGGTGCATTATTGCGCCCAGGACTATACCCCATGCCAGCCCGTGAATTCCCATTTTGGGAACAAAAAAGACAATACCAATGATGCTTCCCAGATTGTAAAGTATCGGAGAAACAGAGGTAATCAGAAATCTCTTGAAGACCATCAGTATGGCTGAAATCATGTTGCTCAGCCCCATAAGAATCGGACTTAAAAACATTATCCGTGTAAGCAGAATTGTTGTTTCTTTTTTTTCTGCAGAAAACCCTGGGGCTATGAGCGAAATGAGCTGGGGGGTGAAAATAAACAAGACTGCGCACACAATTATCAGTGAAACCAAAAAAAGATTTAAAATGTTTGCAAAATAATAAAAAGCTTTTTCTTTGTCCTTCACCAGATTTTGTGTAAAAATCGGAATTACGGCGACGCTGATCGCCCCGAGCATTAAGACCATCGCAACAAAGTCCGGAATCCTGAAGGCGGTATAATAGACATCCAAAGTGTTTCCTGCGCCGAATGTAGCGGTAAGAAGCCTGTCTCTCAACAAGCCCAGCAAAAAGCTTAAAAATGATGCAATCGAAATTATCAGTGCTGCGGCGCTTATTTTTTCTGTAGTGTGATTTGAGATCTTTTTAAAAAATTTATCAATCATAAAAAAATTATGTAGAAATTTTCCGGATAATTCCGATCGGCGTGCATTCGTCTGTCTGGCCGAGCGGATTGTCCTTTATTGCTCTCGCAACGAATTTTTTATCAACGCCTTCCGAAGCACCCAAAATATTAACGCCCAAATCGTTCGCATCTACAATGGCCACTTTTGCATTTAATTTTTGTGAAACTTTTCTGGCAACATCGTCCGGATTTACCGGCCCTTTTGAAACATAATTGTTATAAGGCGGAATTGCATATTCGACAGCTCCGTCAATCGAGCGCGCCTTATCGCCTGCAACAATATAAAAAAGCCCTCTTACCCCGAATAGTTTTCCGACCGCTCCGATGAAAGAAGCCAAAAGTATTCTTAAAACCCCGACTTCCTCAATTGCGAGTTGCATAGTTTGCGGACTTCCCAGCCCGATACCCACGGGCGTTTTGGTAACTTTGCCCGACAAAAACACCGCCAGTTTTGAGGGTTTGATTTCATTTAAGGGATATGACCTGCCTTGGGTTACTGCGACTGCCTTCTCGGAAATAAAAACAATATCTTCATTTTCAAGATATTTTTTTGCATATTGCTCGGCTATTTCGCTGATATCTTTGTCTTCAGGAGTGATTAATTTTGTCTTTACCGGGTACCTTGCGTAGATCTTTCCGTCAACGCTGATAGCCAGGTTTTTACCTTTATTTGGCTCTAAATCCATTATTTTATATTAATCTTTTTATTTTTGATTGGCAATTCTCGAATAAACAGGCACTAATCTTGACAAAAAGCAGTTTTGCATTATATTATGAAAATGCCTTAGCAAGATGAGTGATCGCTCTCCTATGTAATGTAGGCAGGGAGGAAAGTCCGAACACCCATTTCCCGCAAGGGATCTAAAAAGATAGCGGCTAACAGCCGTCCGCAGTAATGCGCGAGGTGCGAACAGAAACGGCACAGGCTGAAAGGCCTGGCATTCCTTCAGGGAATAGTTTTACAGCAATGTAAAAATGAAACGGCTAAATCCTTATCGGGCGCAAGAACAAAGCCCTTCGGCAAGCTCAGGGTAAACAAAAAACCAATTGGTTGCTTGCCTTGAAGCTTGTTGAAGGGTTAAAAGTAGTTCGCTTGATTCCGGCAGTAATGCCGAGGACAGACAGATGATCACATAAAACAGAATTCGGCTTATGGTCTTGCTGAGGCACCAAAGGACAGGGTTTAAGGCCCTGTTTTTTGTTTGTTCAAATTTGGTATATAATTTACTAATATGGAGTCAAAAGGTTTTATAAAATTTACTTTGTTATTGTTTGTTGTTCTATTTGGGATTATTTACGGGGCTGTTTTTGCATTTCAGAACGGAAAAAGAAATACGGTTATAAAAATGCAATGCGAGTTTTACGATTGCGAAAATATTTACGGAAGCGTCTGGCAATATAATGATGATTTCTACGAATCAAAACTGGATTGCACCAGAAAATGTATAAAAGACAAAGACGATTTGCATAAAACAAACAAGGAGGAATTCGCGCGAACGATGGATCCAAAAATTTATAACAGCATTCCTGAATATCAGGAAACATTTTATTACAGTATTGAAAGCATGTTTGGAGGGCATAATCAGCCGTTGAAATAAAATAAAAGCCCCGCGCGCGAACGCGGGGCTTTTTTAGTTTCATTTTACTTTTTCTTTTGAAAATACCGGCTTAACCCTTTTTTAAATTCTTCGAGATTTTCATTTTTTATCCGGAAGCCCGATGCCTGCGTGTGTCCGCCGTATGTTATTAAAATTCCATCGCAGGTTTTCATCGCCTCAACCGAATTTGTATGTTTCGGATTTCTTACAGAACCGCATGATTCCGAGTCGCCCTTTTTAAAAACAAATGTGGGCTTTTCATATTTTTGCGAAATAATCGAGGCGACAGAACCCGCAAGAGTCAGGCGCCATGCCGGATCGCCCTCAAAAATAATCGGCTCCTTTGGTTTTTGTGAAATTCTTCTTTCTATTTCATGGACTATATTTTTAACCTGCTGTTGTTTGTACTGGTTTTTATCAACGAGCTTTTGGGCAAGCTCACGGCATCTTTCTGCAGAGCCGCTGGTTAACAGCATATAAGAATCATTTTCAAATGTTTCGCTCTCTGAGGCATTTAACGCAGAAATTATTTTTAACAGCGAACCGTCCAATATCGCGCCTTTGCCGAATATATCCCAAAAAACTTTTAATCCCGGCCTGAATGTATTCTTTAATGACCTTAGCCCTTCTTCTATTATTTTTTGGTTTTCTTCGATTTGGGGAACCATGTCGGCAATTGTTCCCAGTGCGGCAAGCTCCAAAAAGCTGTTTCTTAACGTGGGCGACATATTTTTGCCGAGCAGTTCTTCGCAGAGCCGGAAGGCAATTCCAACGTTTGCGAACTGTTTGAAAGGATAAGGGTCGTCTTTTTGCTTTGGATCAACTATTGTGTAAACATCAGGAACTCCGTCGAGAGGCTCGTGATGGTCAACGATTATCATTTCAAATCCGATTTTTTTTGCAAGCTCGGCTTCTTTTACATTTCCGATACCCAGATCCAAAGTTATAAAAAGAGCCGGAGCATCTTTTTTTAAAAGCTCCAGCGCTTTGAGATTTACCCCGTAGCCGTCTTTTTCCCTGTCAGGGAAAAAGACGCGGCACACCTGCCCGCCCAAATTTTTAATTGCTTCTTCAACTATTACAGCAGATGAAATTCCGTCCAAATCCGAATCGCCGTAAATTATTATCCTTTCATTATTATTAACGGCCTGCCTGATTCTCTCGGCGGCCTTCTCAATGTTTTTTATCTTATACATAAGTTAATTTAATGCCTTCAATCCTGGCAGTTCTTCCCCGGCTAAAAATGACAGCATTGCGCCTCCACCCGTTGATACATGCGAAAATTTTTCAGTAAGTCCGTGCCTGTCCAGAAATTCAATTGTTTCTCCCCCTCCTGCCAAAGAAAACGCCCCGCTCTCGACAATAGCATTGGCAATAGCAAGCGTGCCTTTGCAATACTGCTCATCTTCTGTCTTTCCAAAAGGCCCGTTCCATAATACGGTTTTAGCTGTCAATATTTTTTCTTTGAATAATTCAATTGTTTCATCGCTGATATCAAAATCTGATAAATTTCCTGTTGGAGCGACAATTTTTTCGGGAAGAATAAAAGGGATTTTCTTTTCATCTGCCTCTTTTTTTATCAGGCCGCTAATTATAACAAAAGTTGATCTTTCTGACAACCTGTCTATGACTTTTATTTTTGTTTCAACTTTTTTCCCTCCGATTATGGCAATCATGGGCTTTTCCGGATCTTTGTAAACTCTTTCCAGGCTTACAATCTCTTTCTCAAGCAAAAAACCTGCATATGCAGGCAAATAGAAAGGAACACTGGCAATTGAGGCATGTTCTCTGTGGCAGACAGAAAACGCCTCGTTTATATAAATATCGGCAAGACCGGCAAGCTGTTTTGCAAATTCCTGATTGTTTTCGGCCTCTTCTTTGTTAAATCTCAAGTTCTCTAAAATTAAAATCTCTCCATCCAGCAGGGATTGAGTCATCTTTTTTACCTCCTCGCCCGTGCAGTCATTTGCTTTTTTTATTTCTCTGCCAAGGATTTGCGACAAAGATTCTTTTACCTTGTCTAAAGTGAGATTCACAGAAAATCCCTCCGGATCTCCAAGGTGAGACATTAAAATGACTCGTGCGCCTTTATCGGCTAAATAATTTATTGTCGGAGCGGTTTCTTTTATTCTGAAATTATCTAAAATGTTCCCGTTTTCGTCCAAGGGAACATTGAAATCGCATCTCACTAAAACTTTCTTGCCTGTGACGTCTGCGTCTTTTATTGTTTTCATATTAAAATTTTATTCTTTCTCCCGGCTTTATAACACCTTTTTTGGCGTTACCGTTGTTTTTATTTTGAGCGTCTTCAACCGGTTCCTGTTTTTGAACTTCGTCTGCTATTTTTTCCTGTTCAATTATTTTTTGCAATTCCTCATTTGTAGACTTGTTGTTCTCTTTACCCGGCTTTGGAGGTTCGGGCAATTTTTTTTCGGAGACCTCCTGCTTTACCGGGCTCTCTCCAATTTCTTCTTCTTGTTCTTCGTCCTCTTTTGCGTCCTTTTTTTCAAGGGATTCTTCAAGCGCTTTTCTCAAATCCGAAAGGTTGATTTCTTTTCTCTTTTTCTCGTGATGTGGTTGTTCGTTTCTGGTTTTTGGAACGTGAAAAGGAATGTTTTCGATTTTTGACGGCTGTGAGACTGTTGCATTGGCATGCTCTTCATTTTTTTGTTCTGACTCGCCTTTCATTTTTTTGAGACATGACTTGCAAAAGACAGGCCTGCCTTTTTCAGGTTCAAATATAACTTTTGTCTGCTTTCCGCAACTTGAGCAAATCGCTTCATGCAGGGTTGCCTGGCCGTCTAAATTGTTTTGAGGACGCATCACTTGCGAACGCGATTGCGCAGGCCTTGCCTCTTTTCTAACAGAGTCACCTTCTTCCTTTTCTCCCAACCCTGTCCAGCGGGTGATTTTTTCTTCCACGATATCCCGCGAAACTCCATATCTTTCCCGGGAAGCTTTGATAATTTTATCTCTGTTGGATTTTTCCGACGGAGCGGGCGGAGGCAGAGTTTCAGCAGAAAAAGGATGACCGGCTATGCCGTCTATCATCAGCTTTAAATAAACATTATACTTTGGCAGATTCACCAAATCTTCTGCGGTGAATTCGGGTGAAAATTCCCTTTCCAGAAATTCTGCATCTTCTGCGCCAACCCTGAAAACAACCAGCGTGCCAACGTTTCCAAAAACCGCGTCTCTGACAATTTCGTCCATCTGGTTTATATACTGATGCCCAAGAGTCAGATTTAATCTGTATTTTCTCGCCTCAGACAAAATGTTTGCAAAAGATTCGGTGGCAAAATTCTGGAACTCATCAACATACATATAAAAATCTTTTCTTTCATCTTCCGGAACATCAACGCGCGACATGGCGGCCAGCTGAAGTTTTGTAATAAGCAACGCGCCAAGCAGTCTCGAGTTGTCTTCTCCTATTCTTCCTTTTGAAAGATCCATAATAAATATTTTTCCCTTGTCCATTATATCTCTCATATTTATTGTAGACTTGGTCTGGCCGATAATATTTCTGATAAGCGGATTTGAAATGAACTGCCCGACTTTATTCTGGATGGCGGCTGTTGCCTCGATTTCGTACCTTTGCGTATATCTTGCATATTCTGTCGTCCAAAAAGATTTTACAATCGGATCTGTGATTTTGTCCACAACTTTCTGCCTGTATTCAACATCGGCAAGCATCCTGTTCACGCCGAGAAGCGTGGCATCGGGATATTCAAGCAACGCCAAAATTGAATTGTTTAAAATATATTCCATTCTGGCAGACCAGACATCGGGCCAGACTTTTTTGAAAACTCCCATCAGCCCGCCGGCAACCAAATGACGAAATCTGAAATCAACTTTTTCCATTACGTTAAATGCAATGGGATAGTCAATGTCAGCGGGATTAAAAAACACAACATCATTTATTCTGTTTGAAGGCACAAAGTCCAGAAGCTTTTCTGCTCCCTCTCCGTGCGGATCTATATAAGCAATTCCTCTTCCCGCCTGTATATCCTGAATTGCCATATTTTCCATCAGGTTTGATTTTCCCATTCCGGTTTTTCCAATGCAATAAAAATGCCTCCGCCTGTCGTCGGGTCTTATTCCAAATTTTTGTTTTTGATTTCGGAAAGATGTAAGTCCGAAATATGCTATATCGTTGTTTTCTGCCATGAGTTATTAATACGCTAAGTGGGCAAATTTGGCGGAGGTCCGGCTTTCTTGGACTCAATCCTGCCGACAGTCGGTCCGGCAACGCCCGTCATCTTGATCGGGAAGTGAATCAATGTTGCAAGTTCTTCAGAGTTCAATATCGCGCAAACGCTTTTCCTGTCAGGAAACATGGGCGGAAATCTTAATACTGCATTTCTCAGCATTCTTCTTGCTCTCAAAAATGCCCTCCTCTTTCTCATTATGTAGTGCACTTTTGGCCTTGTTAACCCGCTAAATCCAAGACGATTTAAATTATCCAGTCCAAAGTGTGCGAAATATGATCTGGACAAAACCCTGTTTGAAGGTTTCCAGTTTTCTCTTTTTGCAATATACAAGCCCCTGATGTTTACACGGTAAGCGGGCTTTCTCATTTTATTTTCTATTTCAGTTATCATTTCCCTTTCTCCCGGCGTCAGCACCATTTCTCTTTCTCCAGTTTCCGTTTTTGCAATCGGCGTCCAGCTGTATTTTGCGCCCTCTCCCGATCCCTCTTTGTCCGGCCCCATAATTAGCTGTCTAAAAACATAACCAAGATCCTCCAGGAATGTGGGCTCTTTTTTCTCCGGACGTTTTGAAAGTTTTGTGACAATCGCTGCTCCCTCTTTTCTCCATTCGGGTTCATCATAATCAAGAATCGGCATTAAAATGTACTGCAACCAGAAATTTTCTCCGGGACCCAGGCGCGCCATCAGTTCAAGCAAAGAACTCATCGGATCAATTCTTTTTTCTTCTGCAGAAATTCTTTCTCCCTGAGGTTCGAAGAATTTCTCGTATGTTTTTAAAGGATAAGCCGCGGGCCTTGCCAAAACAAAGTCTTCGCCGTACAAATCCCATTCTTCGTTTGGAATATTTTTTGGAACAAGCTTGAAGGAATCTGTAACTTCTCTTATTTCAATGTCGGGATACGCTCCGTAAATCGCAGTCTCAATTGCTCCCCTATGAGAAGTTAGAATTCTCAGATAAAAATGTATCCTTCCCTCGATGCTTACAATTTCCCACGACATCCAGAAGGGAGTGTTGTTTAATTCCCCCTCCATCCACCTTTCTCTCCAGTTTCCGCTGTCATAAATCGGCCATATTACAGCAAAGACGTCTTCCATTGCCTTAATAGGAGTAAGCACTTCTTTTGGAGGAACCAGTTCAAGATAAATCCATTTTGAGCTTGCATAAGAATAATCCCAGCCGATCCACCATAAATACAAAACCTTAAGCTGGGAAACGAGCATGATCGGCAAAAACACCCACCACCATGGACGCAAAAATGGAATCCATAAAATAATTATGAAAGCATAAACCCACCAGAAGGGCACCCATCCGACTTTTTTGACCCACTCTATCCAAAATAGCCATGGAGGAAGTTTCGTTGCCATAAAAGTTATACGAAAAAGTTAATTATTTCGGGCAGATATTCCACCAGCAAAGAAACGATCGCAATTATGAAAAAACCCGTCGCAAAAAAATCAAAGGTAAAAATCAGCGGAACAACAAGCAGAGTTGTCTTTGTTTCATGCCAATAATATACAAGCGAAAGAAACACAATATAAAAGAGAATCGTTGCAACAATTAGGGCAATTAATAATGATGTAAATATTTCCATAATTTAAATAATTATAACCCCTGCAAACGCCAAAAGCAACACGCAAAAAGCGCCCTTTCGGGCGCTTTTTAAAATTAAGCTGTCTGAGTTTTCTTTAAAAGGTAATTGCCTTCGTTATCTCTAATAAAGTAGTTTCTGTTATTAAGATTCATCAATACGGTGTTTTTGGCAACCATTCTCTGTGAAAGCACTTCTTTCACGATTTCATCCTTGTTTAAAGCTGAATTTTTGTCAGACAAAACTTTGACGATTATATCTTTGATAGTTCCCGGAACATATCCCCATTCTGACAAAGCGTAAGTTCCTCTGCCCACCAAAACAAACCTGTTGTCTTTGATAAGCTCGTTGTGAACTGTCTGCGGATATGTTTTTTTGTTCGGCTGATTGTATTCCAGTTCATCGATTAACCCTGCAACTTTTGTAAAGTGCAAAGGTTTTCCGTGTTTTCTGAAAACCAGATATGCCTTGTCTTTCACTCCCCTCGGTTTTATTTCAGGCCAGTCGGCAAGTCCGATTTCACCGTCTTTGTTTTCCTGGATTTTCTTTGAAACTTCAAAATATGAATCCAAAGAATTTCCGTCATAAGAGGCGAACTTGGCATAAAAATCTTCTTTGTTTAAAAGCTTCCGTGATCTTCGATATTTGCAACCAATGAAGCCAGCGTATCTTTTACTTTCTGCTCGGGAGATTCCAAAACAGACCAGAAAGAATAAAAATCTTTCTTTTCACAAACTCTCTTAAACTGGTCTCCGAGAGTCAAAAGAAACAAAATATACGGCTTTGCATTTTTGCCTCCGAGCTCTTCTAAAGCTGTTTCCTCCTTTTTAAATCCTCCGCTGTTTTTAAAGTAAGAAGCAAAGTCGGCAAAGATTTTTTCGAGAGCATCTTTGTTCTGTTTTCTTACAAAGTTAAAACCGGCTTCCTCGATCTGGCGGACTCTTTCCCTCGTAATGCCAAGGTCTTTGCCGATGGCTTCAAGCGTTTCGGCAATTCCCGATTTTACGCCAAATCTGCGGTCAAAAATATCCCTGGTTTTCTGGGGAAGACCTTTGGTAAGCTTCGTATATAATTGTGAGTAGTTTATTTTCTGCATAGATTTGCCCCTTTTGAGGAGCATTGGTTACTTTATTTATCTTAACATAATTATATATCGATGTCAAGAGGTCAAGCAATCTCCCAGAAAACAGCCAAAAATGCCTACTTTTTTGAGGACTTTCTCTCGTCCCACGCCCGCCACGAGACAAGCAGGGGGCTAGCTATGAATATCGAAGAATAAGCTCCGGATGTAATACCAATAATCAGCGCCAAAGAAAAGTATTTAAGAGTTTCTCCGCCGAAGAAGAATATTGCAAGAAGGGCAAGCAACGTGCTGAAAACGGTGCTTAACGATCTGCCGATTGTCTGGTTCAAGCTCCAGTCAACCGTTTCCGAAAAGTTGCCCATTCCCCTTCTTAAAATGTTTTCCCTGATTCTGTCGAAAATAACAATAGTATCGTGCACCGAAAATCCGAGCACTGTCAGCAAAGCGGCAATAATCGGGATTGTGATTTCGGCATCATAAAATTTGCCCAATACGGCAAACACCCCCAAAGGGATAACAATGTCATGCACCAAAGCAATAAGAGAGGTAATTCCGTATTTCCACGAAGCAACGGGCTTCGAAACCTTTCTAAAGGCAAACGCTATATATAAGGTAATCGCCAGTAAGGCCAAAGCAATTGCAATAATTGTCTTATTTCTCAATTCCTGCCCGATCGAGGGGCCGATAAACTGAAAGCTCTTTTCGGTAGTGGCGGAAAGCTCGTTCAGTTTTGACAAAATCTGCTGGTGCGTGGATTCTTCAACTCCGCGAAACTGCAATACAGCGCCTTTTTCTCCCGTAGGTTTTACAATCACTTCGCCAAGGTCGATGCCCGAAAGTTTTTCCCTGATTGCCTCGTTTGTCGGCCTGTTTTCAAATTCAACCTGCATATTGCTTCCGCCGTTGAATTCGATTCCAAATTTCAGGCCATACATAACCAAAGCGGCAATCGAAACGGCCATGAGAACCCCCGAAATAATATAGTAGATCTTTGAATACTTTGTAAATTGAAAATTCATGTTTATACGAATTACGAATTTTTTACGAATTTACGAATTATTATTAATATTTACAATTCTCTTGAACTTTACTCCGCTATTTGTGAAATGCGCGATTATTCCAAGCTTTAAATTCTTTGCCTTAAGATAGGAATATAACTGCTCAATATCTTTTTTAGCAAAGTAATTTCTAACTTTTGTTTCCAGTACTATTTTATTTTCAACCAGAAAATCAAAGTAATACATTCCAATCAGATTATCATTGTATTTGATCCTGACTGGCAGCTCCCTTTCATAATTAATTTCAGAATCTTTCAACTCCTGTTCAATCGCATTCTGGTAAATTTTTTCCTTATGCCCAAAACCCAGTTTTCCCCAAACAACGAATAATTTTCCAATTATCTGATAGCATAGTTCAGGATAAATTAAATCTTTTCTGACTAAGCTTTTCATAATAATTTTGCTACAATTTTTATTCGTATATTCGTATCATTTCGTATTTCGTAGCTACAATATCCACTTTATTTTTTCAGCCCATCTGCCCACAAACACCTGCAGGAAAATCCTTGTAATAAAGATAGCAGAAAGCATGCTTACAATAATACCCAGGCTCAAAGTCAGCGCAAAACCTTTGATAAACGATGTTGCAAAAGTAAACAGAATAGCGCAGACAATCAGAGAGTTCAGGTTGCTGTCGCGGATCGACGGCCATGCTCTTTTGAACCCTTCGTCAATCGCTTCTGCAGTTCCCTTTCCCTGTTTCAATTCTTCTTTCATTCTGGCGAAAATCAAAATGTTTGCGTCCACCGCCATTCCAATCGAAAGAATAAATCCGCCGATTCCGGCCAATGTCAGAGTAACAGGAATCAGCTTGAATAATGCCAGCGTAATGGCAACATAAATAACCAGGGCAACAGATGCCAGAAGTCCGGGCAATCTGTAAAACGCAATCATAAAGATTACAATTCCCAAAAGTCCAAATAAACCGGCGATTAAAGATTTCTGCAGTGAAGACGCGCCCAGAGTTGGCCCGACTGTCTCCTGCGAAATCGGCGCGCCGATTTTAACCGGCAATGCTCCGGAGTTCAGCCTCCTTGCAATGTCATTTGCAACCTTTGTGCTCATGTCTCCTGTAATGACAGCTTTTCCTCCTGTGATTTTATCCTGCACAATCGGAGCGTACATATCCGAATTATCAATCTTCTGGTCTCCGCTCGTGTCTATAATGGAATATCCGTCCAAAAATATCGCAATCGGTTTTTTAATGTTTCTTGCTGTCAGCTCTTCAAAAACTTTTGCGCCGTCCGAATTAAACTGCAGTTCGATCTGCGGTTTGTAAGTTGTCTGGTCAAACACAACTGTCGCGCGCGAAAGATATTTTCCCGTGAGATCTGTCGGCTTGAAATAAGGATTCTGAAATGCAATCTGCCAGTCTTTTATTTTTGAAATGTCCTCTTTCTTTGTCTGCGCATCCTGTATCTCTTTCATCTTGTCTAAAATTTGTTTTGTTTCGTCCTCTGTTCTCTGTTCGCTAAATTCAAGATACGGAGTCTGCCCGATCATCTGAATCGCCTGTTGGACATCTGTCACTCCGGGCAGTTCCACAAGCAGTCTGTCTTCTCCCTGGATCTGGACAACCGGCTCTGTAACTCCGAATGTGTTTACCCTTCTTTCAATGACATCGCGAAGTCCAGCCATTGCCCCCGATTTATCCTGCACGCTGGACAAATCCGCCTGATAAACCAAATTAACACCTCCCTGAAGATCAAGCCCCAAAACATAAGGCCTGTCAGGAAAGTGCGGAAGCGTGAAAGAGAATTTTTGATTTAAGAAATCTACTCCTTTGTTAAAATAGTTCGGATAAGCAAATATGCCCGCAACTACGGCTAATATCAAAACACCGATAAATATATAGTATTTCTGCGCCATAAAAAAAGAGATTCAATTAAATTAATATGATTATTATATCTCTTATTCCAAAATAGTCAATCTCCTTCGACAAGCTCAGGACAGGTCCTTGGCCAGCTTACGAAAAGTATGCAAACAAAAAGCGCCTTTTTCAGGCGCTTTTTTGGGTTCTAAAACCGGATTTTCCCCTTAGCTGAACGGCTCACTCCGGAGTGAGCCGTTCATGATTTTAGTGAGCCGTTCAGATTTTTACTTTTTTTGGTAGAAAACGCTCTGGCCGGTTCTGCCAACCTGCTTTATCTTCCCCTCTTTCTCCAGTTCTTCTAAATACCGCGTTGCCGAAGAATCCGCCACGCCAAGCAACCTCTCAACATCATCGTTGGAGATCTTGTTCCTCTCGTTCAACTGTTTTAAAATTTTTTCCTTATTCTTTTCCTTCAGTTCCACCCGCGGTTTCCTTTCATTGCTTTGGTCTTTGAGCATTTTTGCAGAGAAATACCCCGCAACAATCCCCACAACTCCTCCGATTATAAAATAAACAATTTGGTCCATATTAAAAAATTATTTAACAAATTTTTAATTACCACTCAAATATATCTATTATATTTCTAATTGCTTTCCTGATACGGTCAACAACTCCTTGCCTTTGCATAATTCTGGGTCGTTTTTCTTCTGGCAACATTTCTATGATGTCGTCTCCATGAGGAATTTTTTGTGTATATAGATATTCTCCAATTAACTTTTCTATACTTTCAACCGGAATACTTTCTGATTTTGCTAAATCTTTTAAATTTTTCGAACGTTCACTTTCCCAAAACTCGCCAAATGCTTTTTCAACATCATCGGCTTTGCCAATTTTGGGAAGATTTTCTTCAATAAATTTTCTAATCAAATCCTTCTTCTTGCGTAATTTTGCATCCCTATCAAACAACCGCAAAATTTCTTCCGTTTTCTTTTCTCGAAGAGCTTTGGAACTAATGTTTTTAAGCCCAGCTATTAATCGTATGATATAATCATAATCAATAACGTCGCGGATTGTTAATTCAAGCTCAAAATCAATTTGGTCTAAAATAGATTCTTTCTCTCGATCATGATTTTTCCTTTCCTCGTAAATATCTAAATATTTACTTTGATAGTCGTAGAATTCCTGTTCTGAAATACCTAAGTCGCTGAAGGAAAACTCTGCAAAAGTTTCTAAAGAAGCCTTAATGCGTAATAAATCTCTAAAGGTTTTAACAAATTCTGCACGTTCTTCTTCGCCCTGCAGGCTGTCAACAGAATCTACAGTAGGAACTTTTTCTCTTAATTCCCTCAACTTATTTTCAAAATCCCTCTTTTGATCTTCGTATGGCTTCTTAAAAACGACTTCTTTTGCATTTTCGTCACCAAAAAGAGCCAAGGCTTTGTCAGTTGCTTGCTTTAAATTTCTAAAAGAAATTATGTTCCCGTGAGGTTTATCTGAATTTAAAAGCCTGTTTGTTCTTGAATATGCTTGAATTAATCCGTGATATCTCAGATTTTTGTCTACATACAATGTATTCAGTCTTGGACTATCAAAGCCGGTCAAAAACATATTTACCACCAGCACCAAATCAACTTCTTTATCCTTAATCCTTTTTTGTAAATTTTTGTAATAATCATAAAAACGTTCTGTAGAATAGTTTGTAGAATAGAGCTTATTGTAGTCCTTAATACAATCTTCTAAAAATTCCCTCGAATACTTATTTTCTGGTTTCCCCTCGTCTGCAAACACATCAATATCAAGCATGTCTGAACTCTCATCTTCGTTGGCGTGATAAGTAAAAATTGTAGCAATTCTGAAATTTTCTGATTTCTTGCTTTTTAGCAGAGTATAATACTTTTTTAAAACATCAATACTTGAAACTGCAAAAATGGCATTAAACTTGCCGTTTTTTGTTTTCCTCTTCCAATCTGCCAAAATATAATCTGCAATTTTATTTAGGCGATCATCGCTTGCAAAAATTTCTTCTCGGTTAATGTTTTCGACCAATTCGTCAGCAAATATATCTGCATCCAGAGTATCTGGCGCTTTTTGTCTGTATTTTCCAACATATTCCACCGCAAACCCAAGCACATTATTATCAGAAATTGCGTTTGTTATTATGTATTTGTGTAGGCAATCCCCAAAAACGTCTTTTGTTGTAACACCACCAACATTATTATCAGCAAAAATTGGGGTTCCGGTGAATCCAAAAAGTTGCGCACCCTTGAAAAATGACTTAATTCTTGCGTGTGTTTGCCCAAATTGACTTCGATGACATTCATCAAAGATGATTATAACCTTCTCGTTTTCTAAATACTTAAATTGTTTGATATAAGACTCTCTGCTGATAGCTATATCTAATTTTTGTATTGTTGTTACAATCAGTTTTGTTTTTCTCTTATCTTTCAATTGGTCGACTAAGTGGTGAGTATTGTCTGTGCCGTCAACGGAACCATCGGAAAAAGAATTGAATTCCTTTGTTGTTTGAATATCGAGGTCCTTTCTATCTACCACAAAAAGCACCTTCTTAACTTCGGGGATTCTTGAAAGCACTTGGCTAGTTTTAAAAGATGTTAAAGTTTTACCTGAGCCAGTTGTGTGCCAGATATATCCATTTTTACCTGACTCCTTTACTCTTTCCTCAATAGCCTTCACCGCATAGTACTGATATGGCCTCATTATCATTGGAATTTTGTAATATTCAGCCAAGACAATAAACTCAGCAATCATTTCAGAAACATTACATTTTGCCAAAAATTCATTTGCAAATTCGTCTAATTTTGTTATTTTTTTGTTATTTACGTCAGTCCAATAAAAAGTCTGTTCGAATGTTTGTTTTGGATTGTTGGAAAAATACTTTGTATTTACCCCATTAGATATAACAAACATTTGAATATATTCAAAAAGCGTTCCCGAATATGTGTGTTTTTGGTACCTTTGTATTTGATTGAATGCTTCTTTCATTTCCACTCCGCGGCGTTTGAGCTCTATTTGCACCAATGGTAATCCATTTATCAATAAGGTCACATCATATCGGTTTTCATATCTTCCCACCTGAGTAATTTGATTAGTCACCTGATATTCATTTTTACACCACTGATCCATATTAAAAAACCTAACCCAAAAGTCGGTTCCGTCATCTCTTTTCAATACAAACCTATCACGCAAAGTTTTGGCTTTTTCAAATCTATCGCCCTTATTTAAGTGATTTAAAATTTTTAGGAATTCGTCATCAGAAAACTTTGTTTGATTAAATTTTTCCAACTGCCCACGTAGATTAGAAATCAATTTGTCGGAATCTTTAATTTCAACAACCGAAAAACCCAGCCTCTGCAGCTGACTGATTAAAACTTTCTCAAGTTGTTGTTCGCTTTGATGCGTCATAGCTAAAAGTATGTTCTCATTTTTTTTATTGACGCTTCTATTTCTGCAGCATCTGGTCTTCCAGAAGTTCCCCGATGATGAATTTGGGTTCTTAAATGCGTGTGAATACTAACTTGGTTACTACTCCCGTTGTACGGACGATCTGCTATCTCCCCTTTTTCTTTTTGAAAAAAATGTAGATCAAAATCCTTTAAGCATAATGGCGCGGCTCGCTTATTGTTTTCTCTAATTTGCAATTCTTCGTAAAGTTCATTATGATATTCTTCTGTTGCAAAATCATAAGCTATGAAGTTAATTTCGTTAGCAGATACATATGGTAAAAGCCGATCGTCTAGCGGAGAAATGTAGACCCTATTAACATCTTTCTTTATTACACTGACTTTCGCCTTATCGTTGTACATGACCTGCTTTACTAAAAGCGGAGATTGAGTTGTCAAAATAATCTGAGCAGTCTTTGAAAATTCTAATAAAATTTTGACAAAATCTTCTTGTATCTTAGGGTGGAGATGCAATTCGGGTTCATCGATTAAAATTATGAGCTGTTTTCCGCTTTGCTGGGAAAGATAAAAAGAATAAATAAGAGAAAAAATCATTTCGTATCCAGAACCTAGCATACTAAGAGGTATAAGTTGCTTGTTTTCTTTTTGCGTCCCTAGAAAAGCTTTGCTATGTGGTCGCCAATTATCTATATAATTCAAAGAAATTTTTTCCCTACTAATTTCTTCAAATTTGACCATCGCTTTTTTGAGAAATTCGTTTTCTACCCCCTGTATAGATTTTTTTATAGTTTCACACAAATCATCAATATTGCCGTTCTTGATATATTGAAAATCAAAATCTTCCAAGAGCCGATCAAATCTTGTGGAATTATAAACTCCCGAACGAGTTTGGTTTATTCGATTTTTGTCTAAAACAACAATATCATTTTCGGTAAATCTAGGTCCCGCCCATGGATTATCGACTTTTATTCTCAAGTCAGGACTATTCTCTTTAAAACTTTCCGGGTTTGTTGGTATAAATTCTTGATTTGTAACTACAATGGATGACAAATATATCCTATTTTCCCTAGATCTAACACGGCCATCGAACGAAAATCCTTTTGCCTCAAAATAACTTCTTGGAACGGTTTTAGCGACGGTAAAATTCTCTTCAGATAAGATACTTAGATAGCATTTGTCTTGGGGATTATTAAAGTCATTAATAGAAAAACTATCTGCTTTGTATTGGAGTAAAGGCAAAGCGAAAGCATCTAGCAGAGTTGTTTTTCCGCATCCATTTTCACCGACAAATAAATTTAAACCGCTTCCTTCATTTTGTAAATCTGGGACATTGACATTTTCTATTGAAAAATCACTATCACTCGGAAATAATCTAAAATTTTTAATCTTAAGTTCTTTAATAAACATATTTACACAAACAACTGTTGCATCAAGCCTTTTTTCCATTGTTTGGCTTGGGTGATTTGTTGTTGCCTTGATTCTATTATTTTATCAATTGAAGTCAAAAACTCTGCGATTTTCTTCTGCTCCTCCCTGGATTTTGGAATATTTATTGTAGTTTTTTCAAAACCATCTTTTGGCAACACAAATCTTGTGGCTCCCTGCGCTATTCTCCATAATTTTTTATAAAATGAAAAATTATGGAAAGCATAAGCGGAAAAGTCTTTGTTTAAGACAATAGACTCGGGTCTTAAACGAATCAGATGATAACTAAATAATACTTTGTTTAAATTTTCCATTACGACAGCGGAATGTCCTATATCATCAGGAGTTTCCGAGGTTGGTGTAAATAAAATATCACCCTCTATTAGATCGCATGATTTTACTTGCAAAGGTGTTGCAGAGACCTCTTGGAATTTATCTTTACTGTAAATTCGGTTTCTTTTATAGACATCCATATAGTTTAGCAACAGAACTAGCTCTTGCCCATCTATTATCTTTTTATCAACACTACTGTTGCAGATTTTCCCAACTTCTTTTATTTTTTTCTCTTCCCATTTTGGGAAATCTTTACCGTTATCGTCTTTGAAGCGGATTTTTTGAGAAAAGATATTTTGCATCATTCCTTTTTTATATTGCTCCAGCGTTTCTTTTTGTTCCCTCAAATTCTCAATCCATTCATCCACCACAATCAAAAACCCCGCAATCTTTTGTTGCTCTTTTTCAGATAGCGGCAAACACAATATTGAGCCATTCAAGAAATCATTATTACTAATATTAATGGTGTTTTTCGCTCCCTTTTGAACCAATGGCACCAAGTAATTATATGTGTGTACCCAAGATAAAAAATATTCGTGTATTAAATATCCTATGTATTTATTTTGTGGCCGATAAACTGCGTAGAGCGTCGACACAATACCAATCCGGTTGGTCCTGTTTTGCTTAATAATTCCATAGGGGAAATTGGCTGTTGGACTTTTCGTATATATAACATCGTCTGGAAAAACAACTTTGTAATTTGTTAAATTTTTTGCTGCAAATGATCTTCCGAGGTGTTCTATTTGATTTATAACGCCCTTTTCTTTGGCGACAGAAAATACCTCAACATATTTATTACCGACGTTTCTTGCCTTATGCTCAACTAAAATATCTTTTAGCTTTTTCTTTTGCCATGAATCAGAAAAACCCGGAAATCGGAGTTTCGGGACTTTTTTTGTTTCTAATTTTATAGGAGTCTTTGTTGGCATTATTTAGCACTATTTCTATCGTCTAATTGATGAAATTGATTTTGAAAACCGGCATTTTCTTGTTTAGTCCATCTATCTACTGAAACTCCAAATTTAATCCTGCTCACCGATGAACTTTTTACCTCTTTCCCCACTTCGCCTCCTCCCTCCAAAACAGAAAAAACCTTCACCCCGGCTTTACCAGTAGCCGATGTTACATCTTCGGCCGTTACGGCAACATCAAACTCAACGGTGCGTTGATCCTTTGAGCTATCCAAATGCATATCTCTAGATGACTCTTTTCGTGTTTCTTCGACCGCCTCTGTTATATCTTTTAAAACGTTTTTTACAAATTGTTTTAGTTCCACGCTTAAAATGGTTTATTTATTTTTAATTCGTTGCAAAATTTTTCAAGCTTATTTTGCAAATCAGCTTCTTCTTTATTTAATTCTTTTAGCTGCTTTGCCACCGCCTCAACGTCAATTTCTGCTTCCTCCTCGAAAGTATCTACATAACGCGGAATATTCAAATTGAATTCGTTTTCTTTTATTTCAGGCAAACTGGCCATGTGAGAATATTTTTTAATCTCTTTGCGATTATTATAAGTGTCAAAAATCTTTTCTATGTTTTCGCTTGTCAGCCTGTTTTGATTTTTACCTTTTTCAAATTCCTTTGAGGCATCAATAAACAAGATATCTTCGTCATCTTTTCTGCATTTTTTAAACACTAAAACCGTAGCTGGAATTGAGGTTCCATAAAACAAGTTTGATGGCAAGCCAATCACAGCATCAAGATAATTCTGCTTTTCAATAATGTATTTTCTTATATGTCCCTCTGCTCCACCACGGAACAAGGCTCCATGAGGCAAAACGACAGCCATTATTCCATTGTCTGACAAATGGTAAAGCATGTGTGTCACAAAAGCATAATCTGCGACACTTTTTGGCGCCAACCGACCGTACTGAGAAAACCTATCATCGTGTACCAACTGAGGATCACTTTCTCCTTTCCACTCTGCAGAAAAAGGAGGATTTGCAACAATAACTTCTGCCTTAAGATCCGCATGCATATCTTCCCTTAAAGTGTCTCCTTGCAAGATTCTAAATTTATCAAAACGAACTCCATGCAAAATCATATTCATTCTTGCGAGATTATAGGTGGTTGGGTTTAATTCCTGACCAAAATAATTAACCACTTCTGTAAATTCGCCCAAACGAAGTAAAAGTGAACCCGAACCACAAGTGGGATCATACGCAGATTTTATGCGTTTTTTATCATCTACAACAATCCTAGCTAATAAACGAGAGACTTGAGCTGGAGTATAAAATTCTCCTCCCTTTTTGCCTGCACCGGCGGCAAATTCGCCGATTAGATATTCGTATGCATCGCCCAAAAGATCACTTTTTGAATCCTCAAGTTTAAAGTCTATACCAGCTAATTCAGATAAAACTTCTGTTATCGTTTCATTCTTTTGATTTTCGCGAGAACCAAGCTTTGTTGAAGTTAAATCAACGTCATCAAACAAACCCTTAAAATCATCTTCGCTCGCAGTACCCATTGAAGTTTTTTCGATGGAATCTAATATATTTTTTAAATCCTCTATTATGAATTTGTCTTGATTTTTTATCTCTCCCTTACCCTTTCTTACAATATAAGAAAAAAGCTGTGTTGGCTTTAGGAAAAATCCCAAATGCCCAACACAGGCTTTTTTAACCTCTTCCAGTACTTCTTTACCCTCGTTTGTGTTTTCTTTGATTTCCGAAAATTTTATTTTATCTCTATTCAAGAGCTTTTCATCACAGTAGTGCTCTAGCTTTTCTGAAAGATATTTATAAAAAATAAAACCAAGAATATAGTTCTTGTATTCATCGGCATTCATCTTGCCGCGCAAAATATTTGCCACTGCCCAAAGCTGTCTCTCCAATACTCTTTTTTGATCTTCTGTCATAAAATATTAATTTCTATTGATTATGCCACTTTTTGGGTATTTTGCAAATAATGAAAAAACGCGTTTTCTCAACTTCCTGAACGGCTCACTCCGGAGTGAGCCGTTCAGGTTTTTTGGGTTTTTCGGCTTTTTCCCCTCTTTTAAACAAAAGGGGCACCTGTGATGACGCCACAGATGCCCCTTTTGCATTCAAGTTATAACTGGTCGATTATTTTGAGCTCGAGATTGTCCATTTCGGTGTCGTATACGGCGAACGAAGGCCTGTAAAACTGCCCTGCCATTTCGCCCGGGTTTATCATTTTGCATCCGTTCTCATTTTCTGCCCATGGCTTGTGCGTGTGCCCGTAAAATACCAAATCGTAATTTTTCGACTGGCAAAGTTTTTTTGCCATATCCGGAAAATGGCAGATGGCGATTTTTCGCGAAAATCGCCCTGAGATTTCCGAAGGATTGCCTGATTCCACCTCAACCTCGTTTTTATCGGGAATATCGTCGAGGCCGTAGTCGGCGTTTCCGCGCGCATACTTTATTTCGCCCTCAAAAATTTTTTCTGCTTCTGTTATTGTCGCCTGCGTTGAAATATCACCGCAGTGCAGAATCAACTTTATTCCTTCTTTATTAAGCCAATTTATGACTTTTGTGAAATTGGCAATATTGTCGTGTGTGTCTGAAACTATCGCAAACTTCATCTAATTGTATACGTTAAGTAGTTCGCTATTTATACACCAACCCCGGCTTTTTCTCAACCCCCATTTTCATCCATATATTTGAATCTCGGAATTAATTTTCCGTTATGCTCAACCTGCTCCTGGAACATTTTCAGCGGACGGATCCAAATTTCGTTATTTCCATAAAGAGCCCTGTAAACAACAAAATCTTCCAAAGTTTCTGAATTTTTTGCGGTAAACAGGACTTCGTACTGTTTTCCTTTGAAATGCTCGTATTTTCCCGGCTTAACCATGTTATGAGCCCGAGACGCACTGGTTATATTTTGAGACCTGCGCGTTAAACCGGGCAACCATTGATTTTGTCTCCTCGGCAAGCTTGTTATAGTTTGCAATCATTTCGTTGTATGACTCAACAAGGATCCTGTATTCGTTTGATTTTTGGTTTGTGTTTCTGATTTCGTCCTCTTTTCTGTCGATCTGCGCAGACAGTTCTTCGAGAACAATCTTATTTGTGTCTATCTGTTTTTTTAGCTGTGCGTCCGGTTCAGAGCACGTGGAAAGAGGAAGGCCGAATTCCTGGACGGCAATCCAGACAGTGTCTCCTTTATATGTTCCCTTAACCACAGAAACTCCGATTTCTGTATATCTGTTGTTTAAAATATTCTCCCTGTGCCCCTGGCTGTTCATCCAGCTTTCAACCATTTCTTTTTCACTGGCAAAGTTTCCCAGTATCAGGTTTTCGCCCACGGCAATATATTTATATTCATAATTCGTCACAAGTTTTGCCGGATCTATGCCCGTGGGTGAAACATGCTCGAAATACTGGTTTTTAAACATGTCGTTTGCCTTTGCCAGAGCCGCATTATTCAGCTGAGTGTTTTCTGTGAGCGCGGGCAGTCCGTTCTGTTGCCTTTGCAGGTTTGTTTCTGTAATTATCTTGCTTTTTACCAGAACGGCGTCGTTGGCCGGCCCTCCAACTTGCAGAGGCGGAGGCAGAAGAATTTCTTTTTTAATTTCGTTTACAATGCTTTCAAAATCAAATTTTTTAAAGTTTTTGAAGCTTTCTCCGAGCTTTATGCCCACTGAGTCAAAAATATCAACAATGTTTCCCCGAAAATAAAATCCGGCCAAAAGAGCCAGAATTATCAGTGTCGGAATAATCGCTATTTTATATTTTGTCATAAAAATTTTTCGAGCCTGACGCCGATAAGGCGTATTAATTTTCTGCGCGGGTTTTTTCTTGCGTCCAGGTATGGCAAGAGAAGCTTTAACGCTTCTATTTTAAAAACTTTTTCGCTGTTTGTGCGGTCTTTCAGAGTTTTGGCGGATGTCTTTGTCTCGAAATCGGAAAATCTTACAGAAATGGCGACCGTCTTAAAACTTTTGAATCCGCTGTTTGAAAACCTTCTGAAAACATGCCTGCACATTTTTTCGAGAACGTCTCCCACATAAACCGCATCCAGCGTATCGTATTGGAAGGTTGCCTGCTCTCCGATTGATTTTACTTCTCTATCCTCAACAATGGGCGAGTCATCAATCCCCCTTACTTTAAAATACAACTCCTGGCCCCATTTGCCAAGTGCCTCATATAACTGCTCGATTGAAAATTTTTTGAGATCCTTTACTATTTTGACCCCTCTCCCGTTTAACAGCTGTTCTGTTTTTGGCCCTATTCCGGGAATCTCCCTAATGGACAGGGGCTCCAAAAATTTTTCTGCGTCTTCTTCTTTAACAATGTTCATTCCGTCGGGTTTTTTCATTCCGGCCGAAATTTTTGCAATCAGCTTGTTTGGCGCAATGCCCACAGAGCATGTGACTTTCAGTTTTTCTTTTATGTCCTTTTTTATCTCCTTGCAGATTTTTTCGGCCTTTGAATAGCTTTTCGCAAACGAAAGGTCGAAATAAAATTCGTCTATGCTGGCAGGCTCTACGCTTTGTGAATATTTTTTTATTATTTCATAAATTTCGGCCGACGCCTTTTCATATCTTTCAAAATCCACGGGCAAAAAAATCGCCGGCTCTTTTCCTTCTGATTTTGCTTTTTCAGATAACTGCCACGCGCGCGAAATCGGCAAAGCGGAGCGTATGCCGTATTCGCGCGCTTTATAGTTTGCCGTTGAAACAACTCCTCTGCCTTTTCCGTCCTTTGGTTCTGCTCCCACGACAATCGGCTTTCCCTTAAAATCGGGCGTATAGCTCTCTTCCAAAGAAGCAAAAAAAGCATCCATATCTAAGTGTGCAATGATTCTCATAATACATAATACACTTAGATATGGATGCCAGAAAGAGGATTAAATTAAATTCTTAATCGCCTTGAAATCCTCGAACAGATCTTTTTTCAGGCTGTTTTGATAGAGAGCCACAGCCGGATGATAAAGAGGAACAATTTTTACTTCGCCAAAAGTCGATTTTGCGCCGAATGTTTTTCCGTGCATCTGGCTTATGGAACTTAAGCTGTCCTTTAAACCCAGCCTTTCCATTATATATGCCATCGAAAATCTGCCCAATGTGGCAATTACTTTCGGCTTTATGGCGTCTATCTGCCTGTCTAAGAAAGGGGCATAAAGCGCTATTTCGTTTGGCATAGGATCGCGGTTATCCGGAGGCCTGTCTTTTACGATGTTTGTAATGTAAACGTCTTTTCTGTCCAGACCTATTGAATCCAGCATTTCTGTGAGAATCCTTCCGGCAGCCCCGCAAAAAGGGCGCCCGGTCAAAGCTTCGTTTTTGCCGGGAGCCTCGCCGATAAACATTATTTTTGCCTGATGATTTCCTTCCCCTATTACAGGAAAAACTTTGTTTTGCACCCTAATAGAATAAAGAGGAGATTCTTTTAAGTTAATCACCTCTTCTTTAATCTGTTTTAAAATTTCATCGACACTATTTTCCATGGCACTTTTTGAATTTTTTGCCCGAACCGCACGGACATGGGTCGTTTCTCCCGACTTGTTCGCCGGAATCTGACTTCTGAACGTTTTTCTGGGGTGCAGGAGGCGGTGTTGTCTGCTTGTTCAAAATTGCGTGCATAATGGATTGGGCGATATTTTCATCTATCAGCTGCAATAATTGCTGGAACAATCTGTGCCCTTCGTTTTTGTATTCAATCAAAGGATCCTTTCCGCCGTATGCGCGCAGTCTTACAGAGTCTCTTAAATGCTCCATGTCTGAAAGATGATTTTGCCAAAACATATCCAGAACCCGCAGGCTGGCGTATTTTTCGATTTTACGCATGTCTTCTGAACCGACTTCTTTTTCCTTCTTTTCATAATCTTCGGAGCTGATTCCGCTTTTTTGGGCAATCTCCAGTATTTTCTCTTTAAGATTTTCAGATTCGAGGAACTCGCGCCTTCTCTTGTATATAATCTCTCTGTGCTTGTTCATTACATCGTCGTATTCAAGCAAATGTTTTCTGGCGTCAAAGTTAAAGCCCTCAATTTTTCCCTGTGCAGATTCAATGGCCCCCGAAATCATTTTCGCCTGTATCGGCTCGTCTTCCGGAACATTCAGCGCGTTCATCAGCGACTTGATTCTGTCTCCGCCGAAAATTCTCATCAGGTCATCTTCAAGGGAAACAAAAAACTGGGTTGAGCCCGGATCTCCCTGTCTTCCCGATCTTCCCCTCAGCTGATTGTCAATTCTTCTTGCCTCGTGCCTTTCTGTGCCGATTACGTGCAGTCCGCCAAGATTTTTTATTTCTTCCGCCTCTTTGGGGTCGGGCGGATTTCCGCCAAGAATAATATCAACTCCTCTTCCCGCCATGTTTGTTGCGATTGTAACAGCGCCTCTTCTTCCTGCCTGAGCTATGATTTCTCCCTCACGCTGATGGTTCTTTGCATTTAAAATTTCGTGGGGAATTCCCTGAACTTCCAAAACTTTTCCGAGATATTCGTTCTTTTCCACAGATCTTGTTCCCACAAGTATGGGCTGGCCTTTCTCGTGAAGCTCTTTTATTTCTTTGACCACGGCCATGTATTTTCCGTTTTCTGTTTTAAATACCTTGTCAGAAAAATCTTTTCTCTGCATTGGCCTGTTTGTGGGAATGGTTACAACTTCAAGCTTGTAAACTTTGTCCATTTCTTCTGCCGAAGTCAAAGCCGTGCCCGTCATGCCCGAGAGCTTTTTGTATAATCTGAAGTAGTTCTGAAATGTAATTGTTGCGAAAGTAATTGATTCCGGCTGAACCCTGACATTTTCTTTTGCTTCGACTGCCTGATGCAGTCCGGCTGACCATCTTCTGCCCGGCAAAATTCTTCCGGTGAATTCGTCTATAATCATCACCTCGCCGTCTTTGACGACATAATCCCTGTCCTTTAAGAAAAGTGCTTTCGCCCTTAGGGCTGATTCAAGCTGGTGTGTTGCAGTAATGTCGTTATCGGCCCACGGATCAGAGCCAAGCCTCTTTACGACTTTTTCCTGCCCTTTGTCTGTAAACATCACTGCTTTCATTTTTTCGTCCATCGTATAATCCTCCTCTTTCTGCAAAGGGGCGACGATTTTTGCGAACTGATAATATTTGTCTGTTGCCTCCTCCTGCGCGCCCGAAATAATCAAGGGGACGCGCGCTTCGTCTATCAGGATCGAGTCGACTTCGTCTACAATTGCAAAATTAAATCCTCTCTGCACCCTGTCTTTTGCCTCATAAACCATATTGTCTCTCAGATAATCAAAACCGAACTCGTTGTTGGTTCCGTATGTGATGTCGGCAGAATAAGCCTCCTGTTTTGAGCAGGGCTTCAGAAAATCCTGAATAACCCTGAACGAACCCGTTGCATCGCGCTGTTCGTCTTTTTCAGAATATTGTTTGTCGTAAATATAGCCCGATTCATTTGTAATACAACTTACCGATAGCCCAAGGGCGCTGTATATCTGCCCCATCCAGACCATGTCTCTCTTTGCCAGATAATCGTTTACAGTGACAATGTGGACGCCGTTTCCTGTGAGCGCATTCAGGAAGGCAGGAAGCGTTGCCGCCAGAGTTTTTCCTTCTCCGGTTTTCATTTCGGCGATTCTTCCCTCGTGCAAAACCATTCCGCCGATAAGCTGGGCATCAAAATGGCGCTGATTCAAGTTTCTTTTTGACGCCTCGCGGACCAAAGCAAAAGCCTCCGGAAGAATATCGTCCAGAGTTTCGCCTTTTGCATATCTTTCTTTAAGCTCCGCTGTTTTCCCTTTGAGCTGGTCGTCAGAAAGCTTTGCAAAATCGGCTTCCAAAGAATTTATTTTTTCCACTTTCGGCTGCAGCCTGCTTATGATTTTGTCGTTTGTGTCGCCGAAAATTTTTGTAAGAATAAACATCCTAATATTTATTAATACGTTTTCTTGCCCTTTTCAGGATTATGTTTCATATTATAGAAAAACACGCCTTTTGTAAATTAAAAACCGCCCGGCAGGGGCGGTTTTTTAAAGTCAGAGATCTATCTCTCTTTTCGACTTTCTTTGTTCCCTGCGGACAGAATCTATTTTTTTTACCTTATATTTTTCTATTTCTCTCTTCATTTCGTCCCTTAATTCGATGATTGCTTTGTTCAGGTCGTCTGAATTTGTTTTTGCGGCAATCAGTTTGCCGGGAAGCTGAAGCTGGGCATCCGCAAAAAAAACATCTCCTTTTCTGTGATGCCTTGTTTCTTTCCCCACCTCGACAAAGACCTCCGCCAGGGTTTTTGCCGATAAATCCGGATTTTGGTCCTCTCTGAGAATATTTATATATTTTTTTAAATCGCTTAACTTCTTTTCAGTGAATTCCTGCAGAGACGGGGTAACTTCCAGATTTTTTCCTTTAAGAATTATTTTCATATATTTTTATACGATTTTTACAGATATTAAAGTTTTTAAAAGCAATCTTAACGATTGCTTAACAACATCCGCAACATTTTGGCTTTTTTACTGTTTTCTTTTTTTGTGCTGATTTTTTATTTTTCTTTTTTGGAGGCATAAATTATTTATTAATAATATTGCCTTACTTTATTATATCACTTTTAAAACCAACCATACGGATTTCTGTTTCCAGATTAATGCCGAATATTTTTTTGACTTTCCGTTGCGCCAGTTTTATCAGAGCAATAACATCTCTGGCTTTGGCGTTTTTTACGTTGATTATAAAGTTGGCGTGTTTTTCAGAAATCTGCGCCCCTCCGATTTTTTTGCCTCGCAAACCGGCTTTATCAATCAGATAACCTGCGGGTATAATTCCCTTCTCATTGAAGTTGGCAAGCTCTGGAAAATCCTTAAGCAGTTTTTTGTTTTTAATCTTTTTCTCTGGATTTATAAAAACGGAGCCGGCGGAGGGATAATCTAGGGGATGGCTGTTTCTTCTGTAGCTAAGAAGATTTGTCATTTGCTCTTCTACCTTCTGACTTTCTCCGTTTTCAACATTAAAAGTCGCCGAGAGTATCACCAGATTGCTGTTCTTTTTAAATACACTGTTTTTTAGAGCGAACTTGCATTGTTCTTTGGAAAGATTTTCAATTTTAAAATTTTTTAGATTCAGCACCTCAACGCTTTCCAGCAGATCAGACATTCTATATCCGAACGCCTGTGCATGGCCGAAGAGAGCGCCTCCGACTGTTCCGGCCGGAATTCCCGCCATCCACTCAAATCCGCTTATTCCTTCCTCTGCTGCATAAGACGCCAGTTTGGTCATTTCAAAGCCTGCATCGGTAATGAGTTTGCTTCCTTCTTTTCTAAACTCAGAAAAACTGATTTTTACGACAAGCCCGCTGAATCCCTTATCTGAAAAAAGCATATTGCTCCCGCCTCCGATGACAAAAAAAGGCATCCCAAATGCTTTTGCAATCTCCAAAGCTTTAATTAAATCATCTCTGTCGGTAGCAACAAAAAAATATTTGGCGGGCCCGCCAATTTTATATGTAGTGTAATTTTTTAGCAGGACTCTTTTTTTGACGTCGAGAGAGTTCTTTTTGAATTCCTCTGCAATTTTATCTTTCATGCTAAAAAGCGCCTTTCAAAAGCTGATTAATTTTTGCTCTCGTCAAAACTCCAACATATCCCGTAGCATACGACAGCCCTGCCGGCTTCAAAACCTCGGGTGCATACTTCTGCTGGAATTTCATAACAGCTTTTCTGGTAAGCGAACCAAAATTGCCGGTAACCAGGCCCTCAGGATAGATATCAGGCCCCTGCAACTTAAGAAATGTCTGCAAACATTGAACATCGCTATTGTTGTTTATTCCCATATAAAGATTTCTATTCAATTCAGAACAAACATTTTCTTCATTTCCCCCTTTCTGCGCCTGCAAAAGCGCTATCTGTTTTTTTAGGGAATCTATCTGTTCCAACAGCTTTTCAATAAGAGTTTGATCTTCCTGATTTGTGCCTCCGGCGACAGAAACGGTAAATGTATAAGGATATGTGAGTTCTAAACCGTTAAAACCGGATGTTTTTGTCTGAAGGGTCGGAATTATTACAAGCGAGCTGTATTCAGAACCAAAATTCTTGATTTCCAAAGTTCCTTTTGAGTCCTTATCCAGTTCTAAATATTTGACAGCGTATTGGTTATTTTTATCGAAAATTATGTATGGGACTTTGAATTTCAATGCGCTCAAACTGGAAAAATCAAACCTTAAATCACCGCTGCCGCCAATAAATTTTTGCCAGGAACCTGACCAATTTTTTGCGACATTCGCAACAGACAAGGTGCTGCTTCCCACCATTGGCAAAAAGTTTATTGCAGGATTTATTTTAATTTTGCTTAAGTTCTCGCTAAGATAGCAAAACTTGGTTCCTCCTGAACAATTATTTACAACAAGCGCTATCGTCCAGTTTGTGTAGATTTCATCAAATTTTTCGTCGGCGCCGTTTCTTGTCAAAACTTCATTCAAACTTTCTATTCCTGCTGATTTTAATTTAATCGAATCAGTTAAAATACTTATTCCATAATGGTCCACCAAATAATGGGCAAACATACTGATTACAGCATAATCGTATTTTGTGTTTTGCCATTCTGTAAGGGGATCTGACGGTTTCTGCAAAAAATCATTTACCCTTTTTTGCAGATTGCTCCCGGAATAAATATCATCATAGCCAAGAATCGTTGACGAGTAGTCTGCTCGAATTTCATTTAACCAAACCTCTTCATCAGAACCTGAAATTTTGTTTTTCTGGTTGAATGTAATCAGATGAACAAATTCGTGGGCAAGTAAAATTTTTACCTGCAAACTCCCAACCTGATTTACGGGGAGATAAAGCATTTCTCTTTCGTTGGAATCCGGAACCTGCAATTTTACATATTCGTCAGCTGTCCTGAAATATCCGCCAGAGTCCTCCTTCATGTTGTGAAACAGAATTGTTATTTTATTGTCGCCATCAACACCGGGCTTCCACTCGCTTCCAAAAAATGACGTAAGCCTCGGATAAATTTTGCTGTCAAACTCGCCGGCAAGAACATCTAAGTTTGCAGATATTTTGTCTTTTTCAACTTGGGGTTGTAAGTCCCACCATCCTTTCTCGACATAAAAATAAAGCCGGCCGCTGTTTTTCAACAGTACTGCAGAAACTTGAGTTCTTTCACTTGCGTCAAAATTGCTGTCAACATAAAAATTTGCCGCTTCACCCACAATCGCCGCGCCGGCATCGCACCCCAGCAATAAAAAAAGGAGAACACTCGAAGCCAGGGCGATTCTCTTGTAAATTCGGTTATTATTCATAAATTTGGCTTTATTGTATCACAAACGCCATCTTATATAAAAGTGGAAAAAAGAAAAGACTTTGTTTAATCTTTCGCAGGAGAATACCAAGGAACAAGGTCTCGGAGGGCAGATATTATTTTTTCTTTACCGCCGTTAGACACAGCTGTCCTTAAATTTTCCATCTTCTGCGAATGGCTTTCGGAACTGGAATCTGAGAGTTTCGCTGAAAAAATTTTTTGATTTTTTGTTGCAACCGTTCCTTCTTCTGCAGTGAGTATTTCTTCGAAAAGTTTTTCTCCGGGGCGCAGCCCGCTGAACACAATTGCAATATCTTTATCCGGTTCCAGGCCAGACAAGCTTATCATCTTTTTCGCAAGTTCCAAAATATGCGCCGGTTTTCCCATATCCAAAATGAAGACTTCCCCGCCTTTTCCCATAGCTCCGGCCTGCATTACTAAAAGGCAAGCCTCTGATATCAGCATAAAATATCTTTTCATTCTTGAATCAGTAACAGTTACCGGACCCCCTTTTCTGATTTGTTCTCGAAAAATCGGGATAACGCTTCCTCTGCTGTCCAATACATTTCCAAAACGAACGGAAATAAATTTCGTCTCATCTCTGTTAAACCTTTGACAAACCATTTCGCAAATCCTTTTTGTCGCGCCCATTACTGACGTAGGATTAACTGCTTTGTCGGTTGAAATAAAAATAAATTTTTCTGCTCCAAACTCAACTGCAGCCTCGGCAAGAATTTCTGTGCCGAAAATATTATTCTTAACCGCTTCTTCGGGATCCGCCTCCATAAGAGGAACATGTTTATAAGCGGCAGCATGAAAAATTATGTTAGGCCTATACTTCTGAAAAATCTCTTTTGTCTTTTTCTTGTCTCGAATGTCGGAAACGAAAGAAGTTATGTCTCCGTTGAATTTCGCTTCAAGCTCTTTCATTATATTGAATATCCCTGTTTCGTCCTGATCCAAAACTAAAAGATTTTTGGGAGCAAACTTCATGATCTGCCGGCAAAGCTCCGATCCGACGGATCCGGCCCCTCCCGTAACTAAAATTGTTTTTCCTTTAATAAAATTTTCTATTTCTTTAGAGTCGATAGAAACCGGATCTCTGCCGAGAAGGTCGTCTGCCTCAACATCTTTCAGGGTTTTTAAAGATATTTTTCCCGAAATTATTTCGTTTATATGCGGAACAATTTTAATTTTCTTAATTCCCGCTTTTCTCCCGAAATCAACAGCATTTTTTATTGTCCTACTTCCGGCCGTCGGAAGAGCAATAATTAATTCTTCGACCCTGTGTTTTTTGACAATGGCAGGTATTTCGGAAATTTTTCCAAGAACTTTAAAGCCGTGTATCATTATACCTTGCTTCATCGGACTGTCATCTGCAAATCCGATCGGGAAAAACGGACTGCTTTTTGAGGGCAGAATATTTCGTAAAATTTGTTCGCCGGCGTCACCCGCGCCCACAATTAATGTCCGTGTTTTAGACCCTTTATTTCTTTTTAAAATACCCCTCACATAAACCCTTTTTGCAAATCTTATGCTCCCTGTTCCGATAAAAAAGATAAAAAAACTGATAAAAATAACAGATCTGGGAAAGTTGTTAAAATCCGGAAAAATTTTAAAAGCATATACCAAAAGCCCCAGCAAAAGAAATGAGCCGCTGGTCGCCTCGAACAAAGCAATTGCATCGCTCGCAGAAACATATGCCCATGAAAATGAGTAAAGCTTTGAAAAATAAAAAACCGGAATAATTATAAGAAAAGCCAGGATGCAAACCTTCAATATTGCCTGGGAATACTGCATCGGGACGATCCCGTCAAATCTGATAAAAAATGCCATCCAAATGGAAAACGCCAGCAGAGCGATGTCTGCAATGACAAAAAAAAGTGTTCTTGTAAAAGCTGTTTTTTTAAACGGATTTTTCATTTAAAATTTTATTTAGTGTGTTTACGACAAAATCAATTTCGCTCTCCTTTAAATTCCCATAAAACGGCAAAGCCAACGTTCTTTTGCTTATATTTTCTGCCACCGGAAAATCTCCTTTTTTATAACCCAAACTCCGGAACTGCGGCTGGAGATGTATGGCTTGAAAATAATTACCGCACTGTATCCCCTTTTCTCCCATTTTTTTAATAATGCCGTCTCTTTTTTTCCCGGCATTCTTCTCCTCCAGTTTTATCACATATACAAACCAGCTTAAATAATTGCCTTCCTTTATATATGGAGTCTCGATTCCTTTTATGTTTTTTAATTTTGACCCATAGAGACGGGCGACTTCCTGCCTTTTTAAAAGAATTTCTTTTATTCTTTGCATCTGCGAAAGGCCGAGAGCACAACTCATTTCATCCAGCCTGTAATTATATCCAAGCATGACGTGCTCAAGCCATTTCCCGTTCTGGGATTTTCTTCCCTGATTTGCCATGCTTCTGCATAAAGAATAAATCCTTTTGTTATTTGTCAGAACCACCCCTCCTTCGCCGGTCGTGATCTGCTTGTTCGGATAGAATGCAAAAATGCCCGCATCTCCCAGCCCCCCGCATCTTTTTCCGCAGTATTCAGAGCCCAAAGCTTCGGCCGAATCTTCTATTAGATGTAATTTATGTTTTTTTGCTATTTTTTTAAGATTATCCCAATCTGCCGGCTGGGAAAATACATCCACTGCAAGTATCGCCTTGGTTCTTTTCGTAATCTTCCCTTCAATTTTTGAAATATCAATATTGAATGTTTTTTCGTCTATATCGACAAAAACCGGCTTCGCACCTTCAAAAAGAATACAGTTTGCAGATGCAACAAACGAAAAAGGAGTCGTGATTACTTCGTCGCCGTTTCCGATTCCAAGCGCCCGTATTATCAGGTGTAAACCGGAAGTTCCGCTGTTTACGGCAACAGCATATTTCACCTCGGCGAATTTTGCTACAATCCTTTCGAACTCCAGATATTTTTCTCCCAAACTTAAACGAGAGGTTTTCAAAACCTCTGAAACTGCATCAATTTCTCTTTGTGTTATGTCAGGATTTGAGAGTGGAATGCGCATATTATTTTAATTCGCGAACAAGAACCAAAGAAATCTCTTTTCCGTGAAGAGCGATCTCGTCAATACAAGAAAATCCGTTTTTTTTATAAAAATCAGCTGCCCTCATCTCTTTGCCGACAAGTACCTTAAATTTTTTAACTTTTCTTCTATCCATCTCCCTGTCAAATTCTTCAAGCAGCTTTTTACCTATTCCCATCCCCTGAAATCCATTTTTTACGGCGAATGTCAGCAGTTCAGCCTCAGGGAACTCCTTTGTGTTTTTCGGATAAAATATATTTTCAGCAATTTTTTTGAGCGAACCCAGGCTGAAGATTTTGGAGAACAGGCTGATAAAAAGCCGAAAAAAATATTTTTTGATAAAAAATTTATAAAAATTTTTCAAACTTTCAACTCCTGAAACAAAACCTATTATATTTCCGCCTTCAATGCAGACCACGCAGAATCCTTCGTCGGACAGAATTATTGCTTCATAAAACCCTATTAAGAACGGCGTTTTGAGGGAGCTCAAAAAACCCCCTTTTATTTCCTGTTGATGAATATTTGCTATTTGTTCTGAATGTTCTTTTTTTGCAAGACAGATTTCCATTACTTGATTTCTCTTAAAAGCATAAACGCTTCGGCATACTCCAGACCTGATTCCATCCCTCTTTTTTGCGACAATATTCTTACTCCCTCGGGCGATCTCGGGTGAGGATATTTTTTGATCTGGGTTTTATATACTGCCATTGCGCTTATCTTGTCTTCTATTGTTCTGGATATATTTACATAAACATTCGGTTTGAACGAAGGCAGAAACGGCTGGCCCCACTCTGTCTCAGAGAGCGTTTCGTAGGCAAAAACTTTTTTTATTGGGGAATCAGATCTTGGACGCGCCACCACAAGGCACGCCTCTGAAACAATTCTGTGATCTTTGTTTATGTCTCCATAAAAAGGAATATATAAAACGTCCGGACTGACTTTTAAAACCACTCCGGCAATCATATCATTAAGTTTTTTCTGCCCGACCGTATCGAGTTTGACTGTCGGAAGACACAAAGAAAAAACCTCTTTGATTCCTAAAATCTGACAAGATCTTTTAAGCTCCTCGCTTTTATTTTTAATATATTCCTCTGTCCAATCGGGGGTGTACGGCTTTGTCACTTCGCACAGGTATACTTCATCTCCAAAATTAACATGATTTATAATTGTTCCTCCGCATCCCAAAACTTCGTCGTCTGCGTGAGGGGCGATAACTAAGATTTTCATTCCTTTTTACCCTTAATGATATCTGAACTGCTTTTTCCGCAGTTAAACAATAAATCTATTACTGACATGTTTTTAATGAATGCTTCTGAAAATTGTTGCGGATATTCCGGATGCATAAAATCCTGGAATATAACCTTAATATCTGCCTTTTTGAATAGCTCCATATCCATATAATCCTTACCGGCAGGTCCCGACAGATAAGTATCGGCTTTGTAATGTTTGCATATATTTATTAGCCTTTCGGTTTTTTTGCCTCCAATTTCGGCAGATGAACTTTTCTCAATTTCAATTTTTTTTCCCAGAAAACCGCCGATATTTTTTATCAAATGAGCATCAAGATCCGCGATTTTTTCCCATTTTTTTGACAGGGTTTCTTCCAAAAATCCGTAGTAATCATCAAAATACGGAGAATCGCGGTAACCCTTTTTAATCTTATCCAAAATACTTCCTCCCCAATCCTTTGAATTATCAATTAAGACTTCGTTTATTTTTTTATTAGGAGATCTGCCAAGAACCGGAACGGTCAGCCAGACAGGACCGCTTTCAAGCTTAATTCTGTTTCTGTTTATAAAACCGTTTTTCTCATAGCCGACATCATCCAATACAACAAATATATCCGCCTCAAGAAGCCGGTCAAAAAAGCCCAGATAGGGCAGAAACTCGGGCTGATGAATGGTTAACATCATACTTCACCTATATTATCAAATTTTGGCTTTAAATCAATAAAAAACCGCCTTTGCAGTTTACTGCGCGGCGGCTGAAAAAACTTCTCTTATTTCGGCAGAATATTTTTTTCATTTTCTCCATAAACCCCTTTCCGGGATAAAACGGCAAAAACTGCAAAAAACAGTATCTTTAGATCGAGAAAAAAAGACTTGTTCTTTATATACCAGGCATCGTATTCAAACCTTTTCTCCCACGGAACAAGATTTCTGCCCTTTATATCCACCATACTGATAAGGCCCGGCCTGATTTTTTTTCTTTCTTCCCACAGCTTCCTGATTTTTTTATTATTACCCTCATATTCGGGCATCGGCCTTGGTCCGATCAGGTTCATATCGCCGGAAATTATATTCAATAGCTGAGGGAATTCATCGATAGTCCATTCTCTGATAAATTTTCCCACTTTTGTTATCCGCGGATCTTTTTCGGAAGCGTCTTCTATGCCCGTATCATGGGCGTCATTTAACATGGAACGGAACTTCAGAAGTTTAAATTTTTTCCCGTTCTTGCCGATTCTTTCCTGAATAAAAAGCACTGAGCCCTTTGAATCTGCCTTTATCAACAGAGCAATCACAATGAAAAAAGGCAAACAAACCAACAGCACAGGAATTGTAACCATAACGCTTAAAATATGTTGTATTTTTTCGCTATACATTTTTTAATTTTTCATCAATAAGTCTATTATATTCTTGTCCCAGCCGTTTAAAAACAACTTCTTTGCTGTATTCCCTCAATATTTTTTCTCTCCCTGCTTTTCCCATTTCTCTTGCTTTGTCAGGGTTTTCTAATAAATAAACGATCGCTTCCGCAAGCTTTTCTGAGTCTCCCACGGGTATCAGGATGCCTGTCTTTCCGTTTTCTACCGCTTCTGGACACCCTCCTGTTTTTGTTGCGATGACCGGCCTCTCCATTGCAGAGGCCTCTAAAATCGAGGCGCCTATTCCCTCGCGATGCGTCGGTAATACAAATATATCCATCACAGGATAAAGCTCGTCAACATCAGTCCTCTCCCCTAAAAAGATGGTATTTTTCTCAATTTTATACTTCTCGGCGTCCATCGCATGTAAAGCGTCTTTTTTCTCCGGCTCGTCCTGGCCAACGACAACTAAAACTGTGTCCGGAAATTTTTTTAGGATTATTTCCATCGCAGAGAAAAGTTCCGGGTATCCTTTTTCTTTCACGAGGCGCGCAACAATGCCGATTATTTTTTTATTAAGGGGAATTCCAAGCTCCTTCTTTTTGTTTGAAATAAACCCTCCCGAAAATCTGCCCGAGTCAAATCTTTCAAAATCTATATCTCTTCCCAAGTATTTAAGCAGGCGAATATCACATATCTTTTCCGCTTTTGCAATATCTATTACATTCCAGCTGACTGCAAAAATAATATCGGAAAATTTAGCAGCTATTTTTTGCAATAATAGAAAAAATTTCTTCGTTTTTTCGGGTGTTTCATCTCCAAAATCAAAGCCGTGAATAGTGTTCATTATTATAGGGACTCCCGCCAACTTTGCTGCAATCTGCCCATAAAACTCCGGCTTTAAGGTGTGCACATGAACGACATCAAATTTTTGCGTCAGGAAATAAAAATAAATTTTTAAAAAAGAAATTATGTCATACAGCGGAGACATTTTCCGCTTAAATTTAATCTGGGCAACCTTTATCCCATGTTTTTCAATATCGTTTACCCATTTCCCAGGAGAACATATAGCGTATACCTCGTATCCACGGCTCTGTAAAAAGCGAAGCTGGTTAAATAGCATAAATTTTAGTGTAATATCGGCAGAAGCAACACAGCAAACCTTTATTTTCTTTAGTTCTTTATTCATCAATATTTAAAGACAGTTTTTCTGATTTTTTTTAAAAATTCTGAATTCTTTTTCCTAAACGGCATTAATGAGTTTGCATACTGAATCGTTCCGATTGCCAGCGCCTTAAAAAAATTCGGGTAATCTTTTCTAAATTTAATTCTTAAATGGAGCCCCATGCCTAAATCCTCTCTTACATTTACATCAGATAAATTCTGCCCTGCTTCCAAATAATATGAGAGGTACTTCTGGAGATTGTGCATTTTCCCGATTTTTCCCAGTCTTAGCCACATATTCCAATCCTCAAGATATCCCACATATTCAGAATTATTAAAACCGCAATATCCGCCAATTTTTTCGAATGCTTCTCTTCTATAAAGAACGGTGCTGTGGCTGAACATATTATTCAAAAGCATTCTTTCTCTTAAGTCTCTATCATTCTCTAGAGGCATAAATTTCATAATTTCCCTTCCATTGCGGTCAATTTTTATTATTCCGCCTCCAACCAGAACATGATCATCATGTTTTTCCAAAAATTCAACCTGATCTTTTATTTTACTTTTATCTGCAAAATAATCATCTGAGTCTAAAATTGAAATATACTTCGCATCCGAGTGCTCAATGCCGATATCTCTTGCTTTCACCCTCCCCACTTTTTTTTCTTTTAAAACTTTGATCTTATTGCCGTATTTAGAAAGCACATCATCGGTATTATCGGTAGAACCGTCGTCAACAATAATAATTTCCAAATTTTTATAATTTTGCGCCAATATGCTTTCAACGGCTTTACCGATCAAATCTCCCCTGTTGTATGTGGATATGATTACACAGACTTTCGGTTGCATTAATTAAGAGCAAGATTAATTTTATATAGTTTTAATCTGTAAAATGCAAAATAAGCAGAAAGAAGAAATAATTCTGTGACAACCGTTGCGTACGCGGCCCCCATGACGCCAAATTTTATGATAAAAATAAAACTTAACATTATATTTAACAGAGCAGCAACCCCCTGAATCTTAAAATTCTTTTTTTGCTCGTCTGCACTGACCAAAAACCATGTGTAAGCGTGTGAAAGAAATTTGAATATAATAATCAGAGACAAAACCTTTAAGATGCTTATTGATTCAGAATATTTATCCGAATATATTTTCATGACGAGGCCAGAGGCCGCAAACAAAAACACTGTCACCAGCAAGCCAGTCACAAACATTGTTTTTTTAAAAAAATCAAACTGCCTTTTAAAGTCCTTTTTGTTTTCAGAATAGGAAAATGAAAGTTTCGGGAAAAAACTCATTGTAATAATTTCGGGGATGACGAAGACGGCAATAAAAAGATTGTAAGCTGCGTTAAAATAACCCACGTTTTCCATTGTTGAAAAAAGCCCCAGCATTATCGAACTCGTTTCATAATACAGCATGTAAAAAATGCCCGAAAACAAAAACGGCCATACTTTCAAAAACAGGCTTTTCCACGTTCTGACGCTGATCTTTGCAGAAAAAACCGGAAACAAATAGTTGAGAATGAGAAATGAAACCATAAAGCCCGCAAAAGACGAAAAAATGAAGGCGTAAGAAATAATAACTATAGACCCTCCTCCAAATATAAAAAACGCACAAAGCAAAAAAAGCAGAAAACTCTGAAGAATCCTGCTGAAAGCTTCGAGCTCCATTTTTTCGTATGCCCTGAATATTGCCTGCACAAAAACCGCCAAATTATCTATGACGATATACGCTGAGAGCAACAGTATAAGCCTCAAAACGTCCTCATCGCCCGTGAGAAATCTCGAAATTATATATGAAAATAAAATTACAAAAAATCCAAGTATGGCTTTAATAGCAAGGATATTATTCAAAAGTTCAGATGATTTTTCCTTGTTCCTGGCAATTTCCTGAATCGTAAAAATTTTAAACCCGAACTCAACAAATACTGCAAAAAAACTTACAAAACTCAGGGCAAAATTCCATTGTCCGTAAACCCTCGGGCCGAAATGATTCGCAAGCCAAATAAAAACGAGCAAATACATCCCCTTGCTCAAAAATTCAGCCGCACCCAGCCAAAATGTGTTTTTTAGAATCGTTTGCTTGTGGCTGATATTCTCAAATAAAATTTTTTTTAGATTTATCATCAGCAGGAATTACTTTTTCCCGTACTTTAAGATAAGATCAATTGCCGGGCTTTCAAGGAAGTTTTTTAGTATTTCGGCGTTTGGCACCACGCAATGCCCGCCAATTTGTCCTTCCGGAGCATATAAAACCGGCCTTACAACATTTTCCTTGCCAAGTTTCACATATCCCTCGTTATATGTTTTGTTAAAATCGATTACGGCCTGATCAAAGCCAACGCCCAGTTTATCGCATATTTTTTTCATTTCTCCATGCCAGGCAATACATACACCGTAATAAGTCGTATCAAGAATTTTTCCTAGCTCTGTTGTTTCAGAGGGAGAAAATGCTTTTGCGTTAATTCCAATGCCCGACAGATGCTCTTGTGCCATTTTAAGTGATTCTTCATTGTCTGCCCCGATGTATTTAACAAAAGTCTGAACACCCTCAAAAAGGTTCGGATGAACACCCCTAATCGGGCTATGCACAACCATTCCATCAAACTTTTCTGCTAATTTTCTGGTAGTTCCTGGTGCAACAGTAGAATGAATAATTGTCAGTTTTGGCTTAGATTTCTGAATTTGGCTTTCTGCAATCTCAACAAATTTATCAGACCAGGGAATGCATACATTAAGAATATCCAAATTATCTAAACCGTCATCACGCTGAAGATCTTTAATTTTCGGATCTTTGTAAAACCGGGAGATTGCCTGGCCCACCTCGCCAAAGCCGAGAATACCGATTTTTTGATTATTTTCCATAATTTTTCTCAAACCAGTTTTTTGTTATATTTACGCCTGTTTCAAAATCTGTTTTAGGCGACCATCCTAAAACGGATTCAGCTTTTGTTGTGTCAGCCTGAGTGTGCATCGGATCGCCGATTCTCGGCGGGAGATACTGGACTTCGCCACCAATGAGTTTTGCCAAAAAATTTACAGAATGTGACTTTTTTTGCCCGATATTAAAAACTTCCCCTCCCTTGATTTTGTCGCTTTGCATTGCTCTGATGTTTGCATCAACAACGTCCTCAATAAAGCAGAATGCACGGCTCTGGTTTCCGTCTCCAAAAATTGTAAGCGGCTTGCCTTGCGATTTAAGCCTTAAGAATTTTCCGATTACAAGACTATAGTCTGAATCAAAATCAATCTTAGGTCCGTACACATTGAAATAGCGCAGACAAACGATCTGGATTTTATAAAGATCAGAAAACATTTTTGCGATCTGTTCGCCCACAAGCTTTTGAAGACCATAAGGGCTTAATGGGTTCGGTAGCATGTCTTCCTGCAGAGGCAGAACTTTTTGTCCGCCATAAATAGAAGATGAAGAGGCAAAAACAATTCTTTTGATTCCTTCATCGATAGCGCATTTGAACACATTGACTGTTCCCATGATATTAACGTTGGATGTCTTTACGGGATCTTGTATTGAAAGAGGAACTCTGGGAATTGCCGCCAGATGAAAAACGCCGTCTACTCCTGAAAAAAACGGACGTATTTTCTCAATGTCTAAAATATCTGCTTCATAAAATTCAACATCCAACGGCAAGTTTTTTTTACGACCAGTTGTAAGGTTATCAATAATAACAACGTCGTGCCCGTCCTTTTTAAGTTTTTCTGCCAGATTACTGCCTATAAAGCCTGCTCCCCCTGTGATAAGATATTTCATGCTTTTTTAAAATTACGCTTTAATTTTTTGATCAGATTTGTCTCATTTAAGAATTCAACACCAAAAGGCAATAAGCAAAGCAAAGCAAAAATTCCCGGCATCCGGATACGTGTCATTATGCCAAAATTTGTAATAAAGAGAGCAAATCCTCCGATTGCAAATATAGCAAACAATAATAAAGGAATAATTTCTTTATATTTTTGTCTGACTTTTCCTATTATCCCGGCACAGATAATAATAAAGAAGAAAAACCATGGTATGACCTCTGGCAGCACAAAAGCATGTTTTAGCCTTTTAATCTGCCATGGAAAGGGTCCAAGAACGGCATAGCAAAGGGAAAGAAAACTGTTTTTTATAAAAAGCAGCGGATTGCCTAACCCGGTTTTAATTACCATCGAAGAGTCCTCGCCCCAGTTTCGATTTTCGTCGTTATCTGACGAAAACTGTCCGGCAGGAATAATTTGTTTTCTGTCTTCGGGTTTTGTTTGTGCTTCAAGCCCTGGATCCTTTTGATTTTTAGGAGCATAAGCAACCTCTCTATAATATGTGAGTGTGCGCGCATTCAAATACCTCTTAATCGAATTGACTGCAAAAAATCCTTCCTCCACACCCGAGATTTGTGGCAAAAGACCCATTAAAAAGACCATCAAAAAACCATATATTATCCGCTTTTTTGCACCAAAGGCTGAAAATGCCAGCCATGATATCACAAAAGCGCCGATAAGCGCATAGCTGATATAAAATCTAAAGTGCGTGAGCCCGAATAATGAGACGTAAAACAATAAGAAGTTTTTCCATGAAAAGCTTTTTAAGGTCTTAATCATAAGCAAAAGTCCGAGCGCAGAAAAAAAGACCACCATAACATCCTTTAACATCAGCCCTCCAAAAAAACTCATGCTTGGGTATAGATTGATAATCATAGAAACCCAAAAACTTTCTTTTTCGCTTCTTCCGATTTCTCTCATTACAAGATACGCCAAAAGAACAGTCATTGCGAGCAAAAAAGAATTAAATATTTGGCCAATTAACATTTCAGGAACTGAAAAAGCATAAATATATCCTATGATAACGGGGTAATAATGGCTCACTCCGAACGAAAGAGGGAAATTTTTTAGGGAAAAATTCCCTACATGCACTCTTTCGGATATCGCTTTTGCCATAATATGATAATCCATATAGTCTCCCCTCCCGTCTGAAAAAGGCTGGAAATGTGCATAGTAGATAAAAAAAGCTGCTGCCAGATGCACTGCTAAAGCAATGAGAAAAATTTTAGTTTGCAGCTTTGCTTCTTTTTTATCCCTTTGCAGATTTATTAAAAAAATTCCGGTAAGGCAAAGAAACAATGAAAGTAGAATCCCCGCTCCAAGCGTCTTCCCGATAAAAAAAAGAACCGCCAAAAGGAATATTGCAATTGAAGAAAAAAGAAAATATTTATTTGGAATGTTGAATATAATATTTGGATTAATTGACATATTTCGGCTTAAATAGCACGTCAGCAACGCGCTTGTTTTTAATATTTGATTTTTTAATTATTTTATCATTATTTAAAACCTCATAAGGAAAATAACCAAACTTTTCCATATATGCAAACACCTCTTCAATACCACTATTCAGCAAAGGATAAATTTCAGGAACTATTTCACAAATAACGAGTGGCAGGGATTTTTTTTGCATGTTTTTTTTAAAAAATTCCTCCATACCTTTTAAAACCGCGAATTCATGGCCCTCGACATCGATCTTAATAAGTTTTATCCTTTTTACCTTATTCTCCTCAATGTATTTATCCATTCTTCTCACGGGCACAATCTCTTTGCTCCTAAAATCCCCCGAAAGAAGTTCAGGGAAAAATGTATTGTTCCCTATATCAGCACCGCCTTTTATGAAAATATCTGCGTTTCCGTCTTTTTCTCCAAGCGCGGTTTTATTTGCTTTTATAAAATGATCATTATTCATTTTAGCAAAATTTTCCAGCCTCTCAAAATATTCACCCACAGGTTCAAAACTGAAAACTTTGCCAGACTTGCCAACTTGCTGAGCCGCAACGAAGCTGAAATATCCTATATTGGCGCCAACATCTATAAACGTATCTCCTGGCTTTAAGTATCTTCTTATTACATCTTCAACCACCGGCTGGAAAGTGTGAAAATACATTTTCCGTACCTTGTGGCTAAAACTATAATCAAAGTCAAACAAAACTCCCCCCACTTCAATTACGCCCGTCTTTGGCAGCGGAGAAAAACGCGCTTTTGCTTCGCAATAGATTCTTTTCGCCAAAAACAGAGGGTTCATTCGTAAAATATAGAATCCTTTCAAAATTATTTTAAGATATTTACTCATTTGGACAATATATCTTTAATTACAGATATCCATTCTTGGTTAAACTTATCGATTGTAAAATTTTTTGCATAATCATAGCCTTTCTCGCCAAGCTGGTTCCGGTAATTTTTGTCCATTAAAATTTCCCTCACTTTTTCCTTCAAAACAGAGAAATCATCACAGATAATCTGTCCGCCGCCTTCAAGCAACTCCTTCATCCCGCCAGCCCCAGACCCGATAACAGGAGTTTTACATAGCATTGCTTCATGTGTCGTCCGACACCAACCTTCCTTGAATTGTGACATTGTCACAACAAGAGAAGAAGCCGTAAGAAGCTTCAGATATTCAGAATAGCTAAGATCAAAATGCTTGGCAGGAATATCAACATCTTTTCTGCCTGTTGTTATCAAAAAAACATTAAGATCTTTTAGAGCCTCATAAGTATTAACCACCCCCTTTGCTTTCTGACAATTTCCGATATAGACAATCGGTTTTCCTTCAATGCTTTTTTCCTTTTTGAAGGCGGTAATTTCTTCATCCGAAAATTTGAATTTAGAGACATCAAAGCCGCCATATATTTTATAGACATTTTTATATCCTTTTTCCAAAAAATGCCTTCTCCATATTTCTGCCCTTGTTATAATCGCGTCTGCGTTTTTGAGGTTCAGATAAAATATTTTGGTTAAAATGTAAAAAAGAGGCCGGGACAAAAGAGGCAATCCGGAAATATCAATATGGTGTATCATCACAACATTCTTTCCTCTTGTTTTTTTTGTTCGCATCATCAGAGCAGGAAAATAATCCCTTATCCATATTTCCCTCTCTCCTTTTAATCTAAGCACATAAAAAAAAGCTTCAAACATCTTCAGATATTTGAAATTCTTCAAATGTCTTGGTTCTGCTGAGACAAGCTCGACATCGAAGTCTTTCGACAGCGCATCTCTTGCCTGCTGTCTATAAATAAAGCCGCCATACTTTTTTAATGAAATTTCAGGCCAGCCTATTCTTGGTTTTTTTGAAACCGATTGATTCATAATGGATATCCATTTTTTTAATCTTGTCGGAAAAAAATTGCCAGCCGTCATAAAGCAGAGCATTTTCTTTCATTTGCAAAACCAGCGCCTCAACTGCAAGATCGTTATACTTTTTGTGGTTATTCATAAAAATGAGAACATCTGAAAGTTTAAATCCTTCCTCGATCGAGCAGGGCTTTGCTCCCAGTTTCTCAATTTCGTCACTTTTAATTACAAAGTCGTGCGCATAAATTTCGCCCATTTCTGCTTTTTTAAACTTATCAATGAGCCGAAGCGCCGGAGAACCTCTCATATCGTCTGTTTCAGGATGACCTTTAAATGCCAATCCTGAAATAAAAATTCTTGCATCTTTTAAAGGAATATTATTATCTAAAATATGTTTTTTTACGCCATCAAAAACATGATCAATCAGACCTTCATTTATTTCGCGTGCCGCCTTGATCAGGCCTCCGCCGATAGATGAGGAATCTACAAGAATATAAGGATCTTTTTCCAAACAGACTCCGCCGACAAAACCTGCTTTCCCGCCGGCAACAAATCCCGGCTGCAAAACATTGCTTCTCTTGTAGCCAAAATTAGCAGAATCAACCACCTCCTTTGCATCCAATCCCAAGTCCTTGCATATCAAGGCAACCTGATTTGAAAAAGCAAAATTAAAATCTCGATAACTGTTATTTATCAATTTTATTATTTCCGCCGTTTCGAGCGAGCTTGTTTTTACAATAGCCGGTGTTATTTTTGAAAAAAGCTGGACTGACAATTCAGAAGATTTTTCATCAATCCCGCTCACTATCTGGGGAAGCGTTTTCAGCTCTTCCAAAGCTCTGCCTTCAATTGTTCTTTCGGGACAAAAACTTATAAAGATATTTTTATTTTTTTGTGAAATTATAGGCAAAACAAAATTTCTTGTCGTTCCCACAGGAACGGTGCTTCTCAAGATCACCAATTGGCCGTCTCTCAAATGAGGAAGAATATCCTGAACGGCATTTTTTACAAATTCAAGATTCGGTTTTTTTGTTTCTGCATCAACGGGGGTTGCCACAGAGATAATAAAACAATCGATTTTTTTATCTGCCGGAATTTCATCGGATAAAAAAAGATTTTTTCCGACCTGATTTAATAAAACCTCAGGCAAACCTGCTTCATGGAAGTGGGGTTTTGCGCTTTCCAGCTGTTTTAATTTATCCTTATTTTTTTCAATTCCGTAAACGCAAAAACCCGCTTCAGCCAAAACCGCTGCGAGAGTCGTCCCGATAAAACCCATTCCAATT
>JAKLDQ010000019.1 GCA_022703425.1 Patescibacteria group bacterium | reverse complement strand
CGATAAAACCCATTCCAATTACGCAGACATTTTTAATTTCCATATACTTATGGTTTTCTGAAATAGACGCCTGTATAATCAATTTTCTCAAGTTTTGGAGTTATCTTCCTGACATCAAAAAACTCATTTAGCGCTTTCTTTGCCCCTTCCCAGTGGCCGTAATCATCAATGATTATATACCCATCCACTATAACATTGTCATACAAATTTTCAAGGCAGCATTTCGTTGATTCGTACCAGTCTCCATCCAGTCGCAGGATCGAAATTTTACCGATTTTTTCCTTGGCTTTCGGGAGCGTATTTTGAAACCACCCCTTTTCAATCACAACATTTTTAGGGTTTATTTTAAGCACATCAAAAAAAATCTTTTTTACTTCTTCAAGAGGACCGACACACTTGTTTATTGTATTTAATTTGCCTTGGGCTTTGTTGTCAGAATACTCTTTTGCCACCTCTCCGTCTTCGGGCGTTGGCTCAGGAAGCCCCTCAAATGAGTCAAAAAGCCAGATTTTCCGCATTGATTTATTCTTTTTTGAAACATATGCCATAACGGCAGAACACCCTCCCTTCCAAACGCCGCATTCTGCGAACGCGCCATCTAAGTTATTTTTTTCCGCCAGACTGGCTAAATCATAGACATTTGCGATTCTTTTGTATCCCGCCATTGAAAAAGGATAAACCTTAAAAATGACAAAAAGTTTTGATATATTAAAATAGTCTTTTAGGGGAATATTTTTCACAAAAATCAAGAATTTATATAAACCCATGATTGTTGTGTTTTTTCTGGCGAAGTCTTTTATTCTACTAAACATTGTATTTTTTCTATTAATTTTTTTGTTTTTTAAAAAATTCCATTCAGATATAATTTTTTCATAATCAAAATCCATCGCGCGCTTTTGAGAACTTTTCTTCATCCTCTCATAAAGGGCTGTGTCCTTGAACAAACTTACAGCTGCTTCTGCAAGCTTTTTTGTTTTTCCGGATTCAACTAATATCCCGTATTCAGAAAATTCGATTGGCCTTGTTTTTCCGTCGCCCATTCTTCCCGCTAGTATTTCGCGCGGTCCGGACTTGCAATCGAATGAAACAATAGGTAGTCCACAGGCCATCGCCTCGATTAAAACATACGGCAATCCTTCCCAAAGAGAAGATAGAACAAAAACTTTAGAATTAGCCAAAAACTTAAAAGGGTTTTTTTGCCACCCCAAAAAATGCACGTCATCTGAAATTCCCATTTTTTGAGAAAGAGTTTTCAAGTCGTTTTCGAGGGCGCCTTGACCGAGTATAACAAGTTTAGACTCCGGAATTTCTTTTTTTATCGCTTTAAAAGACTCAATAAGCTGCCTGTGATTTTTTTGAATTCCAAGCTGTCCCATATTAATAAAAACCGGTTTTTTGAATATATCTTCATATTCTCTTTCAAGCGGTTCTAGTGCCAGCTTCTGTATCTTGCTAGTGTCCAGCAGATTATAGATAACTCTGATTTTCTGCGGTTTAATTCCAAAATTTTTGATTAGGTCCTCCGCAGACTCTTTCGAAACGGCAACTATCGTAAAAGCCCTGTTAAAAAAATTTCGAACCAGAAAACTATATAATTTTCCTGATAATCCTCTGCATGATGATGAATAGAAATTATCAACTCTTAACACAGCTCTCGCACCAGAAAAAATATTGATTAGATTGGACGCATGCCCAAAGCTTATTACATAATCAGGCTCATATTTTCTGACTATACTCCTGAATGCGATCAATCCCCTTATGCAGGAAAAAATTTTAAACAGCAACCTCCCTTTCCCGCATATGTTTAATGAAATAATTTCGCCTTTGTGGGGATAAATGACCTCATGTCTGAAAAGAACCAATTTAACATCAAAATCATTTCCTAAATGCATTGAAAGCTCCGACGCCACTCTTTCTCCTCCTCCGGTATTCAAGGTTGGAACTAATAAAATTATTTTTTTCATTTTTTCAGACTAAATTCCGCATACATTAATCCGCCTCTTCTTTTAGTAATTCTGTAATAAATAAAAATTAGAGTTGCGGGGAAATAACCAAAAACAAAATGCTTTGCCTTCCCTAAAACAAAAAGTACTTTTGCCAGCCTTAAATTATTTTCCCCGCCTTTTTTCATTGTCTTTGAAACAATATTTGTTTTTAGCCCTGAAATAAGAGCCTCGGACAAAATTTTTATTTCTTCGACAAATGTTATTTTTTCAACCGAAAAACCGTTTTTTTCAAAAATCATCTGCAAAGACTTTTCGTCCCACCTTGTGAAATGATGCGGAGGAAAATCCCAGCTGTTTGAATTCGGAAAAAGTCTGCGCCGAAAAGGGGTACTAATAAAAACATTTCCGCCGGGTTTTAGGATATTTCTGCAATTTAATATAAAATTTTCGGGATCCTGCAAATGTTCCAAGACTTCGAAAAATGTGATTGTGTCAAATTTTAAATTTTGATTTTTTCTAAAAAAATCCTCGAAGGAATCACTAAATAAATTTTTAAGCTTAAATCTCCTTTTCGCAATTTTTATTGCATTCCTGTCAAAATCAACCCCCCAAACCTCCCAGCCGTTTTGTTTTAGTTTAAAAATCATTTCTGCGGTTCCACATCCTAAATCAAGGATTTTTCCTTTTTTTCCGACAGATTCGTTCAGAAATTTTTTATGATAGGCCCTGGTTATTCCTGCGCCCGATAAATTTCTTACATCGTATGGATTTTCTTCTTCGTAATATCCCCTGAGATCATTTTGCATCGGCCACCAAAACTGCACTCCGCAAAAGACGCATTCATATAATGAATATTGGTTATTATTAAAATAGTCCGATATAAAAATAAATTTTTTTCCGTTTTTACATATCGGACATGAATCCGGAAAGCTTGTTACGGGCATATTTTTTCTTCAATTATCCTTTTTTTTGTATTCGCAATATCTTCACAAATTTGTGCATAATTATTTGTATCTTCGTTAAGAGAAACTTTAGCAATACTCCCCTCGATCGTATTCTTAAAATATGAATAGATATATTTTATGTTCACATCACCGAGGTTTGTTGTGTCTTGGGGCTGTTTTATATCATGTTCAATTTTATTTTTTAAATCATCAAATCCGGAAACCTTTCTGCACAAAGGATGGTAATTGTAAAAAACTTTTCCAAATATGTAGGACGGCTTTCCCAAAAGCGCTGCCTCCATGCCAATAGTGCCCGTAAGCGCAATTACTCCCGATGATTTTTTTATCAAATCGTTTACGTTTTCCCTGGGAGACAAAAGCACTACGTTCGGAATTCGACGCAAGGTTTTATAGAAATCCCTGGGCCGCAGTCCGATCGATGCAGGGTGTTCTTTGACATAAAGCTTATAGGGAAAGGGCAGACAGAAGGCGATATTTTTTATTGTATTTAGCTGATCACAGTAATATGTGGCATAAACAGAAGTAGAAGACTCAGGCTGATAATGCAGCGGATAGAAGAAAAAATTTTCACTTTCCTCCATTTTCGAGAAATATTTTTTATGGAATAATATTTTCAGCTGGCGTTCCTCCATTTTAATCGGCGCAAGCAAAGAGTTCTTCAGTATTGTTTCACTTTCATAGTCAAACTTCTTATACACATTTCTATTAAGAATATATTCCAAAAAAGAAGGAAAAACCTTTTTAAAGCTTTGGATATAATGCCTTACAATGTTCAACTGGCTTATTTTGATTTTTAGCTGATTGTCACTGCCGAGAGAGATCACGTGGCCGGTAAAATTGGAAATAAAATCATTCATTCTACCCCTCGTTTTTTCATCTGGCAAGCCGGCTGTTGTATCAAAAAAATCTTTTTCGCATCTCTTACATAGGAATCTCTCATCATATATGTCTATTCTATTTTCGAACTTTGAATCTTCGAGTCCTAGATATGGAGCCCCATATTTTTTCCCGAATTGCAGCGCCGCCTCATGATAAAGATCAGAGGGAATTTCACCAATGATAATTTCCGGCTTTTCATTCAAAAAAATAAACTCAAAAAACTGGCAGTATGACTTTACGGTTTTTACCGCTTCATCATATTCCAGCTTAGAGGAATTGAACCTGTCAAAAATGGGGAAAATATCTTTCCATGAGAGTCCGCCAAACTCATGAATCTCCGAATTAAAATTTTCCAAACACCAGTCAATTCTAGATAGGAATCTGGCTTTTTCCGGAAAAAATCTTTTTTTATTGAATTCCGATATTTTACTATTCCAAACGACAACACATTCATCTCCGTTTTTTATCAGATGCTCTGACACTTTACCGAAAAATTCGGCGAGGAAAGGCGCGTCATTTAGAAGAAAAAGCCACTTCATGATACAAGTCTTTTAAGAATAATATTTCCTTTTTCCCGACTGCCCCTACAATGATCATACAAACAAAATAAACAAGAATCCCAAATGGAATTAAGAAAAAAACATTTGAAAAACCGGCATTTAAAAATAAAATTATCGAGAAGACCATTATTGCAGACGAAAAAAGACTCTTAGATATCGAAATTCCATCCACGTTGAAGGTAAATTGCCTTGAAGAAAAATAAACCATCAGGCAAAATGTTAAAAAATATGAAATAAGTGTTACAGCTGCTGCACCCACTATCCCGAATAAAGGAATTAAGAAAATATTTAATATCAGGTTGCAAAAAGCAGAAATTGCCCAAAGCGCCGCGATTAAATTTGTCTTTTTTGCAAGCACAAGGATCTGGCTAAAAAAATACAAAGCTCCGTAAAAAAGCATGCTCATGGCTACAAATGGCACAACAAAATAGGAATTATCTGAAATCTCAGCCGTTGAAAGCAATCTCAGCAAAGGACGAGCAACAACAGAAAGCCCGGCACAAGCAGGAATCATTATCAATAGGAAATATTTCAATGAAAAGCCAAGGTATTTTTTCACTTCTTCTAAGTTTTTTTCGTCATAAAGTTTTGGTAAAATCACGGAAAGCATAAACGAAAGGGGAAAAATAAAGAATGTAAGAAGCATTCCCACCGAATACGCAGGAGCATAGAATCCTACAAATAGTATCCCCCAAAAAAATGCTATAAAATACCTGTCCGCAGAAGTAAGGACCCAATAGGAAATATTGTCGAACATAGTGGGAAGACCAAACCTCAGGTAATCTCTGGTCAATGAGAAATCAGGGATTTTAAAACCGACTTGTCTGATAAAATAAAAAATAAGCACAATCAAAATTAAGATCCTGATTATCAAGAAGGCAAATACAGCTCCGTAAAGGCCGTACCCCATTAGCACCGCTGTAATAATCAGAGCCGTTTCCCCAAACATTTTTGAGAACATGAAAGCAAAATAATTTCCTATTTTTCTCAAAGACCGTATTGCGGAAAGCAAAATCTTTGTGAGAGCCTCAAATATAAGCACAAGCGCAAGAAATTTTACATATATCTCGGGAAATTTCAGTATCTGAGATGCAGGGCCGGAAAACACGATTAAAATTACTGCAAACAGAGCAGTGATTGAAAAGACAATAAAAGATGAGGAATAAATTCCTTCCTGTATTTCTTTTTCCTCTTTTGCTCCAGGAAGAAACCTTACGAGCGCTTCGTGCAAACCCAGGAAAGTAAAGGGAACAAGAAGATTGAGGCTTATTCTAATTTGAGTCCAGACGCCATAGTCTGACGCACCAAGAATTTTTGTAATCAGGGGCAAAAAAATGAGGCTCTGCAAAGTAGAGATTAAATCCGTGAATCCGACTAAAAAAATATGTTTTACGAATTTTGCGTATGAGTACATTATTTTTTTATAATGCTTTTAATGTCGTCGAAGTTTTCAGCAAATTCTCCCTCAAAGGTCCTTGGCTTCTGGTTTTCGACGTAATAAGTGTTCAAAATTACGGTCCTGATCGAGGCGTTTTTACCAAGGAGAGCGTCTATTTCAGAATCTCCCACAAAAAGGCAGTCATTTATATTCAGCCCCGCATAAATTAACATTTTTTGGAGCCCTTCTATGTCCGGTTTTTGGTTCCATACGTCCTCATTGCTGATTATAATCTCCGGCCGAATAAAAAAGAATTTTTCAAAACATTTTTCAATTGTGTCCCGGCTGTTGTTTGAAAGTATACCAAATCTTATTTTTTCTTTTTCGAGCCATTTTAAAAAGTCCAAAGCGCCGGTAACCGGAACGGATTTTTCAATTCCTGCTGACTCCTCTTCCTTGTTTATTAGCAGAAGATTTTTGTAAAACTTCTTTGCCTTCTCCTCGTCGCCTGTTAGTTCCAAAAAATCGTCATAAGCCCTATGAATTGAATCAAAAAGCGGCAATTCTCTGTGAGCGCTGAATCCGTTTTCTTCACACAGATTAGAAATTCTCTGCCTCACTTTTGGCCAGTCTGCGTTTAAAAAAACTAACGTCCTGTCAAAATCCAATATTATAAATTTAAACATCTGTTCCATTCTGGTTTTTTGCCCATCTGCTTATGGGATGGGAATTAATATTTTGATTGATTTTAAGCAACTCCGGTTTTTCTGAAAATAAATTTATAATATCATTCAGCCCGAATAATTTGCTCTTTGAATACAGGTTTGCATAAACGGCTGAAATCAAATCAAAATCTTCCCTTTCGTCCAGCGTGAGCCGAAGATCATATAAATCCTGCGTGCCGGCAAAATTACCTATTTTAAATCTCTCCGGATTTCTCAATATATATGTTGTGACATGTTCCCTCTCATCTTCTCTTCTGGCCTCCTCCCAGCACTTTCTGAGAGAATTAAAGTTAAAAACTTCCACATCCATCCCGTCAGGAAAAGTCGGAGGATGTGCGTTTCCCACATAATCGAATCCGCCAGTTTTATAGAATTTGATGGTTTTTCTTATTATTTCCGGGTCAATCAGAGGACAGTCTGCTGTAATGCGCACAATATTATTTAAAGACGCAAAGACCGCCGCGTTGTAAAATCTGTCTAGAACATCATTCTCCGAACCGCGAAAAACCAAGACTCCGCATTTTCTGCAAATCTCCACAATAGTGTCGTCTTCCTTCTTCTCCGTTGTGGCAACGATGATTTTATGTGATCCGTCAACGGCTTTCACGCGGTCCAAAACATGTTCTAAAACAGTTTTGCCCTCAATCATCATGAAAACCTTTTGAGGAAGGCGCGACGAGCCCATCCTTGCTTGTATGATAATTCCTGTCATTTCAACTTTATTATTTTTTTTGCTCCTGCAGACTTTTTGGCCGCGAGCGAAATCTTCAAAACATTTTTTGCTTCATCAGCTGTCACCAGCGGCTTTTCTTTTCCCGATGCTACTCTGAGCAGGTGCTTCATTTCTGAAACATACATATCGTTCGGAGAAAATTTTATGTTAAAAATTTTCTCTTTTTTATTTTTGAAAAGCGTCACCTTTCCCTCTTTATAATCCCAGATAATATTTCCCTTTTCGCCGATCAGCTTGCAGTTGCGGGCATACCCCTGTTGAATAAAGTCTAGGTGCAGGCTTGCATAAGTTCCGCTTTCAAAATTTAAAAGAATTTCTGCTGTATCTTCGACATCAACCTGCAGTTTGCTTATTTTTCCGGCGAGACAGAACACCTCTTTGGGCAGCTTTTCGGAAAGCAGCCACAAAAGATAGTCAGTTTCATGGGAAGCATCAAGGATAATTCCGCCTCCCATTGATTTGTTTGCCGTATAGCTCTTCCTATAATCCTGAGTCGGGCGCCAATCCGGCAGATACTGGCCGACTTCGATGCGTACTGAAAGTATTCTTCCTATTTCCTTTTTTTCCAGAAGCTTTTTGACCAGCTTCATTCCCGGATGGTATCTCAGATTGTAACCGACCAGCACAGATATTTTTTTCTCTGCCGCTTTTTTTGCGAATAATTCAGCTTGTTTTAACTTATCCGAAATCGGCTTTTCGATAAAAATTGTCTTGGTGCACCCGAGAAATTTTTCCGCCAGAGAAATATGCAAAGACGGAGGGGTACAAATTAACACTGCATCATATTTTTGCAGAACTGCGCTTTTCAAGTCGGGCAACGCTTTAAGCCTTAACTTTGACGCTGTTTCCTCTTTTTTTTCTTTCTTCGTATCAAATACAAAAATTTCTGCATTTGATATGCTTTTTAAGTTCGCCACATGCCTTAATCCGATAGAACCTGTTCCTACGACTAAAATCTTCATTATTTTTCCCAAATCGGATCTTTTAATGACCAGTTTCCGTTTTTGTTTTCCCACATATCTCCCCGGACGCTTTCAGCGGTTTTCCAGAATTCATCCACTGTTATACCGATATAATCACAGAAATTTTTTATCAGTTTATAGCTGCACTTTCCGTCGTACTTTTTCACCAGCTCGATTGCCTCTTCTCTGGTTATTTTTCCCTCCCTTACATCATAACACGCGTGATCGGTGCAGAGGCCGAATCCAAATTTAATATGTTTTAGCAATTGGTTTACCGGAGTCAAATCAGAGTCCAGCGAGTAATAAAGACCGTATGTCCCTATCTCAGCAGGATCTGTGTCCTTTGGCCTTGTTGTCAGCCCATGTTTTATGGCAAATTCCCCGTTGTGCGGCTGCGACCATTCTTTTGCGTAGTATTGAAGCCAGATTGCCCTGATTTGCTTTCTTCTGATAGATTCCTCGTCATATTTGAACATAAAAAGATCTTTTTCCGTAACCTCATTCCCTAGATATCTGCTCCATCCTGAAGCCAGCGTATCGCTCTTATTTATATCCAAGGCATCATCGTTGTCCTTTAAAGCAGTCTTTTTTACCCCGAGAGTCAGTGCATCATTTTCACCCTGGATAACCAGCGGTATATTAAATTTATCTGCAATTATATAAGCCGACGCCCAGAGCGAAAATTCTGTGACTTTTACGGGATTAACAAATTCAAAAAAATCTTTCCTGATAAGCTTTTTTATTATTTTGGGATTTGGCCGTAATGTTATGCAGTCAAACCCAAGCTGTTTTAAATTCTCAATATTCTTTTTGCCGAATTCCGTTATTCCGTCGGGCTCCCCGCTTACAAGCAAGACTCTAAGCCCCAGCCTATCTCTGGCATAAAGAGCCTGAAAGGTGCTGTCTTTTCCTCCGCTGACGCCTATAACGCATTCGTAATTGCTTTTGTTTTCCTCGGCTTTCTGTTTCGCCCAGGTCACGATTTCTCTAAGCTCTTTTTCCCTCGAAGACCAATCTATATTTTTCTTTTCTTCCTCATAGAGGCAAGCTCCGCAAATCCTGTCTTCATTGAAATATATTCCAGGCCTCGTATCAGGCTGAACACATTTTTTACAATATTTCATGTTTTTATTTTATTTTTTTTATGTTAACGAAAAAATCATCGGTATATCGGAGCATCACAAGGCCCTCCTTAAACTTTCCGATTTTTCCACTTAATTTTTTATTTTTCAAAATTTTCAGAAGATATCTGGGAGTATCGGCTCCCGCTGCAATACCCAGACTTGCTCCTCCTCCGAACCTGGGATTTACTTCAATAAAAATCACTTTTTTCCCGTCAAAGAAAGACTGGATGGTATTATGTCCGACCAATCCCAGTTTTTCGGCCAGCCGTTTTGATTCATCGATAATTTTTTTATTTTTGCACGTTATTCCGACAAAGCTTTCCCCACAAAAAACTCTTGTCCTTTCACGAGGCACAATTGAAATAATCCTGCCATTGAAGTCGGCAAATAAATCAACCGTATATTCCTTCGCTGAAATAAACTCCGATATTACCGGATGCCTGATCGCACCAATACGAAGCTTCAGCTCTTTTTGATTATCAACCTTAAATGCAGATTTACCGCCGCTGCCGAATCTGTCGTTTACAAATAACGGAAAATTTAAGTCGCCAGCTTCGTTGTTTTTGTAAAATTTCGGATGACAAAAATTGTTTTTTGCGCAAAAATTAAAAAATTTTTCTTTATCAGCGCATATCTCAATCGTTTTTTCTGAAGCAACCATTACAGTAATTCCATTTTCTTTTAAATTTTGGAAATATCTCGCGTAAACAGGCAATTCCTCATCACGCGTCGGAACAACCAAGGAAATCCTGTTTTTTTTACATATCGCAATGAATTTCTTTAAAAAAGATTTTTCGCTGATTTTCGGAAGAATGCAATATGCATCGGCGCCGAAAAACGCCGCAGAAAAAGGGCTGCTATCTCCCGCTATCACTTTTCCTCCTCCTTCTTTTTTCAAGGCAGATTTAAATGCTTTGACAAGTGAAACTTTTCTCGATGCGCTTGTAATTAAAATATTTATCATACGTTCTTTGGATACACTGCTTGGTCCTTTTTTATTCCTGTTTTTGCCTTTCTGCCAAGTAGTTTTGCGAAGTCTGATGCTGCCAACGGCCCCGAACCAGTTCTTTTTGTGATAATATTTTTTTCCGAAAAGACCTCTCCTTTTTTGATATCCGAAAAGGCAACCACTCCTCTTCTGATTAATTTTTCTTTTCTTACCTCTCTTAAAGTTGCTTTTTTTGTTTCTGACCCCATCATCTTCTCGGCCAATCTTATGTTTTCAATCATTTCTTTAAGCTCTGAGGGTTCCAGCGCAAACGCATGGTCCGGTCCATCCATTTTTTTGTCTAATGTAAAATGCTTTTCAATCACTTTTGCACCCGCCACGACTGATAATACTGAAGCCAGAACACCCAGCGTGTGGTCTGAAAACCCTACAGGCAACTGAAACTTTTCTGCCATATTTTTCATTGCCAGAAGATTTACTTCTTCCGGAAATGTTGGATACATACCCGTGCATTGCAATAATACCACCTGCCTGTTTCCATTTTTATAAACCCACGACAGCGCATTTTTAATTTCATCCATTCCGTAAAATCCTGTAGAAATAATAAGCGGTTTGTGTTTTGAAGCTACATATTCTAACAGCGGTTTGTCCAATAACTCCGGCGATCCCCATTTAAAAGCGGGAACAAATTTATCAAGCTCATCAATGGCTTGCCTGTCAAAGGGCGTCGACATAAAAATTATTCCCTTCCTGCGCGCATAATCAGCCAAATCTTTATGCCAATGCCTTGGAATTTCAATCCTTTTGATTATATCAAAGGGCTTTTCTTTCTCTCCAATCAAGCGAAGCGGCTCCTTTGATTCCTGGTATAGTGTTTCTGCACTGTATGTCTGGAATTTTACGGCGTCTGCTCCCGCGTCAAAGGCGGAATCAATCAATTTTTTTGCTGTATTAAAATCACGGTTATGATTAGAACCTGCCTCTGCAATTATAAAACAAGGATCGTTTTTTCCTCCTACCCATTTATTGCTTATTTTTATCCTGTTTTTGAATTTCATACTTGATTAATTCCTCGATACCGGACTCTAAAGTCATACCCGGAATCCAGCCGGTTGCTTTTTTAAAACTTTCCATGTCAGCACAACTTTCTTCGAATAAGGCGCCGGATTGACCTTTGTTAATTTTTAATTCGGGAATTTTCTCCTTAATTATCTTAATGACATCGCTTATCTTTCTTGCGTTTCCGGTTCCCAGATTGAATATTCCTTTTTTTATGTCGCACTCGGCAAGCTTCAAAAGCCCTTCGGCTACATCATCTGCAAATATATAATCAAATGAATTTTCTTCTGAAAACAGATTTATCTCATTGCCATTCAGCGCATTTCTGACAGAGCGAGAAATGAAATCTCTTGAATTTCTTCCATACACCCTAAATATTCTTGCAGATATTTTTGAGAACCGATATTCTTCAAAATTATCAAAAAAATCCAACTCTTTCTCGGTGTAGTATTTAGCGGCGCCACAAATGTTTCGCGGATTTTTTA
>JAKLDQ010000018.1 GCA_022703425.1 Patescibacteria group bacterium | reverse complement strand
GAACCCCTTTTCTTCAATTCCAAGAGGCTCCATAATAACAAGATCGTTAAGGCCTTTAAGTTCGTTATTGCATGCTATCTCAAGAGCCGTTGTCGCTCCCATTGAAAAACCAATCAAATTGTACTCATCTTCACCCGAACCTTCGATGATCTTTTTTGCTATTTCAGCATAGGGCTTCAGATTGCCCTGGTCTTTCAATGTTTTTTTGAAACCTTCGGGTTTTTCCACTGCCGGCTGTTCAGGCTGCATGGGAACATAAACTTTATGACCGTCCAGCGCCATTGCCATTGAAAAACAGGCAGTCTGGTGAAAATTCGTAGCTATGCTTCCGAGGAAAAAATAAGGCGTTCTTTTATCTTCCTTCGGGTCTGTCTTTTTTAGGTCAAGCTCCACAACAGGCACAGAAAAGTTTCCGTACTCAGTTTCAATATCAAATCTGGTCACGTTTTCGTGAAGCTGCCTGTTAAGTTCATCCAAATCCTTTTCCATTTTCTTTGCAGATTCCCTGAGGGATTTTAAAAGCTCTTTTTTCCCTGCTGCATCTTCACCCCTTTTTTCAGCCTCTCGGATTTCAGCCCTTAATATTTTATATCCTTTATATATCTGCCCTCTTTCGTACCTGAACGCAGCCCCCCGCTCAAAATCTGTTCCGGGAATTTTTGTTTTTCTTGTCTGATATTCAAAGCCGTATTTTTCTCCAAAAGTTTTTTGGCTTAGGGCATCGTGGAGTATTCCTGCTTCATTACTATCAACATTTTGGTTTTCGGTTGAATTTTCTTCAGGCTCCGAGAAATCTCCCCTTTCTAAATTTTTCATTTTTAAAATTTTAAATTGTATTAAAACAACTCTTTTGCCTCGTTCCAGATATCTGGAGTGTTATGCTTTGTTTTCAACCAATACCACCATTCCACTCCCCACAAATAAAATTCGCTCAAACCAGTTTTCTTTGCGTATTCAATATTCTTTTTGAATTTTTCAAGATTCATAGTTTTTTCCTGCTCTTTTAAAGAAACATTGTAAAATGGCTTTGATGCCCAAGGTTCTGCCTGCAATTCCACACAGATAACATCTTTCCCAAAAATCTTTTTTATAATCTGCGCTTTCCGCCAATAAAAAACCGGCGGGAAATAATAATTCATAAAAATTCCTTTTCCGTCATAAAGATGAAAATAGGTATTTCTGTACATGGTAGTGCCGATTATGTCGCCGATTTTTGCAGCTCCCAGCCACAGGGAATATTCTCCCGTGTCAGAAAGCACTATCTGTCTTGAAGGATCCAAAGACCTTACGAACTCAACTTCTTTTTTGAGAAAATCCACGTCATACCACGGACATTCGCCGAACTGAAACAAAGGCTCGTTTTCAACCTGCCAGGCATAAATCGCTTTCGAACTTTTATACCTGTTAACAATCTGCGAAATATACTTTAAAAGCTCGTCCTGCTGTTCTTTTTTTTCCAAACTTTCCGCCCATTGCGGAAGATGACACTCCGGCCACCGACCTGTTTTCATTCCCACAACATATATTATTTTCACTCCGTTTTCTTCCGCTTTTTTAATTTGCCAATCGATGTCATCAAAAAAATAATCGTTTCTTTTTCCTCCAACAAAGTCCCATTGGGTGTGAAGTTTAATGTTTTTTACGCCCAAGTCTTTGATTATCGCAAGGTATGCGTCCTTCCAGTTAAGCCCCATGGCTTCGGTGTGCATTTGCGAAAAATCCACTCCCCATGTTATGTTCTTCTGCGAAGGAGCCCGTCCTGCAAAAAAATATGCCAGAATCAGCAAAAAAACCGCTGCTATCAGTAATAAAATTATAACCAGCATTTTAGCTTTTTTCATTACTTTATTTTTCGTTCTCGCTTATTATTTTTTCAATATTGTAAGCGCCCTTTTTTTCTATTTCAACAAATCCCTCCATAGCCATTTCTGCAAGATCTCCTCCGTTCAGCAAATCAAACAGCCACTGGTCTACATAATGAGGATTTTCCTCAGATGTTCCCGCCCCCACGTGCAACAGCCACCTCTTATTGAAATCTTCCTGCGATCCGATCGGCGGAGCAATAATTATTGGAATTCCGAGTCCTGCATAAAATGAAAGCTCCGAAGGTTTCGTCCAGAGAATATCAGTTTCTCTTAGGGCCCTGTTAAATTTTTCAAAATAATCGTAGATGGTTATTCCCGACAACACGCTTATTCTTTCATCCAGCTTTAACCCTTTGATATTTTGCGCGAAATAATCCTTCAGCTCTGTTCTGACTCCAACAGATATAATCATTCTGATTTTATTTTGTCTGATTTTTTCTTTTAAGCTGTTTATCGCTTTAAGACAGATTTCTTTTTGTGCTCCGGCGCCTCCAATAGAAAACATCACTGTCAGAGGATGGTCCGATTTTACGGGAAGCTCTCCCAAAAGGCCCTTTATTAAAGGCGCGTACATTTGGCGATATCTTTTTGTGGGATCTAAATTAATTAGACGGTGTTTTAAGTCGTGTTTTACAATCTCCATTTGTTCAGTCCCTATATTTTCCTTAGGCAAGGGATATCCGGTAAGATAAATATTATGCGGCTTTACACCGTAAAGAATCAGTCTCTCCTTAACCCATGTGCAGGGCGCAAAATATTTTATTCTGCTTTTTTGAGGATCCAGTGAAACCCATGACCGGTTCACATCCGCGTCACAAAGAACGCAATAAATATCATTTGAATAAACCATTTTCTCCGCCATAAAAGCCGGTGTGAAAAATGTTGTCACAATCGGCAAAGGATTTTTCTCAAATCTATTAATCAAATCCTCTCCCCATCCTTTATTTATAAAAGAGAATGTGGTCTTCAGACTCATATTCGGCTCTGAGAGATCCCTTTTAGGATAGTATGTCAAAATTTTCTGAAATTTATCCATGATTGAAAAAACAATGTCCCCCAAAAATATTATTCGTTTAAATCTGGATATGAATTCGTATAAAGATCTCGTGCTTGACCAGACTTTCTTGTCTTTTTGGGGAATTCCGTCGTAGCTGTTTGCGTTTATGACTTTTTTTAAGTATGCCAAATCCCTCAATGGATATGCGCTTCTCTGATGTCCGTACCCCATGTCAACTGCAACAACCCATGCCTCTTTCTGGCCGGGTTTCTTTTTTCCGAAGGCAGTTTTATCAATATAGGTTATTTCTTTTAAACGGTTTTTCATATAAAAATATTACTTCATTATACCTCAATTGCTGAAAAAAAATACTGCATTCAGGATTCCGTCGGGAAAATTCCCGTATTGATATTTTTCCAAAATTATGCAATAATGCCTCTGTCTTGGCAATTTGGATTGCCAAATTTAGAACCTTTAAAAGGAGTTCCGGGATGACCGCGGACGGAAAGCAACACAAGGGAATTGTCATTTACTGCAGCGATCCAAGGCCGAACCTTTGGAAACACATCAAGGAAATGTTAATCCCGCCAAGTGAAATTTTTATTCCCATACCGCTATTGGGCGGACCCATTTCTCTTGTTCACCAAACAACTCTGAATATCGAGTACAGGTGCCTGAGAACGCAGATCGATTTTGCCCTGGCGGTATTTTCCCCGCAAGAATTTCTTGTCATCGGCCATGACTGCGGTTACTACGCGAAAGTCGGACAAAACTTCCCGCTTAGCGGAAAAGTAAGCGACATAGAAAAAGCTGTCGAATTTCTCTGGGAGTGCTATCATCTCCCTGTTACCGGCAATTTTTGGCATCAGGAACAAAAACAATTTGAGACCATAACGGAAGTGTCTCCGATTGCATAAACGGACAAAAATCAGCCCGCAAAAAAACGGGCTTTTTGTTTAAACTAACCGCTCCCTTTGCATTTTTTTAATCCTTTGCATAATTACCGCCAAAGCGAAATAAGCAGACGCCAGCCAAATCCACGAAACGTTTTGAAAAACTTTTACCGCCCACGGTTTGGAAAAGCTGTTTAATATAAAAATAAAATAAGAAAGAAAAAGCCAGCACGGGACTGCAAGAAGCGCAGCAAGGGGCTGAAAAAAAGATCCAGCAATTGAAAAAATAAAGCCAAAAACCATAATCCAATATACAATCGGCACAATTAAAATGTTTGTAACAGGAGAAATCAGAGAAATGTTTCCAAAATTATAAAGCAGCACCGGAATTGTAAAAATTTGAGCGGAAAATGTTGCAGAAACAATATCAACAGCATTTTTTGCATTATCTTTTGTAAATTTTTTTATCAAGCCTGAAATAAGCGGGTTTAGCAGTATCAGTCCGAGGCACGCAAGAAATGAAAGCTGAAACCCCACATCATAAAACAAAAGTAAGGGATTTTGAAGAAGCATCAGTGCGCAGGCAAAAACAATCAGACGCATGCCTGACCCCTGCCTCCCCAACACCTGAGCAAACAAAAACATCGATCCCATTATCCCAGCTCTTATTCCAGACGCAGACAGCCCTGTTAAGATTATATATGCCCAGATTAGAATCAAAGAAAAATAAAACGCCTGATGTCTCCAAAAACCCATCGCAACAAATAACGACATTAAAATAGAGGCAAGGATTATTATATGTGTGCCTGAAACAGCGATGATATGTCTTAAGCCAGTTATATTAAGTTTGTTCTTTAAATCCTCATCCATTGCTCCGCTGTCACCCAAAATCATCCCTTCCAGAACTGAACTGTAAGGAGGAGAAAAGTTTCTTTTAATATTCTCCCTGAACCTTTGCTTTATTAAAAAAAGTTTCTCGCACAAGAAAGAAAATGCGCCATGTTGATGTTCTTTTGAGATCAATTCAATCTCGGGAAAAGCCATAACCGAGTAAATCCCGTCTTTCATCAGATAATCCTTATAGCTGAATTCGTCTGTTTCAAATGGCGACTCGAGATTCCCCGTAATTTTAATTTTGTCTAAATAATTAAAATCAGGATATCTTCTCGCATTTACCAGAACTGTGCTGCCATAAACGTCTGTTTTAATTTTAAATTTTTGCCAAGTGCTCCTTTTGTCCGGCTCTGAAATTATTGTTCCTTCAAGAGAAATCTCCTGTCCAGAATCGTTTAATGCTTTTAATTTGTCCGCAGAGATATGAAAGTCCGATGCCTGCACGCGGAGAAGCCCCAAAAGCGCGAGTAAAACACAGAATCCGGCAATCAAATAATTCCGGTTTTTTAAAAATGAAAAGATCAAAATCAGCAGAACGGCAGTAATTAAAACGCCCCAAATAACAAATTGGGGCGTTTTGAACACAGATTCAAAAATTATACCTGCAATAAAAGAAATACAGAAATAAAACAATATTTTCGAGGGCGTCATGGTTTTTTTACCGCGCCAGGCAGATTTTAAATTTCGGGGAAATTTCCTCCGCAATCTGCTTTATAAAAGCATCTTCGAACGGCCTTACGTTCTCAAACTGCGGGTCAATTGTTTTGAAGGGGCGAAATCCCTGCAGATAATATTTAACATTTTCTCCGCCGATCCATTTTGCGATTTCGGAAAAATCTTCCTTTTTATGCACTCCCGGAACCACCGTCGTGCGAAATTCAAAATCCACATTTCCCTTTTTTAAAATTTCAACGCTCTTTTGGATATCTTCCATCTTTACCCCCTCCCCTAGAATTTTTTGGAAATTGAAGATTGAAAATTGAGAATTGGGACCCATTGGCCCTTTAATGTCCATTGCAACGTAATCAATCAAATTTGTTTCAATCAGCTCTTTCAGCATTTTTGGATTAGACCCGTTTGTATCAAGCTTTACAGCATAACCCATATTTTTTATTTTCAAAATAAACTGGGGAAGATCTTTGTTTACCGTCGGCTCCCCTCCGCACACAACCACCCCTTCAAGATGCTCCTTCCTCTGTCTTAAAAAATCAAAAAAATCTTTCTCTGGGATATTCGGCTGTTTTGCAATTTTTAAAGGCAAAACCAGCTCCGAAGAATAACACCACGGACATCTGAAGTTGCAAATTGCCAAAAAAACTGTACAGGCAATTTTTTCCGGAAAATCTATTAATGTTGTTTTTTGCAGTCCTCCTATAATCATAAGACTAATCAGCCCCGCTTTGCGGGGCTGATTTTTTAAGTGGTTAGCTGGGGGGTTAATACTTCGGCTGTTTTTTCTTCGGGAGCAGAATCTGTAATTTTCGTTTCTGTCTCCGTGGTTGCTGCTGGTACAGGTTTTTCCAGGACTTGCTGGCCTATAATTTCAGAAGGGCATAAAAATTCTTTTCTTTCGCCATACTCCTGTTGTTTTCCTTTGTGCCACTGCTGAACCGGCCTGATATACCCGACCACTCTTGAATAAACTTCGCATGGCTGTTTTATCGCGCACTGAGGACATTCAAAGTGCTCTCCGGATAAATATCCGTGCGTTGGGCAGATCGAGAATGTCGGAGTCAAGGTTATATAGGGCAAGCTGTATTTTTCGAAAATTTTCTTCACAAGGTTTTTTGCCATTTTCGCATCTGTAATTTTTTCTCCCAGGAAAATGTGTAAAACAGTTCCGCCTGTATACTTTGTCTGCAAATCATTCTGCAATGTTAATGCTTCAAAAACATCGTCTGTAAAACCGACGGGAAGCTGGCTGGAGTTTGTGTAAAACGGAACTTCTTTCGTTCCCGCAGTGATGATATCCGGAAACTTTTCCCTGTCTGTTCTCGCCTGCCTATAGCTTGTCCCTTCGCCGGGAGTGGCTTCGAGGTTAAAAAGATTTCCTGTTTCTTCCTGGAATTTTATCATTTTCTCACGCATGAAATCCAAAATCTCAATTGCAAATTTCCTTCCTCTTTCTGTTGTCACATCCTCATCCAAAAAATTCAGCAGGGCTTCATTCATTCCCATAATTCCAATGGTGGAAAAATGGTTTCCAAAATATGAATTTCTCAAAGTTTTTACGTCCTGCAGGTAGTGCCTTGAATAAGGATAAAGGCCTTTTTCCATAAAGTCATCAAGCGCCTTCCTTTTTATTTCAAGGCTTTCCTTTGCAAGTTCCATCAAATGCCCGAGCCGGTTGAAGAAATCCGTCTTTGTTTTGGAAGTGTGTCCTATTCTGGGGAGATCGATTGTTACAACTCCGATGCTTCCCGTTTTTGGAGAAGAGCCGAACAATCCCCCTCCTCTTTTATATAGTTCCCTGTTGTCCAATCTTAACCTGCAACACATAGACCGCGCGTCATCAGGGCTCATATCAGAGTGTATAAAGTTTGAAAAATAATTTATCCCGTACTTTGCTGTGGCATCCCACATCGAATCCAAATTGGGATTCTCCCAGTCAAAATCTTTTCCCACAGAAACAGTGGGAATCGGGAAAGTAAAAGGCCTCCCGGACGCATCCCCCTCCATCAAACCTTCGTAAAAAGCTTTAATAAACATATTCATTTCTTCCTGAAACTCTCCATAGGTCTCTTTCTGCGCCTCGCCCCCCACTATAACCGGTTGTTTTGCCAGATGAGACGGCGGTTTAATATCCAGCGACACATTTAAGAACGGCGTCTGAAATCCGACCCTTGTTGGAACCATGCAGTTATACAAAAATTCCTGCATCGCCTGTTTCACCTGCTTATAATTTAAATTATCATATCTGATGAACGGCGCCAAAAGAGTGTCAAAATTTGATACTGCGTTCGCCCCTGCAGTTTCTCCCTGTAATGTAAATAAAACATTTACCAGCTGTCCTAAAGCTGTTCTGAAATGCTTTGGCGGTTTAGCTTCAAGCTTTCCGTTAACTCCGCCGAATCCTTTCACCAAAAAGTCATATAAATCCCAGCCGGCGCAATACGGAGCGAGCAATTCCAAATTATGGATGTGAAAGTCCTCGTTTGCGGCCGCATCTCTTATCTCTTTGGGATAAATTTTGTTAAGCCAGTATTTTTTTGAGATATATGCTCCCACATACTGGTTCAGCCCCTGCAAGGAAAATGTCATATTCGCATTTTCCTTTACTTGCCAATCAATTTCTTTTAAATAACTGTCCACCTTTTCTGAAGAGTCATCAGCCGCCTTTGCGGATTCTCTTATCGCCCTCCTCTGTTCTCGGTAAAGGATATATGCTTTTGCAGTTTCAACAAGATCTTCGAGCATCAGCGCTTCTTCGACTATGTCCTGAATCTGCTCAATCGTCGGCACCTCTCCTTTTTTAAATCTTCTGTTTATCAGGCTTATAACTTTGTCAGAAACTTTTTTCGAAGCCTCGCCATCACCCTGGTTTGTGGCAACAATCGCTTTATGTACCGCTTCTGTAATCTTGTTTTGATCAAAAGGAACAACCCTTCCGTCTCTTTTTAAGACCTTTTCGATATTGTTTTTTGTTTTTTCTTGTGTTTCTGACATAGAATAACCCCGTTTTAAGGGGACAAAAAAAGGCATTCGATTTTTATCAATCTCGCTGTTTAAAAATTCTGGGACTCTTAATTTCTAAACAGCAAGTTTATAAAAATGCCCAAATTACTAATATTTTTTTAAAGCGATTAGTATATTTTACTCCACCCAAAAACCCTGTCAAATAATTTATTTCTGTGGATAAAGGAAACCGGCCAAAAGTGGGTCGCACAAACAAAAAAATGCCCTAAAGCAAGGCATTTTGTCAAGAAAAATCAGAATTTTGTGGCTATAACAGTAATTTTTATCTCTCCTTTTTTTAAGTGTGCGTCTTTTACCGCCCCAAAAATAATCTGCGCCTTAGGGTCGACATTCCGCGTGATAATGTCGGCTGCCTGTGAAATTTCGTTCAACGTGATATCATTGCCGGAAACAGAAAACAAAACACCCTTTGAACCTTTGATTGAAAAATCAAGCAAAGGTGAATTGATTGCTTTGGTTGCAGAATCAATTGCCCGATTTTCCCCGCATGCTCTTCCCGTTCCAAACAGCGCATGGCCGGAATTTTTCATAATGGAAAGCACGGAGGAAAAATCAATGTTTATTATTCCCGGAACAAGTATCAAATCTGTAATTCCCTGGACCGCCTCCCTTAAAATTTCGTCGCAAATCCAGAAAGCATTTGACACCGTCGTCCTCTCGTCTATGATTTTTAAAAGTTTGTCATTTGAAATAACAAGCAGAGAATCAACATTTTCTTTTAATGCGGAAATTGCCTGGTCTGCAATTTTTTTTCTTTGTATCCCTTCAAAAGAAAAAGGCATTGTGACAACAGCTATCGTGAGGATGCCGAGCTTCTTAGAAATTTCAGCAATTACAGGAGAAGCTCCGCTCCCCGTTCCTCCCCCAAGGCCGCATGTCACAAAAACCATGTCGGCACCTTTTAAAACGTTTTCGATTTCCTTTCTGTTTTCACTGGCAGCATCTTTGCCTACAACAGGATCCATTCCCGTTCCAAGTCCGTTTGTCGCTTTTTTTCCTATCAAAATCTTTTTGTGCGCCTTGCAAAAATTCAGCGCCTGCGCATCGGTGTTTATCCCAATCAGCTCAACTTCCTGTATTTCAAATTTTGCTATTCGAGAAACAGTATTTGATCCTGATCCTCCCACTCCGATTACTTTTATTTTGGTTTCCATTTTAAGCAAAAATCAGCAAATTAATTGCTCCGATTTTTTTAGAAAAAATATTAGAAGCTAAGGGAGAAAAATCCGCAGAACTTTTCTGAATCTCGAACTCCACCCCTTTGCAACTCCCAGTATACTGGATTTATCCTTCCCGTCAATGTCGGCTCCGCTTAGAACAAGCCCGGCAACAGTTGCCAATGACGGATCATCATCCAAACCAGTGATTTTTTTGGGAACTCCTATTTCACAGGGAAGCCTTAGCTGCTGTTTTGCAAGCTCTTTTATTTTGGGAAGCTTCGCCCCGCCGCCCGTAAGCACGACGCCTCCGGGAAGAAGCTCCTGCCTGTTAATTTTTTTAAGCTCCTTTTGAATAAGATCAAAAATTTCTGAAACTCTCGGCTCGATAATATCAACCAAACTTTTTTTGGTAAACATCAGGGAAGATGACTTATCAAAAATTTCAATTTTTTTCTTTGTCGGATCTTTTTTCTCTTTCTCGGGCTTTGAAAAAACACACGTCCCGTGTTGTTTTTTTATTGATTCTGCAACAGCAACTTCCGTTCTTAATCCGATCGCAATATCATTTGTGATATTTGCAGAGCCAACCGGAAAAACTGCAAAATGTATCATGTCTCCTTCTTCAAATACTGCAAGGCTTGTTGTCGCCGCGCCGAAATCAACCAATGCAACTCCCAATTCCTTTTGCTGGGGAGTAAGCACGGCTTCGGCAGCTGCCAGCGGAGAAGGCACAATATCGTCAATTTGAATTTTTGAATTTAAAACCGCCTGCGTCAGATTTATAAAATAGGACTGGAAATAACACAAAAGCAAAACTTTTGCTTCAAGCCGGATTCCGCTTAACCCCAGCGGCTGTTTTATTCCCTTCTGCCCGTCGATGATAAATTCTTTCGGAAACACATCCAGCACTTCTTCATTTGATGCAATATTAATTGCTTTTGTCGCCTGCAAAACTCTGTCGATGTCTTCCTGTGAAATTCTTTGGTCCGCCCTCGAAACAGAAATAATTCCGTCCGAAGGAACAACATACAAATGGCTTCCGCCGATATTTACAAAAACAGAGCCGATCCTGCGGGAAGTTTCCCGTTCGGCTCCCGAAATTAATGCCTGTATGTTTTTTGACGCCTCTTCGGAGTTAACAACAGCGCCCTTTCTCAACCCGAAAGAGGGAATTTCTGAATAAGACAAAACCTGCAATTCTCTGCCCTCATTCTGGCAAACCAGCGCCTTCATTGTGGCAGTTCCAATGTCTAATCCTGTAATTATGCGGCCTCTCGCCATAATTTGAAATTAAACGATGAGTTTATTTTTTGAAAATTTTGTCTAAATAAAAGTCCTGCTTTTCGTCCATCAAAAGCTCTGCTCTTTTGGACTTTTCATGATCATAACCAAGAAGGTGCAAAATTCCATGCACAAAGACTTTTGCCATCTCTTGCCTGAACTGCTCTTTGTATTTTTCAGAGTTCTCTTTTACAACCTCCGGACAGATGACAATTTCCCCCAATAGCTTTTGTTTTTTTCCTCCGAAGCTCCCGTCTAACCTAAACGAAAGAACATCCGTCGGTTTGTTCTTCTTGCGGAATTTTTTGTTGAGATTTTTGATTTCCTCTTTATCAACAAAAGCAAGGGAAATTTTTTGCCTTTCTTTATTTTCGCCTTTCAGAACTTTTTTTGCAACCCCTGTGTAAAACTTTTTATCAACACGAAAAGATGTTTGATTGTTTATTTCAACCATTTGCTTATTTTACATCATTTTATATAAAAACAAAAAGACCCTTTTGGGTCTCTGATTTATATTGACTATCGTTTATGATAATCTGTCTCCCAGTCAGTACGCGCCTGCATTTGGCTTCTTCGCCAGGGAGCGTTTTTCGCTCCACACTTTGGGCATTCAAGCCTGTAATGCATCGTATTGCCCGGTCCTTCGAGATTGGCAACGCCATTTATAAGAGGCATTTGCCCGCACTTGCATTTAACGCCTTCAGACATGATTTTTCTCCTTTCCGGTTATCCCTGTTTTTAACAATCCGGGAAAACCGCGCATGACTTTTTCGTTTTTCATCACCCGCTCCCCGGTTTTCATTCTTTCCAAAATAACTTGCTTGCACAAATTTTTCTCCTCAATATAAGAACCGTTTCCCTGTATGCCCGCGCCGATTTGAAAGCATAGCTCTTCGAATTTCCTGACCAGGCTTTGCGGATCCATTGACCGCAATTCTTCTGTTCGTGTCACTGTGTTTCCTTTCGTTTACTTTTTCCCCTGTCCTTAAACAGCAGTTCAAAGCCGAAACCGCAAGAAGCGCACTTATATCCCCTTATTTCTCCCTCATCAACTGTGCGCACATGGCTGGTTGAAATATCCTTTGTCCCGCAATTATAGCAAACCTGCCATGCCCTGCCCTCTGCTCTGGGACGAAAGTCCCCGCATTTCTCGCATTCTTCTCCCAAATAAAGATAAAGATAGCACTCCAAGCTATCAACGATAAGATGCTTCTCCTGTCCTTTTACGGGACGAAATTTGTGCTGGCAGACTGCTTTGAGCTTTTCCACCACTCTTGCGAGCTTTTTTTCAAATTTCGCTTTCCAGAAAGCGTGCTCTCTTATACAAAATTCGATTTCCCCTTTCTCTCTCAACAAAATGTCTTCAGGCGTTTGTTTTAATAGGGCTGTCTTCATGCCTTAATCCTTTCAAGTTGTAAAAGAAGCTAAATATACTAAAAAATACCTCTAAAAAGAGGCATTGTCAAATAGCTAATTACGACAGATTTCCCTCTGATAAACGGCTCAACGCCCGCTGAGCCGTTGGAATTTAGCTGTTTTGTTAGTAAATCGCAAATAATACACAGTGGGATTTATAATGTCAGTAAAGAAAAAGCCCACACAGGTGGGGGGATTTTAGCAAAAACACACAAATAAAAATCTATTAGGGGGAGAGTTATATTTTCTCTAATATATTTTTAAAATCTCTTGTCTCTGCTCCTTCAGACCGTAGAATAGTAAAGCACTTGTTTATTGATAGGACATAATCAGTGGGAGTTTCTCTAAACATTTTAACAAGCTCATCCGCCTGGCTCTCAATGCTTTGGAAAATAGCAGACATCAATTCGGGGTAATAAATATATTTGGGGTTTAGTTTTTTCTTGTCTTCTGGCTTTAATTGATTTACAAATTTTTTCAGCCGAGAGTTTATAAGCTCACTTCCTAAAACATAATTCCCATACTTTAACTCTGGAAAGCTAAAAAAATGCAAAAGAGAACACCTCAACCTCCAGACATATGAAACAGTGCAATCCTTAAATTTTTCTTTATTCTCTTTGTAAATTTTATTTGAATCAGCCAATACAAACTTATTAAACCAATCAGTAAACCTTTTCTTGTTTTGATAATTGACAGTCCTTTTACAAAAAAAAGATTTTATCTTTTCCCATAACTTATTTGATGACTCTGCTTCTTTTGGCTCTGTTATTATCTGATAAAATCTGGAAAAAGTATCTGCTGCAATAAAAGCTAAGCAAAGTTGGCTCTTTACACTGCTTGGGTTTCCTTTTTTGAGAGTTTCAACAGAGTCTAATAATTCCCCGTGATAACCAATTAAGAAGTTTGAAACAAAGCGTTCTCTCTTATTAAATTCTTCTTGAGTTTGTTTCTCCGCCATTTTCGGAGTAAAAATCAATTTTTTCTTTAAGCTCTTCATTCAGGTTTTTTGCCAGCAAATCTTTTGGCTCAGCTAAATCAACCCGTATGCTTTCTATTTTTTCTAAATTATTTTCAACCTGGCTGGCAGAAAAATCTATAATAACTGTTTGGGGCAATATACGGTATTGCACAGTTGCAGAAGAATCAGCAGACGTCACAAGGGGGATAGCAAATTGTCCAAAATAGGGCGTTGGCTGCTCAGGGATTGTTGGGTTTCCAGAATCATCAAGAATTAAAGATGGAGTTGGCATCTTAATTTCAGGAAACTCAGAGTCAAAGTAGGCAAGTTTATTTTCTGGGCGGCATTGCAGTTTTTCTTTAAAAATAAAACTTTGTTTATCAATTGGCGTTTCTTTTACCTGTTTTTTATCCTTCAAAGAAAGCAAACCAGTATTAGCAAAAATTGTTATTACCAGTAAAGAAATCAGAACAAAATTTATAAGAAAGTCTATTATCATTTTAATCTCTTCCCCTATTTTGATTAAGAATAATAATGATTAGGAGGATAATAATTATTGTTGTTGGGGCAATGGTAATGCTGCCAAGC
>JAKLDQ010000017.1 GCA_022703425.1 Patescibacteria group bacterium | reverse complement strand
ATTAAGTGTTGTTATTTATCATTACAACAGACAACTTCCGTATGGCTATCTTGGCGTTGACTTGTTTTTTGTAATTTCAGGATTACTAATTGGAAATATTCTTATTGGTTATTTAAAAAAAGGTGAAAAAATAAATTTTTTCAAATTTTTACAAAACCGTGAAGCGTCAATCACTTTGTGGGACAGCAAAACATTGTTTGTAAAATTAAACTCCCAAAAGTCCGGGTCTTCTTCGGTTCTCTCAAATGTTGCGGCCGAATGAAATACTGCATCCGGATCATAACTCGTAAACTCGAAAGGATTCAGTTCAGAAAGATCTCTTTGGGAATACTCAGCAACATCAGGAAAATTCTTGGGCTTTGGCGCTATATCAAAACACCTGACAAGCGCCCCTCTCTCCAAGAGTTTTTTAATCAGCGCTGTGCCTATCACCCCCGCTCCTCCTGTAACAATAACTTTCTTATTTTTAAAATCCATTTTATTTAAATTTGCTGTGAATAATAGAATTGTAAAATTTGCCTTTTTTATAGTATTGTTTTTGCATTACAGCCTCTTTTTTAAAGCCAAAGCTCTCAAGAATCTTCATATGATTCTTCCTGTACTCAAATGTTTCTGTAAAAATTTTATTCAGCTTCAGCTTTCTGAACCCTTCATTGCACAGAGCCGACAGTGCAAACAGAAAATCTTCTTTATATGTCCGGCTGTTTTTTACCCTGTCAGGATTGACTAAAAAAGAAATTTCCGCCCTCTTGTTTTCGCGGTCGATATTGGTCAGTCCGCAATATCCGAATAAGTTTCCATTTTCAAACAAAGAAAAAAGTTTTTGCCGTGCATCTTTTTGTATAAAATTAAACCATTTATTTTGGTCGATGTCGGTAAGAATTTTATTCTGCCTTAAAATTTCTCTCTGGGAATTCCTCCAGCTCTTGATGAGCGGCAAATGTTTTCTCTCTATTTTTCCGAGGGTTCTTTTTTCCATTTTATGTTAGTCTTTTAAATCCGGATTGAGCAACGGGCCCTTCGAGCAGTTTGTTTACAGTATTTTGGTCTATTGCTTTTCGCAGTATTCCAAAGACCTTATCTATGGATTTAAGATACTTATCTATATATGTCTTCTTGAAGGCAAAGGAGACGTAAATACCCGCCGAACACAAAAATCCCTCTTTCAACATTTCCTGGGTCAGCAATGTTTGCAATGCTCTGTTCATTTCTCCATATTCAAAATTAAAGTGCAAAAGAGCGGGTTTTCCGGAGATTTCCATTCTGATATTGTGTTTTGACTTTATTCTTTCAAGATTTTTTAAAAGATATTTTCCTGTTTTATCCATTTCCTTTTGCACCTTTTTTTGGGACATCTTCTTTATCGTTGCTATTGCCGCGGCGGGCCCCGCTCTCTCTGTCCAATAAGTGCTTGAGATGAACGTTTCCTGAGCAGATTCCATAACGTCTTCTTTTCCAATTATTGCAGACATCGGAAAGCCGTTGCTCATTCCTTTAGCAAAAACCGCGATATCAGGATAAACCTTATAGAGCATGTGTACCCCGCCTACGTTAAAACGAAAGCCGGAGCTGACCTCGTCAAATATCAGAACGGCGCCAATTTTATCTGCGATCTCGCGGACTTTCTGCAAAAAACTGTCTTTCGGCTCCTGATATCTGAACGGCTCCATAACAATCACGCCCAAATCAGAATTTTCTGCTACTATCTTTTCCAGCTCTTCTATTTTATTGTAATTAAAAGGAAGAGCAGTCCCCGCAAGCCCTCTTGGCACCCCTGTTGGATTTAATCCTGGCAACAAGTGACCATCCAGATTCCTTTCGTGCGAAAGATTGGAAGCCAAATACCAGTCGCTCCAGCCGTGGTAACCGCAAAATGCTACCTTCTCTCTGCCCTTATGCGCCCTGGCAATTCTGACAGCAATTGCCATTGCTTCGCCGCCAGTGCGGGCAAACCTCGCTTTAGTCGCCCAAGGATGCAATTTAACAAGAAACTCCGCCAATTCAACTTCCTCCGGGCTGTTTAAGGTGGACATGGAACCGTAGTCAATGACTTTTTTAACTGCTTTGTTTACGTCTTTATCGGCATATCCCAAAATGCATGATCCTATTCCCATAGAATACATATCAATATATTTATTTCCGTCCAAATCAACTATTTCGCACCCGTTTGCCTTTTTAAAATAAGACGGCCACTGGTCCGGCAAAAAGAGTTCCGAGCGCTTCGACAATAGCTGTGTCCCGCCAGGGATTATTTTTTTTGCTTTATTCCACAAAGCGATTCCTTTTTTGCTTCTTTTAATCATGCTTTTCCAAGAGAAACATCTTGTCGAAATTATTATTTTCGAGGTATTTTAATTTTCTCTTTTTAACTAATTTTACATTGCTAAAATTTTCCAAAAATATTTTACAGAAATTTCCTTTCCACATCATATTGTTCTCGCCATGATAGCAAACCTCCTGAATGCTTTCTGAAAAAGGCTCAAGGCACCATATGTACCTTTTTGAGCATCTTTGGATTTCGTGCATTGCTTTTTTTAAATTTTCGGGTGCTATATGAAGCAAAAGGCCCGCAGTAAAGACCAGATCAAAATAATCGTCCTTAAAGGGAATGTCGAGCGCACTTCCGTAAACTACATTTATATTATTGTTCTTTTGCCTGCATATTTCTATTGATTTTTTATTTAGCTCTATTGCATACAAGTTTTTAAAGCCCATTTTTTCAAGATAAACAAGCTGACTGCCTATATTGGATCCCACTTCAAGTATTTTGGCTGACCTATCAATGCCAGACAAAAATTCTTCTGCAAGCTCTTTCTGTGTCAGACCGTAAACCTTCATATTGAGCTCGTCTAAATCTTCATTAAGCAAGTTTCTTTCTGTATACTCGTCGCCAAAAGTGCTTTCCCATTCTTTTTCCTGCAAAATTTCTTTTTCTTCTATAGATATTGCCTCGTCAGAGGAAACGGCAAAATATTTACTTAAAAAATCATCAGCATCTTTCTTAAACACCTGCTGAGAGAAATATTTTATTCCCCTGAAATTTTCTGCAAAAGACCCGCTAAATCCTCTCTTAAAAAGCGATATGCTCAGCTGCTTTGGTTCGGGATAATATAAAAATTGCGCGGAGGGAGCTGAGGGCTGGCCCACGTCAATTGCCTCGATTCCGCGTTTCTGAAAATATTCCATGGCAGAATAAATAATCAGGTGATAGAGGGGTAGTTTTTCATACTCCGGATCATCGGCTCCGGAAAAATAAATTGCTTTATTGCCACTGTAAGAAAAATAACAAAAAGCCACATTTTTGCCTTTATATTTAAGGCCAAACAGGACTGAGTTTCCCTTTTTAAGTTCTTCAAATTGCGTATCAAATGTTACCTGCGGCCGCGTAACCCTACCCGCACACTTATGATGGAGAAACTCATAATTCTTATGCATCCCCTCGTCGGGCCGGGAACTATCTGAATAAAATACTTCGAAATCATTATTTTTTAAAAGAGACCTTATTAGTTTTCTGCACCCCTCTCTGCAGGAGGAAAGCATGTCTGTACCGGTTCTCGTATCAATCAGATATGTTAAAACAGACGCGCCAAGATAGTTGAATTTCTGCAAAAAATTATACTTCGCTCCCGAAAGCGAATCAATCGAAAACATTATCTTTCCAATATTTTCTTTCGCAGCTATTTCATCGATTATTTCAAATACCTTTTTCTCTGTTTTTTTATTTTTTAAAAAAATCGGCGCTAAAGCAAAATCACCGTCAGCCTTCACCTTTACCGATACTGAATCACCATCCTTCTCGACAGGAAGAAAGACGCAAGCTGTGACCTCATTATTCTCCAAAAGGACAAAACTCTTGTCAGAAACAAGCAAGCCGTCGGCTTTTGAGGATTCGAGTATTAATTCCTGGTATGTTCTAAGATAGCGCGGCCCTGTTTTGTTATTCTCAGCAAAAACTCTCCAATATTCCCAGAAAGCTTCTTTTTCCCTTTCTTTAAAAATTACTTTATCAGACATTGATTTTTTTTACCGTTTCAATTACATAATTTATTTCATCTGCAGTCATCTTCGGGAAAAGAGGAATTGTTATCGCCCTTTCATAATATTTTTCGGCATTCGGAAAATCTCCCTTTTTGTAGCCGAACTTTTTCATGTAAAAAGGATGAAGATTAAGAGGCATGTAATGTACCTGCACGCCCAGACCGGCTTTTTTGAAATCATCAAATGCTTTTCTTCTGTTTCCTAAAACCTGTATCGGAAAAATGTGAAAGGCGGACTTCGCACCTTGTTCCTGCCTGGACAAAATTATTTTATCCGATCCCAAAAATGCTTTTTTGTATTTTTCAGCAATTTTCCTTCTCTTCTCAATAAATTTATCAAGTTTTTTTAATTGGCTTATACCCAGAGCGCATTGGATGTCTGTAATTCTGAAATTGAAGGAAAGTTCTTTAATTTCGTAATACCAGCCCCCTTTTTCTAAATTTTTTATTATCCCATGGCTTCTGAACATTTTCATTCTTTCATAGAATTCCCTCTTGTCCGTCAGAACCATGCCGCCTTCGCCTGTTGTAATATGTTTTACGGGATGGAAGCTGAACACAGTAATGTCTGCAATGCTACCAATTTTTTTCCCTTTGTATTCTGCCCCGATTGCATGAGATGCATCCTCGATTAAATAAACTTTATTTTTTCTGGAAATTTTTAAAATATTTTCATAATCACAAGGATTTCCGGCAAAATCAACACAAACGACGGCTTTGGTTTTCCTGCCAATTTTTTTATTTATTTCAGAGGGATCAATGTTCAAAGTGTCTTCTTTTATGTCGGCAAAAACCGGCTTAGCCCCGAAATAAACCGCTGCGTTGCTTGTAGCTGCGAAGGTTAAAGGGGTCGTTACAACCTCATCTCCCTTTTCCAACCCTATTGCATAGTATGCGCCAAGAAGCGCCGATGTTCCTGATGAAAAAGCAACTGCATACTTGGCATTACAGTATTTTGCCACCTTCTTTTCGAATTCTTCTATTTTCGGCCCCTGCGTAAGCCAATCAGACCTTAAAACTTTTTCAACTGCCCTTATATCTGTTTCATCAATCCATTGCCGGCCGTATGGAATATTTTTTTTCATTTTTTAGTTATTTTTGAATTGATTGTGGTCGAGCCAGCAGGTATTATTTTCAGAAGAATAAATGAAATCTGCCGCCAGAAGCTTTCCCTCTTTGTGGTTTTCATCATTCCAAAAAGCAAATTCCGGCTCAACAATATAACAATCACCAAGCTCTTTCGTGTGCCTTGATTCTTCGGCAGTCAGAAGAACTTCATGCAATTTTTCTCCAGGCCTTATACCAATGATCTTTTTGCTTGCTTCCGGCGCGATTGCCATAGCCAGATCTGCAATTTTCATGCTTGGAATTTTTGGAACAAAAATTTCTCCGCCTTTCATTCTATCAATACAGCTCATTACAAACCTGACTCCGTCCTCCAAAGTAATCCAGAAACGCGTCATGTTCTCATCTGTTATTGTGATTTCCCCTTTAACTTTTTGTTCCTTAAATAACGGCACAACACTTCCAGAGCTTCCTACTACATTTCCGTACCTGGAACAGCTAAAAATAGTCTTTCTGTTTAAGCCGGTGTAGCTGTTTCCCTGCACAAAAATTTTTTCAGCAACCATTTTTGTAGCTCCGTAAAGATTAACCGGCTGAACCGCCTTATCTGTACTAATATTAATTACTTTTTCAACACCATTGTTAATCGCAGAATCAACAACATTAATTGCGCCGTCAATATTTGTTTTTATCGCCTCAATGGGATTATATTCGCATATCGGCACATGTTTTAAAGCCGCAGCATGCACGACAATATCAACGCCGTCCATGGCTCGGTCCAGTCTTTTTCTGTCCCTCACATCTCCGATAAAATACCTCAATCTCTCATCTTTGAATTTTCTTTCCATTTCCACCTCCGCCAGCTCCCGATTGTCATATACCCTGACACTTTTTGGATCACACTCTTTTAAAACCAATTCCACAAATTTTTGGCCGAACGAACCGGCTCCGCCAGTTATTAAAATTGTTTTTCCTTCAAACATAGATAAAAAAAGAAACTACCACTTTTTAATAGTTTCCTTTGTTTTATTTTTAATTTTTTTGTAGACCTTATAAAAGCCTTTTTCAAAATCGGGAGAAACAAGGCGCAAAATTTCGTCCCCCCAAATCCTGTATTGTCCGCTGACCTTATAAGCTTTGATTATACCGCTCTTCAACATCCTTTTCATCGTGCTTTCGCTGATTTTCAAAAAGTCCCTCGCTTCCTTGGGAGTATAAATTTTTTTAGGATGAATTTCTTCTTCCATGGGTATTGGTTTTTTAAAATTACTTAATAATAGACCCCTATTGAACGAGTGTCAATAGGGGTCAAAACCGGTCAAATACTTTTTGTAGTTATTCCAGAAATCTTTCCATAGTCTTTTTGGAGTCCTCTAAAAATTGCGAAACTGTTTCTTTCGTCCTGGCTCCGCAGAGACATTTATTTAGAACCTCAGGTGTGATCGTCAAAATATGGGCACCGGTTCTCGACCAGCATTCCACGTTTTCCTGGCTTCTAACAGATCCCACTATTATTTCAATTCCCTGCATGTTGTGGATATCCAGCCATTTTCTAAAATCTTCTATTATTTTGAAAGCCCTTTCTGATCCCTGCTCCTCGGATATTCTGCCTCCAAAGATGCTCACAAAATGGGGCGCCTTTGAAGAACTGACGGAAAGGCCTGATTGTATGGCTTTTGCAGCAAAAATCGCCTGATTAAAGGTAGTTATCGCTGTGACGTTCACCCTTATCCCTTCGCTAACCAATTTATAAGCGAGAGGGAGGAATGAATTGCCCTTACTGTCGATTACCGTTATTTTTACGGCAATATTATCTGCAAGTCTTGAATATTCTCTGGCTTGTCTTAAAATTTCCTCAGGATCTTCCGAAGTTACCTCAACGCTCACAGGTTTCGGAAAAACTAATTTTGCGATTTCTGACGTCCTTTCCATAACGCCCTGGATGCCGTTTTTTACTCCGCATTTTAAGCAAATAGTAGGATTGGTTGTCACCCCGTCGCAAATCCCCGAAGAAATATATTTTTTAATCTCTGTTACATCCGCAGAATCTATAAATATTTTCATATCATTTAAAATTTTTTATAATTTCGAAAACTTCGTTTAGGTTGTTTGCAGTAAAATCACTGCCGTTTTGAAAACTTCCGTTATAATCCCTCCTCAGAAAAATTGTTTTGCATCCTGCTGTTTTTCCTGCCTCCATATCCCGCCATGAATCGCCGACAACAAAAGACCTGGATAAGTCAACAAAATTTTTTTCGGCAGAGTCAAACAGCATTCCGGCTTTGGGTTTCCTGCATGCACAATTATCAGAGTCATCATGCGGACAAAACCTTACTTCAGAAACCGGCAACTCTGAAAGAATTTTTTTGCTGATTTTTCTTGTTTCTTCTTCGGTTAAAAAGCCTCTTTTTATATCCGGTTGGTTAGTAAAAACTATGTTTTCAAAACCCATATTTTTCAAATCCGAGAGCACCTTGTGCGCTTCCGGAAAAAGCTCTAGTTCTTCCATTTTCCAAGGACAGGAAGGAGCTCCTTTTCTGATAACGGCTTTATTCAAGGTGCCGTCCCTGTCAAAAAAAACGGCGCGCTTTGGCAACGATGCAATCAAGTTCACAATCAAATGATCCATTATCAGCTGAAAATCTTCTGTATGCGGAGTTTTATTTTTGATGTTTACCAAAGGAGTCAAAATGCAAGCATCGGCGTTTCTGGCGGTATAACCGGTTTCGTCTCCAACAACTCCGATTACACATGCGCCTCTGCCTTTGGCATATTTTATTGCAGATACGAGATTTGCTGAAACACGCTCAGAACCCCCGCCCACAGAAAAAATAAAAAGGCAATCATTATTATTTAAATTATGCATTTGCAACTGCCTTGTAAAAACGGATTCCAATCCTTCGTCATTTGCTAAGGCAGTTAAAAGGCTAATATTATCAGAGAGGCAAACCGACGAAATTCCGGCAATTTTGTTAAAATCGTTCGATGCATGGCTCCCTGTTCCGGCGCCTCCGCCGACGCCGGCAAAAAATACCCTCCCGCCAACAGACTTCACGCGCATCAAAAAATCAACAGCTTTTTCGATTGAGTTTATATCGATCTTTTGAAGAATTTCTGCAGTTTCAGAAAAATATTTTTTAATAAATTCCTTTTTATCCATGCTTAGATAAAGTCAGCTAAAATTTTAACTCCTTCAAAATCAAAATGAAAATTGTGCTCTGTCAGACCGGCGCTTTTCATGGCGCTTCTCAAAGCATCTTTTTTTCCATCACAATAAAACAGCAAAAATCCTCCTCCGCCCGCTCCCATTAACTTTCCCCCGCCTGCGCCGTTTTCTCTTGCGAGATTATACCACTCGTTTATTCGTTCATTGGAAGTTCCACACCTTTTTATTTTTTCACGCCAATGGAGATCCATAAGCTCGCCAAGCTTCAAAAGGTTTTTATTTTCTATGGCCTGCTTGACCCCGAAGCCAATTTCTTTCACTTTATGCAGATTGTCTATAATTTCGGCTTCATTGTTTTCTGTCGCTCTTTTCTGCACTTCCAAAACACTCCTGGATTCTCTTTGGATTCCCGTAAAAAACATCAGAAGATTCGCTTCAAGCTCTTTAACCAGTTCGGAAGTAATTTTTTTTGAAAATTCTTTGTCTATCCCGACTTCTCCTTCATAATTTACCATAAAACTGTTTATTCCGCCAAAAGCAGAAACATATTCGTCCTGCTTTCCTGAAGGTTCATCCAAAATATTCATTGCTATGTTGCATGCCTGCTCGGCGATTTCTTTTCTTGAAGGCATATCTTTGCCTTCTGTCCTCTTTAAATAAACATGGAGCGCATAAAGCAAAGCTACACAAAATGCGCCCGAACTCCCAAGGCCTGCGTTTGCCGGGGCATCGGCAAAAGAAGAAATCTCAATTCCGCCTTTTATACCCAGCAGTTTTAAGGATTCCCTGAACAAGGGGTGGCTTATTTCTTCCAAACTCTTTACTATTTCTGTTTTGGAATAACTGATTTTGATTTCGTCGGGTTTAAAGCTCTGATGAAGTACAATGTAAATATATTTATTCACCGCAGCCGAAACCCAGCTTCCTCCGAATCTGGAATAATATGACGGCAAATCCGTTCCCCCTCCTCCCAGAGGTATTCTTAATGGCGCGCGAACAATAATCATAATTTCTTAGAATATTTTTTAAACTCCTCCAGGCCGGCAAAAGAACCGATTTCGTAAAATCTTTTTTTTGAATCAAACGCAAGGAGTTCTTTTTGTGTGATAAGTTTTTGAAAAACATCCGACATGTCAAAAATTTTTTCTTTTGGAATAAGCTTTAAACAATCTTTTCGCAAAATACTTGCGCCGTAATCAATATAGCTCATGTTTTTCTTTTTCTCTGTCTTGCTGTAAATCTTTACATAGTCTCCGGAAACAACAACGTTGCTTTTATCGTATTTTCCGGAATTTTTGTAAACCGTCATGAGGCCCTTTTTGTTGTATTTGTTAAAAAATTTAATTGCTTTTTGAAAATCAAACGGCAGATATGAGTCGCCGTACATAACCATAAAGACATTTTCAAGAAGCTCTTCTGCATTTTTTATCGCCCCGGCAGTTCCAAGAAGCTTTTTCCCGTCTGCGCTATAGCTCAAGGTGACGCCGAATTTATTTCCATTACCAAAATATTTTTTAATCTGGGTACTTCTATTGCCGACACAAAGAACGATATCATAAATCCCATTCCTTTTGAGAAGTTCTATCTGATATTCCAAAAACGGCTTTCTGTTAACCAAAATCATAGATTTTGGTATTTTTTTTGTTATCGGATACAGGCGGGTTGCCATCCCCCCGCACAAAATCACTGTTTGCATGCTGAGACCAAATAATTATCGCCGTGAATAAAATAACTGCATGAAAATCCGTTTTTTCCCAAAAAATCCGCCATATCTGAAATGTTTTTGAAAGTTTGGCATAATTTCTGATGGTATTCCAGAGAAATATTTTTTATAAGCCCGATTTTCCCGCTCGAAACTAAATCAGATAAAATCAGGTCTTCTGCGCCTTCTGTGTCAATTTTCAACATATCAACTTCTTCTTTTATGTATTCTGAAAGACGTACTGAGCTTGCCTTCTGCAAAGACATCTTGTTTTCTGCAACGGCTCGCTTAATAATGCTGTTCAGTCCTGAATTAAAATTATCGACGTAAAAATCTATTCTGCCTATTTTGTCTGACAAGGCGCAATTATGCAAAGAAACATTCAAAATCCTGTTCTGCCGGACATTTTTCTTCAAAATTTCAAAATTGCAGGCATCCGGCTCAAAAGCGATAATCTTTGCTTTTGGAAAACAATATTTAAAGAACATCACACTCATCCCTATGTTGGATCCGCAATCGACTATTAACGGGTTGCGGTCTGTTTTAAAAGCATACTCCTGAAGTATAAAAATTTCAACAAAAAGCGTCCTGAACGCAGAGTAATTTTTAAAATTTATTTTATAACCAAGAAAATTTTCATCAGTCAGATTTTTGTGCAACACCCTGCAAATAAGATCTTTAAGCGTAAGTTTGAAATAAACAAAAGAAATACAGGCTCTTTTTTTGAATGATTGGCCGGCCTTATCTCTCGCTAAAAAGCAAAAAACAGAATAAATCTGTTTTATAAACGAAACTATCCGGAAAAAAATTATCATTTTTTGTCTTTTTCTCTCAATCCTGACAGAAGCCATGACGAGCTTTGGATTTTTCCCCCACCAACGTTATCTGCCAAAGTAATATTAAATTCCCTGCAGATTTCGTTTTCAAGTATGTTTCCTGTATGCCTGTCGCCTCCGTTGGCAAAAATCACCTGTCCTGGATATTTTTCTGCCACCGCTTTCAGACTCTCTCTTACAGAAGCGTCTTTGTCTATGGATAAAAACACCTCATCAACATATTTGAGCGACTTTATAAGCTCAACTCTTTCGTTTTCCGGCATAAAATCAACGCTTCCCTTTACCTTTACCTGCGCGTCATTGTTAACAATAACAACCAAAAAATCACCAAGAGATTTTGCCTCACGGAAAAGATTAATATGACCGACGTGCAGAGGATTAAAATATCCGGAAGTAACGACTATCTTTTTCATTGCTTTTTGACCGCCAAATTTGTATTATCAGTTAAGATAAATAATTACTTACTCTTATCACAAAGCCGTATGAAAATCAATCAGCAAAAATTTGCCCAAACAAAGCTCCAAAAAGCAGTTTTTTGGGGTATAATGGCAGCTATTTTTACCCCCATAATACTTTTTCCGCCTAATTTCCAGCCGACGGACTGGACAAAGACAATCCTATTCCGGCTTGCTGTATCTGCAATTATCATATATTTTCTGCACGGTTTCCTTTATAAAAAAAATATATCCCTTTCCCTTCCCGATAAAAATAACCCTGTTTTGTTGCCTTTTTTTCTTCTTTCCGGACTGTTGATTTGGATCTTTATTACTTCTATATTTTTATCGCAGGATGCAAAATTCAGCTTTTTTGGCTCTCCCCACAGAGCAGGAGGCGTTTTGAATCTGCTTTTTTATTTTGTTTTTTCGGCAATTTTGGCTTTCCTCGCAACAAAAAATGAGTGGAAAAAGATATTTAAAGCCCTTTTTATTGTGGGAGCCATCGCTTCTTTGGTGGCTTTCTCCCAGTTTTTTAATTTTCCGTCCAATTTGTTTATTTCATACGAAAGCGGAGGGACGCCCTCGCTTTTGGGAAATTCCACCTTTCTTGCGATGTTTATGATTTTCCTGGTTTTTCTTTCACTTGCTTTCATTATAAAAGAAAACGCAAGGAATAAGAAAATACTTTACGGAATCCTTTTTGCCATTTTCATTTTTACCGTTTTTATAACGGGCTCGCGCGCATCTTATTTTGCACTGCTGGCAGGATTTGTTTTTTATTTCCTTTTTTATCCCGTTAAATTAAAAAAACTCAAGATTGCCGCGCTGGGAATAGTTTTAACAGCCGCTTTGATTGTTCTTGCCTTTAATTTTATCCCGCAGATATCAAAGCAAAATCATATTTTTTCAATAATTTCCAACCGCCTTTCAATAAGCAAACTGACAACAGATTTGGTCAGCACCCGCGGATCCGCCTGGAAAATAGCATGGGAAGCTGCAAAAGACAAACCATTTTTCGGCTGGGGCTGGGAAAATTTTTATATCGGATTTGAAAAATATTATGATCCAAAAATGCCCACCCTGCAAAGACTTTGGTGGGACCGTCCGCACAATGGTTTTTTGGAGGTACTTGTAAATTCCGGATTCCCCGCTCTTCTCATGTATATTGCCTTTTGGGCTGTCCTGCTTTGGCAGCTGCAAATTTTCAAGCGAAAGAAGGGCGACGTTGAAGAAACGTATCTTGCACATGCGACACAGGCAATGTTTATTACATATCTTATTGTGCTGTTTTTCAACTTCGACAGCTTTGCCTCTTATCTTATTTCGTTTCTATTTATCGGATTCTCTTTCTATTTGATAGGCCAAAACGGAGAGAAAAAAGAGATAAACGCAAAGACGGATTTTTTTCAGAAGAAGCCTGTTTTAATAACATTGGGGGCGGCAGTTGTGCTGTTTGCTTTTTTCTGGCACTTAAAGCCGTTTTATCTAAACGAAACTTTAATGTATGCAAACAATCTTTCATCTGTTAAAAAATGCAAACAGGCTTTGGCTGTTGCCGATAAAAAAGACTGGTCAAAATCGGGAATAATAAGGTCTTATGCATCCTTAAGATATGCAGATCTCGCAAAAAGATGCTCTGCGGCTTACCCAGACAAAGAAATTGAATATGCAAAAAAAGTTTTGTCTTATATGGATAAGGCAACGCATGATCAGCCAAAATATACAAGGTCGTGGATTACGATGGGAAGTTTTGTGAACGTTTTGGCGGCACGGGAGGAAGACAGACAAAAAGTAAGCGAATTGCTGGAAAAAGCTGAACAATATTTTAGAAATGCCATAGAGCTAAGCCCAAAAAGGCAGGAAACTTATGTGGAAATGGAAAAAAGCCGGCTGATTTCAAAAGATTTTGAATCAATGAAGGAAATTGCACATCAATGTATGTCAATTGACCCTGCACAGGGTATCTGTTATTGGTATCTTGGACTTTCAGAAATATTTTTAGGCGACCAGATTAACGGAAAAAAACACATTGCTGAATCAAAGGAAAAGGGCGGATTTACGCCTGCTTACATCCAGCTTGGTGCGGCATTCATCAGCCAAAATAATTATGTTGATGCCGCTGACGCATACTGGCGGGTAACAATGGATTATCCCGAAAATGCCAGCTATCATGCGGTAATGGCTTTTTTGTTCAAGCAAATCGGAAAATATGACGAGGCGGCAAACGAAGCGCTTAAAGTTTTTATACTCCAGCCAAATAACTCTGAAACAGAAAGCTTTCTCGCCCAGCTTTTGGATATAAAACCGAATAGTCCATTAATCCACATGGCTTTAGGACAGGTTTACGCAGAAATCGGGAAAAAAGAAAAAAGCATTCAGGAGTATAATATCGCAAAACAAATTTATTATTCGATGGCTCAAAAAGATCCGAATAACGCCGACCACCATGTAAACCTTGCACACGCTTATAAAGGAATGCAGGATTATGAAAATGCATATAAGGAAGCAATTTTAGGATTTAAACTGCAACCTTTATATAAGGAAAAAACTGAAACTTTTATTAAACTTCTTCCCGTGGATTATTGGCAGAAATATATAGAAGAATTTTAAGTAAAACTGAACGGCTCATTTCGGAATGAGCCGTTCACAATAAACAAAAACCAGCCCCTTTCGGGGCTGGTTTTCTTTTCCTTTAGCTCTTTCACAAGAAGAGCGGGGAAAAACTGTTCAAGAAAATTATCTTGCCCAGGTTTCTGAAGTTGGTGCTTCCTGTAACAGGTATCCGTTGTACCAGTCGTTTGTGCTGCTTGTTACATCAGCATCGTGAGCCACTGCAGAGTCATCAGACCAAAG
>JAKLDQ010000016.1 GCA_022703425.1 Patescibacteria group bacterium | reverse complement strand
AGCGACCTTTTTGCAATTTTAGCCAGATTTTTTGCGCATTTTTCAGAGTCATTTTCGCCTTTTATCATTATATATTCGAACATTACCCTTCTTTTCGTTTTTTTGATGTAATCGTCAACCGCCTTTAATATGGAGGAAATATTGTTTTTTTTGTTAATAGGCATCAGTTTGGACCTGAGCTCGTCATCGGGCGCATGAAGAGAGATTGCCAGATTCACCTGCAAATTTTCTCCGGCAAGCTTTTTTATGCCTTCTGTAATGCCCGCAGTCGAAATTGACATGTGCCGCGCTCCCAGGTTAAATCCTTCGGAATCATTTAAAACCCGGATCGCTCCCAGAACGTTGTCATAATTTAAAAAAGGCTCCCCCATTCCCATAAACACCACGTTTGTAACTTTTTCCCCCGCCTTGCGCAGATGTTTTGCAAAAAACAAAACCTGGTCTGTAATTTCGAAACTTTTAAGATTTCTTTTGAAACCGATTTTTCCTGTGGCACAAAATGCGCATCCCAGAGGACATCCGACCTGCGAAGACACGCATACTGTGTTTCTTCCGTCCCCGTGCCTCATTAAGACCGTCTCAACCTTGAGACCGTCCTCAAGAACAATAAGCACCCTTACAGTATCTTTTTCTCCGGATTCTCCGGATTCAAAAATCTTTGCATTATGATTAAGCGGGCATTCGTTTGCCAGCCTTTCCCGGATATTTTTGGGCAAAACCGTGGCTTCCTCCCAGTCATCGATCAAATCCAAAAACAGGGCTTTTTTAACCTGTGAAAGCCTGTATTTTGGCTCGTTTTTCAGCACTTGTTCTATTCTCTGCATACTACAATTTTGCACTTTTTGGGCATGTTTTGCAACATTCAAACAAAAAGCACCTAGAATGGGTGCTAACTCCTGATATATGAGCACAAAAAGCCGATTATGCAGGTTATTATGACAGCAGAAATAATTTTGTCTTCTAAATTCCTTTTTTGGCGCAGGATGTGTTTTTCCGGGAAAAAAACTTTTTCATTGATACAGATCATCTTTATGCTCCTTTGGTCCGGTTCCGCTTCTGCATTTTCAAGGTGCAGAATTCTTCCCATATTTTACTAAAAATTTCAGCTTCAATCAATTTTCATTTCAAAGCAGTGATATTGATGTCCGCTGTATTTTCCCTTTACCGGCAACATCACAAATCCCTGCTTTAAATAAAAATCGACAGCATTATATTCAAAAAAGGAGCACGCAAACAATATATTCAGCCCATTTTCTTTAGTGTATTTTTTAGCGAATTCAAGCAAGGATGAACTCACGCCCTGCTGCCTGTATTTTTCATCCACAGCAAGAGTTTCGATATACATTTTATTCCTTCTCTGGCGAAGGCTAATTATGCCCACAATTTTTCCTTGAAGTTCTGCAACATAATAGCTCTCCCTGCCGATTTGCTTCGAAACAAAATTATCATCATTCCAAACAAAATTCGGCATTTCAATATAAAGAAAACTTGCAATCCTCACTATTTCCGGTTTGTCCTGAATACTTGCTTTTCTAAGTTTTATTTCCATGCATTAATTCACGTAGAATAATAAAAACACAGGAGAAAAAATTTCCTTTTAAATGGCGCCAGCTTTTCTGGCAAAATCGCGTTTTAAAGACAAAAACAAGAGAATCAGCGAAAAAGCCGTAAAAGACATCATCGGAATGGTCACGTAGTTAAATGCTGCAAAATACTGTGTTGTGCACGAACCGCCCAGACTGCAAACCGCAGTAGCGGCTTTGTTGTAATAAATAATGTTGTGGTACATCGAAATTATAAATCCGGAAATCGAAAGAGAAAAAACATAATCAATTATGCCGATATCGTCTCTCAAAAATGCAATCCCCAGAAGAAGGACCTGCGGGTACATAAAGATCCTCTGATACCAGCAAAGGTCGCAGGGCTTAAATCCGGCATAAAGCGAGTAAAAAAGGCTTCCTGCTGTTGCAACTAAGGCAACATAAAATGCAAATTTCAGGCCGTTTCTGGAAAAGAACCTGAATATTCCGGTTCCCCTGCTGCCTGGAACCAATGCAAAAATTACTATTAAGGCGATAAACGCTTGTGAAAGCACTGTCAGTGTCCCCAACAGCAGGTTCACAATACCAAGAATGTTTAGTGTAATCATGTTAATGTATTTTAACCTTTTACAAACAACATTACAATTTAAACAGTGTTAACCGGTGTGCGTCTAAGCTCTTTGTTAAGCTCGATATAATTCGGTAAAGCCAGCGAAACCAGCTTCCAAAACCTTTTTGAATGATTAAGCTCGCCCAAATGGCATAGCTCATGAACAATGAGATAATCAGAAAGAGCCGGCCTAAGATAAATAATTTTATAATTGAAATTCAGATTTCCCCCGGACGAACAGCTTCCCCATCTGGTTTTTTGATTCTTAATAAAAACCCGGCCGACTTTAAAATTATAGAACCGGTTAAAATAGGCAATTTTATCCATAACAAAACGCCGACTTTCCTCTCTTTTCTTGGAAGTGAACTTTCTTCTGACCTGCACCTTCATAATAATAAATTCTACCATATCCCAAACTTGTTATCTTGTTACCTCTTTATCTTTTTTTCATATTCATACATCACAACAATCACCTGCGACCACCACGCGTTAACCTTATAAACATTCCTTAAAAATTCAGCCGATGTTTTCCGGCCGTTTTTTTTAACGTCAAATTTGTCCAGAATTTTTTTCCACTGGGAAAAATCTTTTCCCGTGCGTTTGATTAAAACTTCTTTTTTTATGTCTTGATATCCTTTTTTTGGCATAATGAAAAATTATCTTCATCAAGTTATACGCACAAGGGTGATTTTTCGTGCAAAAAAAATCCGGCCCCGGCCGGATTCTTGTTTTTTTATTAGAACATCATCCCGAAATAGACGAGCACAAGACCTACAAAAATCATCGCTAAGATAACGTAGGAAACCCACTCTTTTTGTCCGGCATAATTACCAATTTTTTTGGGTACGCCGGGAAACCCCATAAAGATAAATCCTCTGACCGCTGATACCCATCCCAAAAGTGTTATAACAAGCTCCCATTGCCACGCCCAAACATTATAAACTAATAAAATCATTATTCCTATAACGAAAGATAATAATCCGGAAAAGAACATGCAAATCTCATTTTCAGTACACGCAAGAAGCTTTTTTACTATTTTCGGATTAATCAGCATTGCAAGGCAGGAAGCAGACAAGGTAAAGCCGTAAACTTGCGCCAGATAATTTTGAATCTCCATATTAATTATTTTTTAAATAGTCTTATTGTATTTTAGCATTTGTATATTCCCGACTTCAAGCCGGCAGGATTTCTGCATAAAAACGTAAAATTTATGGACCGTAAGCGTAAGGTTGCAAAATTTCCTTATTTTTATTATTAATCATTTAAATGATATAATATGAAAATGAAAGGGGCCACGCCGATTTATATTAAGAAGGAGTCAGATACCGGAATTTTGATGCTTCACGGCTTTTCCAGCACCCCGGAAGATTTCAGGGAAATGGCAGGATATCTTGCGGCAAAAGGATTCACCGTTTCCGCTCCGCTGATTGCAGGCCACGGCACGATGCCGGAAGATCTCGAAAAGACTTGCCCCTCGGACTGGATGGAGTCTGCAAAAGGCGCTTACCTCCAGCTGAAGAGCGAATGCAAAAGGGTTTTTCTTGTCGGAAATTCTTTCGGCTCAAATCTGGCGTTTTGGCTCACAAAAGAATTCAAAAACGAACCCTCCGGAATTGTTTCGCTGAGCGCGCCCATATTTTTGAGATACCAGTGGATTATATTTTTGCGCATTTACACCTATGGATTTTTTAAGAAACTGTACTACAAGCCCGCTACCAAAGAAAGAAAACAAACGGATTATTTCGGGGAATTTAGCTATTGCGCAATACCTACAAAAAGCATCCGCGATTTTCTTGCATTTATAAGAAGAGAAACAAAACCCAATTTAAACAGGATAAATGTGCCCGCGCTTGTCGCACAGTCAGACAACGATCCTACGGTCCACCCCAAAAGTGCAGAATACATTTATAACCACCTTGCGTCACCCTTCAAAGAGCTGTACCGGGTATTCAGCAAGCACCACACCTTTACGGAAGATGAAGATAAAACAGAATTATTTGAAAAGGTTTTTGATTTTATAAATCAAACAAGCACGCCAAATGTACAAAGCAATCCCAGAAGTTTTCTTTGAGACTGCAAAGAAATATCCGAAAAAAACCGCCCTTTCTTATAAAAAAGAGGGGGTTTATTTTCCGATTTCGTATAAAGAGCTGGCAAAAAAGGTTTCTGTTTTTTCAGGTTCGTTGCAGAAGCTCGGAGCAGTGCCGGGAGACAAAATTGCGATTCTGTCGGAAAACCGCCCCGAATGGGTAATCGCAGATCTGGCGATAATGGCAATCGGGGCAATATCAGTCCCCCTTCACACAACGTTCAGCGCAAAGGCGATTTTGAATGTATTGAACCATTCGGGCGCAAAAATTTTGATTGTTTCAAATACAGATCTGCTGAATAAAATTCTTCTTTACCAGAAGAAGATAAAAAGCCTCGAGAAAATAATTTTTATAGAAAAATTGACCGCAGTCCAGAAACAGGCGCTGGGAAGCAAAGTTTTGAGCTGGCGCGCTGTTTTTCATTTGAACCAGAACACCGGATACGAAGAAGTTTTTTTGGATCCAGATGAACCCTGCAGCATAATTTATACTTCGGGAACAACCGGCAGGCCGAAAGGCGTGATACTCACCCACAGGAATTTTTTAAGCAATGCAGAATCGGTCAATGACATTATTCCTGTAAAAGAAAACGACGTGTTTCTTTCTTTTTTGCCGTTATCACACGTTTTGGAGAGGCTTGCAGGGTATTATATGCCTCTGATTTACGGCGGAAAGATTGTTTATGCAGAAGGGATGAAAGAGCTTCCCCGCAACCTCAAAGAAGTCAGACCGACGGTTTTGATTTCTGTTCCGAGAGTGTTCGAAAAATTCCACGACAAAATCTGGGATAACGTAAATTCGTCTTCAGATTTCAAAAAGAAATTCTTCAATTGGGCGTTAAAGCAGAAAAAAGGAACGGTGCAGTATAAAATTGCAGATATTTTTGTTTTTAAAAAAATTCGCCAGCAACTGGGAGGCAAGATCAGAGTCACCATTTCAGGAGGAGCTTCATTAAACGAAAACATAGGAAAATTTTTCTCGAAGATTGGAGTTACCATTTTGGAGGGATACGGACTGACAGAGACATCCCCGGTTATTGCCGCTAACCGCGAAGGAGAGGTGAGATTTTCCACGGTTGGAAAAACCATTCCGGGAGTGAAAGTAAAAATAGCTGAGAACAAGGAGATCCTTGTAAAAGGCCCCGGAATTTTCCAAGGTTACTACAATAATAAAGCAGAATCCAAACTTTGTTTTATGAGAGACGGCTGGTTTTGTACAGGAGATCTGGGATTCATAGATAAGCAGGGCTATCTTACTGTGATTGGCAGAAGCAAAGAAATGATTATCACTTCCGGAGGAAAAAATATCTGGCCCGAAAAAATTGAAAATTTCCTCAATAATGACCGGTTCATATCCCAGTCGATCGTTTTGGGAGACAACAGAAAATTCATATCTGCGTTGATAGTTCCAGATTGGCAGGAAGTAAAGGCTTATTTAAAAGAAAAAGACATACCATTACAGGAGCACTATAAACTCATAAAGGAGGATTTTATTCTTTCCCTTTTCCAGGAAAGAATTGACACAAAGATAAATCCGAACTTGAACGAATACGAAAAAATAAGAAAGTTCGCTCTTCTTCCGCAGGAGTTCTCGCAGGAAGAAGACGAACTCACCCCCACTCTCAAGCTCCGCCGACACATAATTGAAAATCATTTTGGCAAGACGATTGAATCAATGTACGCCATTGAAGCTGTGGTGTAAATATATTAAAAGTACGAAGAGCACCTGCGAAAAAACAGGCGCTCTTTTTTGTCGAAATAATGATATAATATGGAAATGCTTTATTGGATACTAAAAAAAATTTTAGGACCATTTTTCCGGTTAATCTGGATAAAGAAAGTTGAGGGATTGGAAAACATTCCCCCACACGGGCCCTTTATTATAGCCGCAAATCACTCTAGCTATTTTGACTTTTTTACCATTGTATCGGTTATCCCCCACCGAGTTTATTTTTTAGCAGCGGAAAAATTTTATTCAAGCAAACTTTGGTATCCCATAGTCAAACTTACCGGCCAAATAAAAGTTGAACGAAAATGTCCTGACAAGAAAGCTACTTTTGAAGAAGTTTATTCAATTTTGAATAGAAAAAAAGTTTTAGGTATCTTCCCTGAAGGCACGAGATCTCCGACCGGAAAAATAGGAAAAACCTACACTGGCGTTGCAAAATTTGCCTTAGGAACAAACTCTCCTGTTATTCCTGTTGGAATAGAGGGATCATTTGAAACAATGTCCCGACATGATAAATTTCCTAAATTTAAAAAAATAATTACCATACGAATCGGCAGTCCCGTGCAATTCGAAAAATATTCCGGCAAAAAAAATGATGAGAAGGTTTTAAGAGAGGCGACTGATAAAATTATGATTGAGATCAAAAGACTAATAAATGAATAAAATGGATGAATTGGTTATTCTTGATTTAGACGGCACGATCATTAATGGTCAAAGTCAAGTGCTTTTTCTCAAATATCTTTTTAAAAAGAACCTGGTTGGCTTGTTCTTTTTCATTAGGGTTTATGCATGGTTTATTCTTTATAAATTCGGATTAACAACAGACCCTCAAGCAATAATGAATTACGCTTTTTCTTTTTTAAAAGACAAGGGTATTAAAGAGATCAATAAGTTAGCAGAAGAATTCTTCAACGATGTTTTATGTCAATTTATTTTTGGGGAAATGCTTGATATAATCAAGAAACACAAAAAAGAAAAACGCAATTTGTTAATTGTTTCGAATAGCGCCTCTTTTATCGTGGAACACGTTGCCCATTACTTAGGCGTAAGAGATTTTCTATCAACACAGTTCGAAATATACAATGAAAAATTCACAGGAAAAATTTTGGGGAACATTGTTTACGGACAAAATAAAGCAAATTTAGTAAAAGAATTTTGTAAAAAGAAAAATATCAGGTTAGAAAATAGCTATTCTTATGCGGATAGTATAAGCGATCTGAATATTCTATTACTATCAGCAAACCCATTTCCAACAAACCCGGATAAAAAACTATTAAGAGAAGCAAACAAAAGAGGCTGGCAAGTCTTAATTTTTGAACAATGATGTCTTTATTTTCAATATCCTGTTTAATAACATTTTTTGTAAGCCTTTTGTTTGCTTTTTTTATTCTTTTAAATAATAAAAAAAGCAAGTTAAATATCTTTTGGTTTCTGACCGCACTTTCGATAAGTATATGGAGTCTGGGATTCTGGGGAGTCGTTTCATCAAAGGATTATCGCATTGCTTATTTTTTTCAATATTTGCTGGATTTTGGAGGAATATTGGTACCAATCGTATTTTTTAATTTTATCATTGAGCTCCTTGGTCTTTGGGGAAAAATGAAGAGAGGTGTTATTGTTTCATGGGTAACTGGCATGGTTCTTGTTGGTCTAAGTTTTACTCCTCTTTTTAAAAAGGGGTTGACCTCGTACCAAAGTTTTGCGCATTGGGTCGACCCAGGTCCGTTATATGCACTGTTTCCTATAACTTTTGTGTTTTTTACAATATACTCCCTGATTTTGCTAATAACGACATACAAGAAGACGGACAACAAAATTTTAAAAGGACAAATAAAATTTATAATTTTTGCCCAAATATTTGGGTTTGGAGGGGGTATTACAAATTTTTTCCCCCAACTGTTCAAGGTTTATCCTTTTGGAAATTACTTCGTAATTGTCTACATTATTTTCATAAGCTACGCCATTCTAAAACACCATTTATTTAATATTAAGGTCGTTGCCACTGAACTTTTCACGTTCGCAATATGGATCGTACTCCTGACAAAAGTTTTCTTTTCTACGAGCACGCAAGATTTCATAGTGAATCTAACAATTCTTTTCTCTGTAGTATTCTTTGGAATTATGATGATACGCGCAGTAATCGAAGAATTTAAACAGCGGGAAGAGATTGAAAAGCTGGCTGCCGATATAAAAAAAGCATACGAAGTGGAGAAAAAAGCCAGAGAGGAGCTTGAGAAGCTGGATGCTGTAAAAAACCAATTCCTTCTGACTATTCAGCATCATTTGAGGACTCCCCTAACCTCGATGATGGGCTATACTGATCTTCTATTAAAAGGTCAGTTCGGCAAGGTTCCCAAAAAAATTGAGGTTGTAGTTCAAAAATTCCAGTCCTCAACAAATGAACTGATTAAAATGGTAAATGAATTTTTGGACATCACGCAATTTCAGCTCGGTAAAAGAGTCATTCTGCTGAAGGACGGAGTCGATGCCCAGGAAATCGCCGAAAATATTGTAAACAGCCTGATGCTGGAAGCCCAATCAAAAAAAATAAATCTGAATTTTGAAAGAATTCAAGATGATTGCCTAATAAAAGCAGATCCCGAAAAACTGAAAGCGGCGATGGCAAACATAATCGATAACGCGGTAAAATATACGAATCAGGGCGGAGTCAGCGTAAAAATCCGGCGCTCCGGCTCTGACATTTTAATCGAGGTAAAAGATACCGGAATCGGAATATCTAAAGTTCATCTGCAGAATTTGTTTGGAAATATTTTTGAACGAGGCGAAGAGGCCAAAAAAACATTTACAACGGGCAGAGGGATCGGCCTATATCTTGCCGCGCAGATTATCCAGGCGCATAACGGAAAAATTTGGGCGGAATCCGAAGGAGAAGGAAAAGGCGCGACATTTTTTATCCAACTTCCGATGTGACCCAATAAAAAAGACCCGCCACGGCGGGTCTTTTTTATTGGGGTTTCCACCCTGTTGGCTGCATTATTCCAAAGTTGTTTCCTTCTGTATCCTTGGCCATAACAAACCAGCCGACATTTGGTATTTCCGATTTGTCTTTTGTTATTTCTCCCCCATTTTCTTTTACTTTCGAAACGGCTTCGTCAATATTCTCAACCATTATAGTGCAGTCATATGTATAGACTTTATTTTCGTTCGGCCTCTGATACAAACCCCCGTTTATTCCTGGTGTGTTGTCCTCGCCTGTCATCAGTCCCCAATAGTCCATTCCCCCGTTTTCCTTCGACATTAACTTTTCAGTCTTCCAACCGAAGGTTTTTTCATAAAAGCTCTTTGCCCTTTCAATATCATCTGCTTGTATTTCAAAATGGATGACTCTGTTTGACATGTTATATAATTTAATATTTTTCCTGCGTTCAGCCCCCGTATTTCAAAGGGGCTGAACGCAGGAAAAATTTAGTATTGCTTTCTAAACTCAAACTCCCTCGTTACCTTTTGTCCGTTTCCCAGAGTCATTTTTAGGAAAGCACTGTAATTTATCTCGCGAGTATCTTTTTCCCGCTTAATTTTGAATTTTTTTCTTCGTTTGAAAAACATATTATTTTTTCCTTCCTCCTGCCCTTACGTAGAGGGCAGGAGGAAGGAAATTTAACCTTCATGCCTTAATATTACGACGGAGAATTTAAAACAATGTTAATCTTTCGTATTCGAATATTCATAAAAATTTCACAGGATTCTGATAGAAAAAGAGGTGTAACAAAACTTTATGCAGATCAAACAAAAACTATCTTCGTTCGCGACATTTCCCGCAATCCTACTACTATCTTTAGCGGGAATTTATTTATTACTTTGGGCACAGGAATTATTTTCTTCCGGACAAATTTCTTCGTTCTTTCAAGGATCTGCTACCGCGACGTCAGCAGAAAGCGAAGAAAATTTTTCAGAAAGAAACGGGAATTCAGTGTTCATTAGTGCTACAAATAATATGCAAAATTCCATTCCGGAAAAAAAATGGGGAATTTTCAGCGATGATATTTATTCCGTTGAGAATCTTTTAGGCAAAGATGCCGATATCCAGGCAATATTCCTTGGGTTCGATGATTCGAGTTTATTTCCATCAGATATTGCTTCAAAAGCATCATTAAATGGGAAAATTTTGGTTATTTTTTGGGAGCCGTACAATGCGAGCTTGGACTCCATAAATGCCGGAGAGATGGACGAATATATCCGGAAGTTCGCTAGCGATGCCTCCCAAAATGGTTCCCGAATAATTTTGGTCCCATTCCATGAAATGAACGGAAACTGGGATCCGTGGGGCGGAACCATGGGAACGAACAACGCAGAAAAAATTATTTCTGCGTGGAGACGCATACATAACATTTTCTCAGTTGCGCCGAACGTAAAGTTCGGGTGGAATGTAAACAGCGAATCCATACCAGATACTCCCGAAAACCAGATTGAAAATTATTATCCTGGAGATGAATTTGTTGACTACGTGGGAGTAAACGGATTTAATTTTGGAAATCCATGGCAGTCTTTCAATGCAATATTCGACCCTATGCTGGAGAGAATAAGGCGGTATGGCAAACCAATATTTATCTTCTCAATTGCATCTGCACAGGGATCTCAAAAAGCAGAGTGGATCCGAGACGCTTTAATGAAAATCAGCACAGATCCCGACATCTTAGGATTTATCTGGTTTAATGAGAATAAAGAGAGAAATTGGCTCATTAATTCTGACGAATCATCACTCCAGTCTTTCAGAGACGAACTTCTGCGGTTCTAAATAAAACCGCCCCCTTTTGGGGCGGTTTTATTATTTCATCAAGTATAATCCTTGACTTATCGTTATCGTTTTAATGATCTTCTGCCTAACATAGTCTGTAATTTGGGTGAGTTTTTCAGGCGTTATGCTATATTGCTCTCCGCTCCCGTCAACTTTGTGAAAAACCAGTATAATCCACGTTTTTGTTGAAACAGCTTGGTCAATCCAATATTTAATATCGTTAATCGAGGTATTGCTTTCAACCGAAATTGTTTTCAACAAATATGGATCTCCGTCCCTGTAATTTAATCCCTCATTCTGCACAAGCGCCGTCCTGGATCCGATGTATCCTGCATCCTTAACGGCCTGTTTTACGCTTTCATTCCAATTGCCAAACGGAAATGCAATGGATGTGATAGATTTTGCACCCAGGGCTTCCAGATCTCTTTTTGAGTTTGCAACCTCGTCCACCATGTCATCGTGAGATATGGCTGTAAGATCAGGATGGGTTTTTGAGTGCGATCCAATTTCATGTCCTTGGGCTTGCGCCTGCAGAATATCATCAAGTGTTGCATATCCGTCCTCGACATCTCCGATAACTTCAGAGATGATATAGTTTGTGCTTTTAATTCCCGCAGAATTAAGTATCGGCAATCCGTTTTTAAAGGTTGATTCCCAGCCATCATCAAAAGTAAAAGAAACCATTCCCTCAACAAAGCTGTTCCCGGTTGCCACACTTCCATTAAGATAATAATCATCGACTGTCAGCGTTCCCGGAGCTTCGATCAAATGGAAAACTGTCATCGAATTAACGCTGGACGGCGCTGTGAAGGATGAAACAAATTGCTTCCAGTTTTCAGACGCTTCCGGATATCCCAGATCAAGATAAAGAAAAGTGCCATCCAGTAGCGTGAATCTTGCGGTAACCCGCGTCCTTGCCGTTGATTTGTAGAAATTTGAAAAACTGTATTTTTCTCCCGGATTTACTTTAACATCGTCAAAAAACCATTTGGCATCGCCGTCGGTTAAGTTTGTTATTTTAATTTCCGCGCCATTGCCGCTTTTTCCAGCAACAGGATAATTAAATGAAGCATCATTTACACCCCACGCACCCTGGTTCCAGCCATCAGGAGAATTTGCTCCGCCAGATTCAAAGCCGTTATTTATGATTGCATTTGGCATTGGGAAATCAGCTGTACCATTATTTATGAATGAAACCGTCGTTTCAATAACTGCGCTCGTATTACCCGCGTTATCGGTCGCAGAAGCTCCGATTTTATGTTCGCCATCGGAATAAAGCGTTGTATCTAAAACATACATATACGGCAGTGCTAAAACGGGGCTCCCAACAGGAGAACCATCCACATAAAACTGAACCTGTTTTACACCGCTCGCCGGAGCAGAAGACATTGACGTATCAACAGAATACACCCTTAACACAACAACACTGCTTAATGTGGTTTCTGAAACAGGGTCAACAATTGACACATCAGGCGCAGTTATATCAGTCGACGGTGGCGGAGGCGGCGGGACCGGCGCTTTAACATCAACTGTTCTGGTATCCGTTGTATTGTTTCCTGCTTTATCTGAAACTGAATACAAAACTGCATAAGAGCCCGCAACTGCAGTATTAACATTGCTGGAAGAAATTATTGCAGAAGTAATGTCTCCATCTGTTTCGTCAATGGCAGTTGCCCCGTAATCAACGTACTCAGCTCCGAGATTTATTGCCACGGGGTTGTTGCCCAAAATCGTAATCACCGGCGCAATTTTGTCCTCGACTGGAGGAGGATTTTCCCGCTTTATAACATTGACTGTACGAACTGCACTCGCTTTGTTACCCGCTTTGTCTGAAACGCTATAAACAACAGGATATACGCCCGGCTCGGATGTGTTTACGTCTCCAGAGGTTTCAATAAACGACGTAAGGTTTCCGTCCACATCATCAATTGCTTCAGCTCCGGCATCAACATAAATTTCACCTGCTTTGATTTCTACAGGATTTTGACCCTTGATTGTGATAACCGGAGGAATCGTATCTGCCGGCAAACCCACCGAAATTAAAGAGAAGTCATCCAGACCAAGGTACCCCAAAGACCGCAAGCTATGAGAGACTGCGACTGAAACTGCTTTTTCGGGGGCAATAAAAGTCACTTCCGACGCTTGCCACTTAGAAGACCTGTTTAAAGTTTTAAGCTGTTCTTCTTTAACAGATCCATCGCTTAAATAAAATTTTGCTGTCAGATAGCTTTTTGCACTGGAAGTAAAAAATTCTGAAAATTTATATTGACTATTTGGAATTACAGGTATTTTTTGGGTCGCCCATCCTTCATCACCGATTTTGTAAACGAATGAAATTACTCCCGCTCCGGCACCCTTATAATTGGCACCCTTGATAGGATATATATGGATAGAAATATTCTTAGGATGATGTACTTTAACCCATCCTTGGGGATTCTTTTCGGCATCAAATAATTCAAAAGACGAATTATCAATCAAATTTGCTTCTGACGCAAAAACTTGAGAGCCCAAAAATGCAAACAATAATGCAACAGATCCCGCTTTGTCTAATAAACTTTTTTTCCTCATTATTTTTTCCAGGCAAAGAATTCCTCCTTTGATATTTGAGTAAATGCTTCTGCCGAATTAATATTATTTTTCATTAACTCCCCCATAATTTTAATGTTTGAGTTTTTATAATTTGCTGCAGACATCAGGATTAGAATAACGCTGCTAACAACAATACCTGAAATTATAAATACAATTGCCATTGAAGATATTCTCATTTTTTTATCAATAATTTATAAACACTTGCGAAAAAAAGTGCAGAAAGATGGATTAACGTTGATATTCCGGGCAAAAAATATGTCATACTTGAACTCTTTCCGGCTTAAACCATACCATGTTCTTCTTTTTGAAGACTACCTCCTTTAAAAATTGCTCTAAAAAAATCCATGCATTCACATACTTCAGGAAAAAATATGCAGGAAAAGCAAAAATAAGATCTGCTCTTTTTTCCACCGCTGCACCATATATGCTAAACAAAAATATTATCATCGAATAAAAGACAATTACCGAAAATGTGAATTCAAGGTTTATAAAAGGCAAAATTACGAGCAAAAAAGAATATAAAAGTCCCTCTATATATATTAACGACAATTCGATAGCCCTTCCGGGGTGATCCGGTATTCTTGAATGCTTTAAAATATTCTGCCATCCTCCCCCCATCCATCTGCGCATTTGATTTATATATGATTTCAGTGTTGAGGGATCCTGCGTATAGCAGACCGCTTTTCTGTTATAGGCAATGTTATATCCAAGTTCGTGCAGAATAAATGTAAAATCCAAATCCTCAGTAATGGTATCGTGGGAGAATATGATTTCTTTTTTGAAAACGTCCGTCCTGAATACTCCTGCCGCCCCCGGGATAACGTAAATGGAGTCCATGTAGAATTGGGCAAGCTTGTCGATATTCTGACTGATAGCATAATCCAACGCCCTGCAGGCGGTAATCCAATTATATTTTAAGCTCCTGACATATCCCGCCACAGCCGCAACCGATTTCTTTTCCATATCTTTTTCAACTGTTTCAACAAACTTGCTGTCCAGCATCGTGTCGGCGTCAGTTGTTATAAAAAAATCTCCAGTTATATATTTAAGCCCGTACTCCTGAGCCGAGCTCTTATTGCCTGTGTTTTTCGGCGTTTTCACCGTCTTTACCACACCCTTAAACTTTTCCAAAATCTTCGGAGTTTTATCTGTGCTACAGTCATCCACAACAATAATTTCGTCTGCGAGGCGTGTTTGGTTTAAACATGAAAACAAACACTTCTCTATCGTAAGCTCTTCATTATAACAGGGGATAAAAATTGAAATTTTCGCTGGCATAACTGAATGCTATGCAAAAATGAATTAAAATCTTATTAAAAAATATTTTAAAAATTTCAGATTTTTTTCATAATAAAAAACAGCCCCATAGGGGCCGCCTTTATACTTTGATGCGATACCCCACTCCGTGGACGGTTTCAAT
>JAKLDQ010000015.1 GCA_022703425.1 Patescibacteria group bacterium | reverse complement strand
TCGGGAGATGACTTCAAAAGTCTCCCGCCGCAATTGGGCCGGCTTTTCCGCGGAATCCGCGGAAGGGTAGATCTCGAAAACGAGATCGCGAGCCCGGTTTCCTGAGAGTCTGAGTAAACAAATATGGCGCTGCCAAGTAGCACGAGGTGCAATCTTGGCAGCGCCTCTTTTTTTGCAAAAATCATAATTTTTTCGGTTGCTATATTGTTAAATTTGTGTTAATGTTATTTTATAAAAACGGATATATAATTGAATTAGAAATCATTAATTCGTGAAAAAAATATAAAATGAAAATTAACCCTTTAGTTAAAAACTTTGTTTTTGTTGTCGCGGTTCTTCTGATTTTGGGTGGAATTTTCAGCATGCTTTATTCTCCGCAAACAAAGTCAAACGAAATTTCAGTTTCCCAGCTTGTAAATGACATAAATCAGGATAAAGTGAGTAAAATTACTGTTTCAGGCGACCAGCTTGAAATTGATTATACAGATAAGACTGTTGCAACTTCGATGAAAGAAACTGGAAGCAGTTTATCTGATTTGCTGACGAATCTGGGTGCAAACAAAGAAAATCTGCAGAGAGTCCAGATAAATATCAAAGCTCAGACAGAAAGCGTCTGGTCTTGGCTTTTGCCCGCTCTTTTATACGGAATTCTTCCACTGGTGGTGATAGGATTTTTCCTGTGGACAATGATGAAACAGGCAAAATCGGGAGCGGTGCAGGTGTTTGATTTTACGAAAGCAAGAGCAAAAATTTTTGGCGCAGAAGGGCATGGTAAAGAAAAAATCACATTCAAAGATGTTGCAGGGCTGAAGGAAGCCAAAGAAGAACTTGTTGAAATTGTGGACTTTTTGAAATTTCCAAAAAAATATCTGGCGATGGGAGCCAAAATTCCAAGGGGCGTTTTATTGCTTGGTTCTGCCGGAGTAGGAAAAACTTTGCTGGCAAGGGCAGTTGCCGGAGAAGCCAATGTTCCCTTCTTGTCAATTTCGGGCTCTGAATTTGTTGAAATGTTCGTTGGAGTGGGATCTGCAAGAGTAAGAGATTTATTCTCGACGGCAAAAAAAGCTTCGCCTTCTATTATCTTTATTGATGAATTGGATGCGATCGGAAGGCACAGAGGGGCTGGTATTGGCGGAGGCCACGATGAAAGAGAACAGACATTAAATCAGATTCTTGTTGAAATGGACGGATTTGAAAGGGAAACAAATGTTATTGTGATGGCGGCAACAAACAGGGGTGATATTTTAGATCCTGCATTGCTGAGGCCGGGGAGATTCGACAGAAAAATCGTTTTAGATCCGCCGGACGTACATGACAGGGAGGAAATCTTAAAAATACATGCAAAAGGAAAGCCGTTGAACGGCAATATTGATTTCAAGGAAGTTGCAGAAAGAACTCCCGGATTTTCAGGAGCTGATTTGGCAAATGTTGCCAACGAAGCAGCATTGCTTGCGGCAAGGCAAAATAAAACAGAAATTGACCAGAAAGAATTTCTGGAAGCCATAGAAAAAGTTTTGCTCGGGCCCGAAAGAAGAAGCCATGTTTTATCAAAAAGAGAAAAAGAAATCGCAGCATATCATGAAGCCGGACATGCTTTGGTTTCGTCGTCAATTCCCGGGACAGAACCCGTAAGAAAAATTTCTATTATTGCAAGAGGCGTTGCGGCAGGTTATACTTTACAAGTGCCTTCTGAAGAAAGAAAAATGAGGACAAAGACGCAGTTTAATGCAGAACTAGCGACTCTTTTGGGAGGATACTGCGCAGAAAGGCTTATTTTTGGAGAAATGACGACGGGAGCTTCGAACGATTTAATCAGAGCTTCTGATATCGCGAGAAAGCTTGTAAAAGAGTACGGTATGTCCCCACTCGGCCCGATCTCTTTCGGTGAAAAAGAGGAAATGATTTTCTTGGGAAAAGAAATTTCTGAACAGAGAAATTATTCTGAAGAAGTTGCTGCAAAAATAGACAAGGAAGTTGAAAAATTTATCAGGGACGCTGAGAAGAAAGCGGTTGAAATTCTGGAAAAAAAGAGAGAGCTGCTTGAAAAAATAGCAAAAGATCTGATAGAAAAAGAAACAATAGAAAGGGAGGAATTTGAAAGAATAATAAGCGGGAAAAGTCAAAATTCAAAAGTCAAAATACAAAAGTAAATGGGTTAGTCCATTTACGGACACGTAGCTCAGTTGGTAGAGCGGTCGTCTTATACACGACTGGTCCCAGGTTCGAGTCCTGGCGTGTCCACACTTCTTGGCAGTTTGCAAAACTGCTATGCAATCGGAAGTAAAAAGAAGGGGCGGTTAGCTCAGTTGGTAGAGCATTTACTTGACGTGTAAAGGGTCATAGGTTCGAGTCCTATACCGCCCACATAAAAATTTGAAGCGCTGAAAGCGCTTGCAAATTTTTATTTAGAGGAGGTATTGTGGCGAGAACCTACCACCGAATTGCGCCGAGCCGGCAGGGTACCCGAGGAGCGAAGCGACGAAGGGCGAGGCGGCAATGTCCTTCGGGCAATCATTCGAGTCCTATACCGCCCACATAAAAATTTGGAGGAAGATGCACATGGAAATAAAAACCATTTACGAAGATAAGAATGTTTTGGTGGTTGATAAGCCGGCAGGAGTGGTAGTTTTTGACGAAACACTAAACGGCTCAGCATTGTTGAGCCATTCATCGCTAATTGAAAAATTGACAGGAAAATATCCGGAACTGAAGAACGCGGGAGAATCTCCGAGGTACGGAATTGCGCACAGATTGGACAAAGACACATCAGGGATTCTGCTGGTGGCAAAAACAAGCGAAGCCTTGATTTTTTTTCAAAAACAGTTTAAAAATAGAGGGGTAGAAAAGAAATATATGGCCTTGGCAAACGGGGTTATAAAGGAAGATGAAATTAGGGTGGAAACGCTGATTGGACGGTCTCCGATGGACAAAAGAAAACAGAAAGCATACGATATTTCCGACCCGAAATCAGAGGGCAAAAGAGAGGCGGTTACGGTGATAAAAGTTCTTGAAAGATTCCAGGATTTTTCATTATTGGAAGTTGAAATTAAGACAGGCAGAAGACACCAGATAAGGTGCCATTTATCTTATATCCAGCATCCGATTGCAGGAGATAAGCTGTACGGATTTAAAAATTCAAAGACACCAGAGGGTTTAAAGAGGCAGTTTTTACACGCTGCTTATTTAAAAATCCAATTACCTGACGGACAAATAAAAGAATTAAAATCCGAGCTGCCCGAAGATTTAAAAAAAGTATTAGAGAGTTTAAAGACATGAGCATAAAATTAGACAGTTTTAACAAAGTTCAGTTAAAGCAGGGCATGAATATCCGCCCGGGCGATACAGTTCGCGTACACCAAAAAATCAAAGAAGGCGACAAAGAGAGAATACAGGTTTTTGAAGGCCTGGTAATTGCCAAAAAGCATGGAAGAGGAATTAATGCTACAATAACAGTAAGAAAAGTTGTTGAAGGAATAGGTGTTGAAAGAATATTTCCTCTGCACTCCCCTTCCGTTGAAAAAATGGAAATTGTAAAATCGGGCAAGGTAAGGAGGGCCAAGCTTTATTTTTTGAGAACAGCAAAAGGAAAGAGAGCAAAACTCAAAAACAGAGAATTTTCTTCTGCTATTGCTGACGAAGAGCAGGAAAAAGCAGCACAGGAGGAAACCGTGACTGAAACCGCAGATAAACAGGCTGAACCCGCTGAAGATACTCCTGAATCTACCGAAACCCAAGAACAAAAATAATTTGTTAAGCGCGAGTGGCGAAATTGGCAAACGCACTACCTTGAGGTGGTAGCGCCGAAAGGCTTGGAGGTTCGAGTCCTCTCTCGCGCACAGAACAAATTAGGGCGCTTAGCTCAGTTGGTAGAGCATCTCATTTACACTGAGAGGGTCAGGGGTTCGAGTCCCTTAGCGCCCACATCACATTTTGCCGGGGTAGCTCAGTGGTAGAGCACTTCTCTGAAAAAGAAGGGGTCGAGAGTCCGATTCTCTCCCTCGGCACACTTCGTCGTTTCACTCCTCAGTGTAAACAAAATATGCCCCATCTTTTATATATATAGTAAAATGCAAGGATGGATCATATTATACCGGGATTACTTGGAATTTAAAAAAGAGACTAGACGAGCATAATTCTGGTAAAAAAACTTGTTTGCAAAAAAGTAAAATTCCGGTAGAGCTAGTTTACACGGAGGCATTTGGGACAACAAAAGGGGCAGCCAAAAGGGAAAGGGAAATAAAAGGTTGGAGAAGAGAGAAAAAAGAGAAGCTTATAAATAGTAGCAGTTTACATTGAGGCCGTTAGGCCGAAATGCGGGAGTAATTCAGCAGCAGAATGCTTCCTTGCCAAGGAAGATGTCGCGGGTGCGAATCCCGTCTCCCGCTCAGAAAATGAATACCCTCGAAAGAGGGTTTTTCATTTTCTGAATTGGAGATGTGTGGAGCACCCGTCCCCGAATTGCGCCGAGCCGGCAGGGTACCCGAGGAGCGGAAGCGACGAGAGGCGAGGCGGCAATGTCCTTCGGGCAATACCTGCGAATCCCGTCTCCCGCTCAGATAAAAGATCCCTCAAAAAGGGTTCTTTTTAATTTTCATTTAATATGTTTTGTGATTAGGTAAAAATGCATTAAAAGCTGGTTTTTCGGACAAAATTAGCCGGAAAGCAGGGGTATTGACAGATTTGTATGTTTTGTGGTGTAACTATTGACAAGGGCCTTTGAATATGCTAAGATAGAATATACTCCTGTGAGGGAGTTTTTTATTATGAGTATACTAAAAATGGTTACCTTGACTAACGGCAATACTCCCCTGATTGGATCAGTTATTGCAGGTGTTATAACCGGTGTGATACTCTTAGGGATATTTATTGCCCAGTCAACAAATGCTGAATTGCCAAGCGATTCAGTAAAAATTAATCCTGCCGTTCTTGTAAAAGACGGAAAACTTACAGTTTGCAAGCTGGATAAGACATCCTATGAAACTGTTAAGAAAATCAAAATGGTCATTACTGCTTATTCAAGCACAGTTGACCAGACAGATGATACCCCCTTTATTACTGCCTCAGGCAAGAAAGTAAAGGACGGAATTATCGCAAACAATCTTTTGCCATTCGGTACAAAGATCAGAATACCCAAATTATTCGGCGATAAGATATTCATTGTCGAAGACAGGATGAACAAAAGGAAAGGAAACTATCACGCAGATATTTGGTTCGAAAGCCTTTTACAGGCAAAAAACTTCGGAGCAAAAACTGCTGAAATTGAAATCGTAGAAAGCTAATTCTACAAACAAAAAACCGCGCAAAACGCGGTTTTTTGTTTATGCGTTTATTCCACGCCGGCAAATTTCAACAGATACATCAGCAATATGCCAAACAGAATAATGCCGATGTTCAAGAAAGATTTTTTGGCGTTTGTTTCCTTCCTTATTTCAGGTATAAGGTCTGATGCAGAAACATAAATAAAATTTCCTGCGGCAAAAGCCAGCAAAAAAGGCAATATTTTGTCTGCAAAACTTAACAGATAATAACCGAATATCCCTCCGGCAACAGCAGTGACAGCAGTAAGGAAGTTAAGCATAAGCGCCCTTTTTTTGTTTATGCCTGCGTAAAGCAAAACTCCGAAATCTCCGAACTCCTGCGGAATTTCGTGCAGAAAGATTGCAGCTGCTGAAGCAAAACCCAATGCCGGGCTGGCCAAAAAACCGGCAGCAATAATTATACCGTCAATAAAATTATGGATTGAGTCCCCTATCAGATTGATATAGGCAAAAGTATGCACAGGGCAATGGCCTTCGTGGCAGTGTCTCCAGTGGATAATCTTTTCAATTGCAAAAAACAGAAAAAACCCTACTAAGACAAATAAAAAGGCATTTCCGTTTCCAAACTCTTCAACGGCCTCGGGCAATAAATGCAGAAAAGCGCCTCCCATCAAAGCGCCGGCTGAAAGCGCAACCAAATAAAAGATAATTTTTTTCAGAAGGCTTTCGTTCAGAGCAAGCGTAAAAACGCCAATAAAACTCAGCAAGCTAACGACAAAAGTGCTTAAAAAAATTAAAAAGAGAGTTGTCATATTACTGTGCCCGAAGTGGGAGTCGAACCCACATGAGGAGAACCTCACAACATTTTAAGTGTTGCGTGTATACCATTCCACCATTCGGGCATGATTAAGCTATAGTAAAAGCTGCTCGTATATTATTTTTCCAATCGCGTTTATCTCTTTTTAAAAAATAGTCGAATTTTTCAGCAAAATACTCTGTCTTGGGATCATGCAAAAATTTTGCTTTTCTTTCCATTCCAACTGGATAATTCGGATAATACATGAATCTTAATAATTTTATAGTATCGTATGTCCCGTATCCTAATTTAAATGATCTGCCATTGTTAAATCCACAAATTTTTTTCTTCAATAAGCCCAAGTTCCTATTTAAAACAGTCTGAAGGCTTTCTAAAAAATCCGTGCTTCCTGAAGTGAAATTGCTTCTTAATTCTATGCGGAGCTTTTTGTTCTTTGTGTTTATATAATCCACAAAAAACACGCTTCCGTCTCCATCAAAGTACCCCCTGATGAAATCTGGCAAAAACTTATCTGGTATAAGCGGAAATATCATTTTGCGGCTTTTGCATCGAATACCGCCCAACTCTAACAGTTTCAAATATAATCTTTTAGAGAAGATAATAAGATTTTTACTTTCATCTTTCTTCTCAAAAATTATTTTATGGTTTGATTCTAAGCAAGATCTAATGGAATATAATATTTCGATATCCTTTGAGCAAAAACTTATTCTGTAGGATTTTTCATGACGCATATATCCATCTGCAAACCAAAATCCTAAGACATAAGCCATTTTCGGCGACCACTCATCGAAGAAGTTATCGTTTACAAAATATCTTCTCATTGAGGTGCCGGTGGGAATCGAACCCACGTGATGGGTTTTGCAGACCCAGGCCTAAACCACTTGGCTACGGCACCACGTTATTTTATACTAATTTTATACTATTTTCCGTCTTTTTTCAATCTGGCCAAAAGTTCTTCCACTTTGCCTGCTTTGCTTTCAATTACGTCTTTGACGAATATTATTTTGGGTATCGGGCGCATGTTCAGCTTCCTGTTTATCTGGTGCTGGATGTCGTAAACCGATTTGTTTAAAACTTCGATTGCATAATCTGCTTTGTCCTCGGGATAAACAGAAATGTATACTTTCGCTTCAATCAGATTAGGGGTTGCCTGAACCTTTGTCAAAGTAACCAAAAAATCCTTGGGAAAAACAATTTCCCTTTGGATTATTTTTCCTATTTCGTGCTCTAAAAGTGAATTTACCTTTTCTATTCTGTTTGTCATTACAACTCGCCTTTTACCCTTTCTTCAGAGTAGGCAATCAGCAGATCGCCTTTTTCCACTTTTATGTTGCCCTCAAATAAGATTCCGCATTCGTCTCCTCTCGTCAGCCTGTCTACGTCCTTTTTGTCGCGCTGAAGATTGATAATTTTACCGGATCCCACCTTCGCGCTTTCCCTTACGACGTCCAGCTTGAATCCTTTTTTCATCTCTCCGTCTGTGATTTTTCCACCGACAATCTGGCGGTTTTTTTCTCCCCAAAAAATAACCATAGCCTTTATTCTTCCGAGCTCTTTTCTGACAATTTCAACATCCAGCGATTTTTCCATGGAAGACCTGACGTTTTGGATTAATTCGTAAATAATATCAAATGTTTTAATTCTTACTTTTCTTTCAGTATCTTTTTTCATCAATTGCACAACAGTAGGGCTTATTTTTACGCGAAAGCCGATAATTTCTGCCTTGGACATTTCGGCAAGTTTTACATCTGATTCGTTTATATCTCCCGCTTCACATTTTAAAATCCTTAAAATTACTTTTTCCTGCGGGAGATTTTTTAATACGCTTTCGATTGCCTCCAAAGAACCGAAAACATCTCCTTTCAGAATGATATTTAAAACTTTTTTATCTCCTTCGACTTCCAGTACAGTAGAGCCGATTTCCCTTTTTTGCTCCTCTTTGCGGAGATTTTTTTGCGCGTCTTCAACTGATTTATAGCTCTTAAACCTTTCTCCCACAGCCGGAACTTTTTCAAATCCCAAAATAATAACGGGTTGAGAAGGATAAGCTTCTTCCAAGGGCTTTCCCTGGAAATTTTCAACAGACTTTACCCGAGGGGCAATTGCGAGATCTGTTGCAATAATATCTTTTTTTCTCAAAATTCCCCTTTTGATTATTACAGTCGCAACAGGCCCTTTTAAACTATCCATGTACGATTCGATTACAAGGCCTTCGGCAGGAACATTTGTTTCTGCCTTCAAATCCTGAACGTCTGAAACAAGAAGTATCATTTCCAAAAGTTCCTGGATGCCAGTTTTTTCACGCGCCGAAACTTCCACGGAAGGAATTTCTCCTCCGTAAGATTCAACATTTATGTCGATTTTTGAAAGCTCTCTTTTTATCTTTTCGGGATTTGCTTCGGGTTTGTCCATTTTATTTAAGACCACAATCATGGGAATGCTCGCTTTCTTGATTGCCATTATCGCTTCCTTTGTTTGGGGCTGAACAGATTGGGCGGCGTCAACAACGAGCAATGCCACATCGGCAACCTCTGTCCCTCTTGAGCGCATTGCAGAAAAAGCTTCATGTCCCGGCGTGTCGATGAAAGTTATCCGCTTGTTTTCGAGTTCCACTTCGTAAGCTCCGATATGCTGGGTGATTCCTCCGGATTCTTTTGATGTAATTCTAAAATCCTTTATTGCTTCCAGAAGAGAAGATTTGCCATGGTCAACATGCCCTAAAACGACCACTACAGGTGGCCTTTTTTTAAGTTCTATTTTTGTTTCTTGTTTAACTGCCATATTATGTCTGAGGTACCACGTCTTTCATGGCATTGGCTATCGCCTCTTTTTCTTCGTTTGATAATTTGTGTGTCGATTTGCCGTACTTTACCGGTTTTGAATAAACTCTGTTTCCTTCGTTTACAAACAGGCTTGAAAGCACAAAACCGTTGTTTTGGTCATCCAAAAGAGCGATAACAAAACTTTGATTTCCACCAAGTTCGTTAAATGGATTAAATCTTACTACTCCGATTTTTTGAAAAGTCTTTTTGGAAATATTTTCAAGCATTTTAATCCGCAAAATCATCTCTTTCATTTTTTGATCCTGCAATTTTACCTTTTCTGAATGAGAAACAATAAGATCTTTGAAATCCTTTATTTTTCCTTTCTCCAGCAAAACATCAAATTTTTTGCTTACTGCATTGGTGCGTTTTAAAACATACGCATTCAATACTGCAAGCAAGAGGATTATTCCTCCCAAGATAAAAATGATTTCCTCGTTCTGCATCGTCGTCGATTATAAAGCCATTCTAAATCAGATTTGACAAAAAAGCAACGGCTCAGTCAAGCTGAGCCGTTAAAATGTTTTTTTAGATTAAATTCCACAATGCCGGGTCTTCGTCTCCCAGCGCCCAGGCAGAAAATCCTCTGAAATTATTCTGTTTTACTATGTTAAGTTTTAAATCAAATGATTGTCCGTTTTCGTGCCACAAAAGATACACGAAATTCTTATATGAATACGCCAGCCATGCAGTGCCAAGCGAAGGAATAAATCCGGATAAATAGGGCGTGCTCTGCATTATCATTGAAAGGCGGGAATATCCTGACCCCGACCGGATTCTTTTGTATGGGCTTATAGTCCAGCCCCAATAGTAAAGGGGAATTCCCATCGAAAGTTTTTCTGCTGGAATTTTGTCTTTCACATACGCCAGCACAGAATTAATAAAGGGAATGGAAGAAGCCGGTCCAAGTGAATTAGGATCGTCATAAGTCATCAAACTTACAAAATCTACCGCTTCTGCGATTCTTTTATAATCAAAGGCACCCGCCCAGTTTAAAAAATGGTCTGTATTTTCATAATCTGTGATTCTTGCCACGGCAGCGACGCTGAAAATCATTCCGTTCTCATGCAGTTTTTTTGCAGTCTTTTCAATAAATACGCTGAACAAATCCTTGTCTTTGTAATTTATGTTCTCAAAATCAAACTGCCAGCCGATATATTTTTTTTCTTTTCCCTCTTTTACCAGATAATCAATAATATTATTCTGGGCAGTTTCAGAAATCAGCAGATCATGAATGACTTTCTGGTTGAATCCATCGTTTGCCAGAAGAGGCATTGTTTTTAGATTATAATCCTGGATTGTTTTATAAAGTTCGGCTGTCATCTGATTTTTTACAGTGAGATTTGGCAGAACGATATAAACTTGCGGAGCCAGAATATCGATTTTCTGGTAATTTTTTTTAATATCTGCAATCCCCTGCTTTTCTTTTGAAGGAGAAGTGTAAAACAATCTTTCTTGCTTAAATTCTGCAAATGTCTGCGCAGGAAAAATAATTAATGCCGATAAAAAAGCTGAAAAAATAAAAAATCTTGTTTTCATACGTAGTTATTATAATTTATTCGTGCAACAAAAAACAGCGGGTTTATCCACTGTTTCTAAATTATTTCAGTCGCTCGTGGAGCTCTTTTTCTTCAAAATATATGGCAGTCGGAAAAAAAGAGACAGCAAAAATAAAAGCTCCTGCAAGATACGTTCTGCCTGATAAAATAAAAATTCCAAAAAGAATCAAAAGAATTCCTGTATATGAGGGATGGGGAATAAATTTAAAGATGCCGGATGCAATATATTTCTGCATAACTTCCTGCGGTCTTAAAACCGCCCATACAAAAAACCTTTTCGGCCCCAAGGTAAAAAGAGAAAGACCCATCAGCAAAAAACCTGCTATTGCAAGAATAATTCCCAAAAATGATGAAAAGGCAGATGGCTCAAATAAAAGCACGGCGGGAATTTTCAGGAAAAACCAAAAGGAAAAAAGCCAGAGGAAAAAAACAAAAAAATAAAAGGCCAGAGGCCATTTTTTCCAGAAACTTAAAAGCGCATGAAGCCACATGTGCAGAACAGGCACAGGTGCAAGTATAGAAGCGATTATAAGAAGAATATCCATATTTATAATACGCTCTGAAATACTAGATTCTGATGATGCTTTATGGCGTCGCGTAATAAATCAAAGATTTAAACGCGACAGCCACGTTAATTTGCGGAGCAAAATTTTACGTGGCGGAGGAGGTGGGACTCCGTCCGTCTGCTGACGGACTAGAACCCGTCGTCGCTCCGCCTCCTCCTTCAAAACCCTCGGTTTTGAATAATTTCCTGCACCGAGGGGACACCAAGTGTCCCCTCCGACCCACCCCTCGGGTTCGAGTCCATCTATTCGTAAATTAAAACACCGCTTACGCGGTGTCTTAATTTACGAGCGGGACATCGTGTATGAAGTTAGAACTATCATACAACAATGCTCTGATTATATTTATATCCCAGATTTGGCTAAAATGCCAGAGCTTGCTGGATTGATTTAGCTTACTTCAATTTAATTATGACCCTTGTAAATGCAAAAAGGGCAACAAGCCCTCTTTTATTTCAGTAATAAAACGGTGCAATCAAAAATAAATTACTTAATTATCTTTATTGCTTTTCCATCTATTATCGCTTCCGTGATTTTTTTGTAAGCCGAAGATAAAATCCTTTGAAAAGTGCTTTGGGATGTGTTCATTTTTTTAGCCGCCTCTTCCTGCTCCAAATCCTCTGTATTCCTCAACCTCAAAGCCTCTACCTCTTCGGCAGTTAACTCAATCATCTCTAAATCCCTCATCGGCACACCTTGCGGCTTAAAATAAGTTATATTTGGATTAAATTCTATTCTTCGGCAAAGTCTTGGTCTTGGCATAATAATTGAAATTATTAAAATTTTATGATATTTTTATTATTAAAAGAAGGTCTCCCAGCTCTCTCAAAAGAAAGAGCTGGGCTCACGGCCTTCTTTTATTTTTGACCCTTTCTCTCGGCTAACTCTTCTTTAACCGCTTTCAACTCATTTTCCAACACTGCTTCTCTATCTTTTAATAATTCGTCTCTTTCTTCCTTTGTGTAAAACATTCTGCCGAATAATCCACCTCCACAACCGCAACCATAACCCCTGCCCCATCCCAGTCCTCTACCTCCACCACAATTACCCATTCCTTTGCCTGTTTTTGGGCCTTGCCCAGAAGGGCCTGTTCCATCTAATTTTGGCATAGTTTTGTATAATTAAATTTTTAATATAAGAGAGGCGACCTTTGTTTTTACTCCTCTATATTGAATATATACCCATAACTATACCTGTGTCAATGGGTAACAAAAAAGAGGGCGTTCCCTCTTTTAATTTTAGCGATAAGTTTTTTAGTGTTCTAAAAATTTTACAGCAAACATTAAAATAATTCCCAACAGAAATATGCCAAACGATATGATTGATTTTTTAACATTGCTCTCTTTTCTTATTTCGGGCATTAAATCAGAAGCGGCAATATAAATAAACCCTCCTGCGGCGATAGGTAAAAGATATGCCATTACGCCATTAACATAAAAAGTAGCAAAGTATCCGACAATGCCACCTAAAATAACAGATGTTGCAACTAAATAATTTAACACTAACGCTTTTGTTTTATTAAACCCTGCGTGTATTAAAACACCGAAGTCGCCAATTTCCTGTGGTATCTCGTGCAGGGCAATCGCAAGCGTTGTTATTATCCCTAATTTGAAATCAACCATAAAAACGCTGGCTATTACTAACCCGTCAATAAAATTATGTATAAAATCTCCCACTAAATTCATATAACCAAACGTATGAATTTCGCAATTTTCTTGATGACAGTGTCGCCAGTGAAATAGCTTTTCTATCAAAAAGAAAATAACGAAGGCTGAAAGCACAACAAAGAATAATTTTTCTGCTTCCATTCCTTCGGATGCTTCAGGTAATAAATGTAAAAAAGCACCGCCTATCAATGCTCCTGCCGAAAGGGATACTAAAAACATTGTTATTTGAGAAAGCGTTTCTTTCTTAAAAAATAAAAACAGAACTGCCACCCAAACACAGACACTTATCAAAAAACAAGCTATCAAGATGTTTAATAAAATCATATTTTATAGTTTAATAACAATTTATTATTCTACCAAAAAATCGCTAAAAAAGCGACTTTTTACAATAAAAAATTACAATTCTAAAACTTTCCAACTTGATAAATCGTTGGGATTATACTCGTATTTTTCTTTGTCATTGTATCGCCAAGTGCCGTTCTCATAAATCGCAATACCTCCCAAAAGGTTTTTACCTTTTTTGTTCTGGGATTTAATGTATTTTTGCAGAGCTTCGGCTCTCTCGCTGGCATCTTTGGCGGTCATACCACTTTTTGTTTCCAATATCCAAATCGTGCCGTCTTTTAATTGGATTATGAAGTCGGGATAAAATGCTTGGTCGTCTTCTCGTAAAATACCAAAGTATTTTAATTCACCCTCACCATTTTTATACCACCATTTAATTTTCTTGGAATTATTTAACATCGCCACAAATAACCGCTCTGGTTCGCTTGGTTTGGCCGTATAAAAGGGTTTTATGGCAGAAAGGGGCTGTATCTCGGCTTTGTATCTGCTGTTATAGGTAATGAACATTGGGACTTCCCAATTGGAAATTTCTTGAAGCTCTCTTTTCTCGCTTAATTTTTCAACAACCTCTTTTTTATACTTTTCTTTTGCCAAGTTAATAGCGTCAACAAAAAGCTGGACGTTTTCTTTGCCTAAAATAATCCTTTGGGATTTTGGGTCGTATTTTTCAAACTTAAATTTCTGACTGAAAAATTGATACAAGGCAGTTTTCATTCTGTCGCTACTATCGGCAGGGGCGTAAGGAGTGCAATTTTGGACAATAAACTTATCAAATCTTTCCTGCACTTCTTTTTCGTTCAAGGCTATGTTTATAGTTCCCTTGTGTTCTATCTCGCCAGATTTATCAACATCAATAATCTTACCATCTGCAATTATCGGGCTAATTATTTTTGAGGGTTTAGAATTTACCCTTTTTGCCAAATCGTTGTCTGCCGTAACTTTCAAAAAAAGTTTCAAAAATTCGCCAGATAAACGAGTTCTTTCTCTTTGTCTTTTTAAGTAAATAGACGGCAATGAAATACTTTTATAGATTTTGTCATCTCTTTTCGCTTCATAGACGGTAATATAATCTCTTGCATAGTCTTCTGTAATTTCAATGTTTGGTAAGTTGGTAAAGACGAAACCTTTATTTAATTCTGGTTCTTTTGTGTAGTATTTTAATTGTGGCATCCTCATTATTCTGCCTATTGTTTGTATTGTAAAGGTAAAACTTCTACTCTCTCTAAAAATAACTAAAATTGAGGCTCTTGGGCAGTCCCAGCCAAGAGCTATGGCCTGTTTGAAAATTAAAACTTCAACCTCGTTGTTATTCTTCTCAATGTTGGGCAAGTTTTCTGATTTGTCTTCCGAAAGCCAAATGGCCAGCTTGCCGTTTTTTTCTGTTATTTTATTTTTTTCTAAAATCTTAACGATTTCCTCTTTTTTACTGGTTAGACCAGCTTTATTATCTGGGAGCTGAATAAGCATCAAAGGGTTTATTTTTACACCCTCATTTTTATACATCTTAACCAATTCCACCCTTTTATTTAGAGCTTCTGCGATTACAATTTCATCCGAGCTTTGAGTGCCGATTTTAATATCAAGAAACTCTGGATTTACCGAAATTTCAGACTTAATCATTTCTTCCGTCTTAACATCTGACAAACGGACTTTCTCTATTTCTGCGATATTCTCGGTTAAATGAGGCGTTGCAGAAACTTCTAATGTAATCTTTGGACTTATTATTTCAATAAGTTCTTTTGATTTTTCAGAGTTAGCTGTATTGTGACTTTCGTCAATAATTAAAACGATGGTTCGGCCATCCTCTTTTGTATTTTTGATTATTGAATT
>JAKLDQ010000014.1 GCA_022703425.1 Patescibacteria group bacterium | reverse complement strand
AAAGGGCAAAGGAGGAAGTGATGGAAATCAAAGAACTGAAAATTCTTTCGGAAGTTGTCTATCACACGTTGTCTTTGAAATACGGAGAAATGTTTGAAGCCGGAACGGGAGCAGAGACAGTAAAAAATATTTTTGCGCAGATTGATTTGAAAAAAACAGTTGATGAATTGGTCAAAGAAAGCCAGGAAGCTCCTCCGGCATTAAAGAAAAAAGTTTTGAGGAGATTAAAGCTCTTCCAGGGAATGCTGAAATCAGGCGTAAGGCCTGAATGGATGTTCATGGATGTTTTGCCTGTTCTGCCTCCTGATTTGAGGCCGATGGTTCAGCTTGACGGCGGAAGATATGCTTCATCTGATTTGAATGACCTTTACAGAAGAGTTATAAACAGAAACAACAGATTAAAGTATCTGCTTGAGATTTCAGCTCCGGCAGTCATTGTCAGAAACGAAAAAAGAATGTTGCAGGAAGCCGTGGACGCTTTGGTTGACAACGAAATGAGAAAAGGAGTCACAACCACAGCAACAACAGGCGGAAAGAGATTGTTAAAATCTCTGGCTGCAATTTTGGCTGGAAAACAGGGAAGATTCAGGCAAAACCTTCTTGGAAAAAGAGTGGACTACTCCGGAAGGTCTGTTATTGCAGTCGGTCCTGAACTGAAATTTGCGCAGTGCGGACTGCCAAAAACTCTGGCATTGGAAATTTTCAAACCTTTTGTAATAAAGAGAATTTTAGACAAAGAGCTTGCCTTTAACATAAGGGGTGCTGCAAGGCTTATTGATGAAAAAGTGCCTGAAGTCTGGGCAATTCTTGAAGAAATCATCAAAGGAAAACTGGTATTGTTGAACAGAGCTCCGACTTTGCACAGGCTGGGTATTCAGGCATTTCAGCCGATTCTAACAGAAGGAGAGACAATAAGACTGCATCCCTTTGCCTGCGAAGCGTTCAACGCTGACTTCGACGGAGACCAGATGGCTGTTTATCTGCCGTTGTCTGACGAAGCGCAGAAAGAGGCAAAAGAAATAATGCTTTCGTCTCTGAATCTTTTGAGGCCTGCAACAGGGCTGCCTGTTATCGGACCTTTCAGAGATATTGCTTTGGGATGCTATTTTCTGACAAGAATGAAAGACATCCAGCAGGATCCAAAGGATATGAGATATTATTCTTCAGATTCTGAAGCAATTACCGCCCACGAATACGGATACGTAAAACTCAACGAAAAAATAAGAGTTCCAAATCCGAAGTCAGAACAAAAAGAGCTTATTGATACAACTGTCGGGAGGCTTATATTAAATTCCGTGCTACCGCCAGATTATCCTTTTGTAAACAGGCTGATTGATAACAAAGGATTAAAGGGGCTTGTAAGAGATGTCATCGAAAAATATCCGAATGAAGAATGCGTTGCAGTTTTAGACAGCATAAAAGCGCTTGGATTTGAATACTGCACATTGTCAGGTGTGAGCTGGGGAATGGATGACTTGGTGGTTCCCGCCGAAAAACCAAGACTCATTGAAGAAGCAGAAAAAGAAGTAAAACAAATCGACAGCCACTTTGAAAAAGGATTGTTGTCACCTGAAGAAAAAACTTCTCAGAAAATTCTGGTATGGCAGGCAGTCAAAACAAAGATTGAGGCTTTGCTTAAAACAACTTTGCCTGAAGAGGGGCCTGTGTTTTCGATTATCAATGCGGGAGCCAGAGGAACATGGGCTCAGCCCGTGCAGATGGCCGGAATGAAAGGACTGGTTAACAACCCCGCCGGAGATATCATCGAGCTTCCTGTTAAATCCTCTTTTGCAGAGGGGTTCAACGTTCTTGAATATTTCATTTCTACTCACGGAGCAAGAAAAGGAACAGCTGACACAGCTTTGAGAACATCATCTGCCGGATATCTGACAAGGCGTCTTGTTGATGTTGCACACGATGTGATTGTCACAGAAGTTGATTGCGGAGACAAAACAGGTCTGACTGTTTATAAAAAAGACGCAGACGACATCGAAGAAGATTTTATCTTTAAAATTGTAGGAAGAGTTGCAGTGGAGGAAATTTCAAAAGGCGGAAAAGTTTATGCAAAGAAAAACGAACTTATAACATGGAAAACAGCTGATGAAATCAGCAAAGAAGGAATTGAAAGAGTTGTTGTCAGGTCTCCTTTAACCTGCAAATGTACACAGGGAGTCTGCCAGAAATGTTACGGATGGGACATGGGAAGAAACAGTCTTGTAAAATTGGGAGAGGCAGTGGGAATTGTTGCCGCTCAGGCAATCGGAGAGCCGGGAACCCAGCTTACATTGAGAACCCACCACTTGGGAGGTATCGTTGGAGCAGGAGACATTACGCAGGGTCTGCCTAGAATTGAAGAAATTTTCGAATGCAGAGCTCCAAAAGGAGAAGCAATAATGTCTTTGACAGAAGGAAAAGTTGTTGATGTTGACGAAGAAAGAAGGATTGTTAAAATCCAGCCTGAAAGCGCAACCGGAAAAAAACCTTCCGCAAAGAAAGATATAATGGAATATAAGATTCCCGGGAGAATTGCCATTATTGTTGAAAAAGGTCAGGATATAAAAGAAAACCAGCCGCTGTCTGAAGGAAGCTTGGATCTTAAAAAACTTTACAAATCAGCAGGACTGGAAAATGCCCAAAAATATATTTTAAAGGAAGTTCAGAGAATTTATTCATCCCAAGGAGTGGATATTCACGACAAACATATTGAAGTTATTATCCAGAAAATGTTCTCAAGAATCAGAATCAAAGAAGAGGGCGATTCAAGCTGGATAAGAGGCGAGGTGGTGGAATGGTCTGTATTCCAGGAGGAAGTTGAAAGATTAAAGAAGGCAAAGAAAACTCCGCCAGCCGGCGCACAGATCCTGCTCGGAATTTCTGAAGTCGCATTGGCATCTGAATCGTTCCTGTCGGCAGCTTCCTTCCAGCAGACATCAAGAGTTTTGATTAAAGCTGCTCTCGAAGGAAAGGAAGATAAATTACGCGGTCTCAAGGAAAACGTAATTATCGGAAAACTCATTCCTGTAGGAACAGGATTTGAGCCGAAAGGGAAAAAATAAGATTGCAGAATAAGTGATACCCCGTCCAAAAGGCGGGGTATTTGTTTATCCGGTAAGTAAGTTGAAGGAAAAATCTGAAGTGCTATAATGGAGTAATTTAGATTGGCATACAATCTTCATTTTTTGTATTTAAATTTATGGCAAAAAAGGACAGAGAAATAAAAGAAAACGGAAGGAGAAAAGACAAACAAAAAGAATCTCTTTTAACTATACGGACAAAAAAATGGATTAAAGCTGTTTTGATGTTCCTGTTTGCCATTATAATCGGATTAAGTTTTTGGGAAAAAGCCGGAACGGCAGGAAAAATGTTCATGGCGGTCTCCCAATTTTTTATTGGAAGGGCGGTTTATACTTTGCCCCTGTTTTTATTTTTCGGAGGGCTGATATTTTTAAAGTCAAACAGCAGAGGAAGGACGCTGGCGATGTTTATTGCTATTTTTGTGTCTGTTATCGGAATTGCCGGAGTTCTGGGAACGCAAGACTTGAATTTAATGGGCGGAGGCTGGATTGGAAATTTATCAGGAAAATTCTTTGCCGGAATGTTCGGAAATCTAGTTGCAAATATAGTTTTTGGAACAATTATTTTAATAGGTTTCTTTATTTTCATGCAGTTTATCTGGCATGAATATGTGGAAGAAGAATTTGACGATGAAAAAGAAAAGAAGCCATCGTTCACCGCCCAGATAAATAAGCAGGATGACGCGCCGATTAAAATAAAGGGTGTTGACGAAAAGCCGGAGCAAAAGCGCGTGGCTCCCAGAATTTCTTTGTTTAAGAAAGACAAACCGGATGAAAAAGAAAAGGAGAAAGAGGAAAAAAAGCCGGTTCCGGCAAAAGGAGATTATATTCTTCCTCCTCTGGATTTGCTCAACAAAAATGAAACCGCTCCCACCTCCGGTAATATAAAAGAAAACTCCATGATTATCAAGAACACGTTGGAGAATTTTGGAATTCCTGTTGAAATGGCAGAGGTAAATGTTGGTCCGACAGTTACACAGTATGCATTTAAGCCGGCAGAGGGCGTAAAACTTTCAAAAATCACAACGCTTTCAAATAATCTTGCTTTGGCTTTGGCTGCCCATCCTATCAGAATCGAAGCTCCCATTCCGGGGAAGTCTCTGGTGGGAATTGAGGTGCCAAACAAAGTGAGGTCCACAGTAACATTAAGAAATCTGATTTCACAGCCTGCCTATCAGAGCCCGCAAAGTCCTTTGACTGTTGCTCTTGGAAGAAACGTTTCGGGCTCTCCTGTCTTTACTGATATAACAGACGGTCCGCACTTGCTTGTTGCCGGGGCGACGGGAACGGGAAAAACAATTTTCCTGAATAACCTGATTTTGAGTTTGCTTTATAAATGTACGCCAGACCAGCTTAGAATGATTATGGTTGACCCGAAGAGGGTCGAATTTCAGCACTATAACGACATTCCGCATTTGCTTTGTCCTGTTATTTACGATGCAAACAAAACAATAAATGCTTTGCAATGGCTTACCCATGAAATGGAAAGAAGATTCGAAGTATTTTCCGAAGTTCCTGCAAGAAATATCGGCACTTATAATTCAAATAAAAATATAATCGCTTCAGGTCTCCAGCTTCCATATATTGTTTTTGTGGTTGACGAATTGGCGGATTTGATGGCGGCAAAAGGAAGGGAAATTGAAGCAGGGGTGGTAAGGCTTGCGCAGATGGCCAGAGCCACAGGAATTCATCTGGTGCTTGCAACGCAGAGGCCGTCGGTGGAAGTCATCACAGGTCTTATCAAAGCCAACGTGCCTACCAGAATTACTTTCCAGGTTTCTTCGCAGGTTGATTCAAGAACGGTTATTGATACGTCGGGGGCAGAAAAACTTCTGGGATCTGGTGACATGCTTTTCCTTTCATCAAAATCTGCAAAAATCGGAAGAATTCAGGGACCTTATGTTTCTGAAAAAGAAGTTAAAAAAGTTTCTGATTTTATTTCAGATCAGGCAAAGAATTTTCAGGAAACGCAGTCTGTTCTGGTTGAAAATCTAAAGAACGCCTTGGACCAGCAGGATCCAAAAGAGGCCGGAGCCGGCGGAGAAGTTTTTATGGGCGATAATGATCCGCTTTTTGAAGAAGTCAAAAAAATAGTTCTCGAAACTAAAAAAGCCTCTGCATCTTTTTTGCAGAGAAGGTTGCGCATCGGATACTCAAGGGCTGCCAGGCTGATTGACATGCTGGAGGAACAGGGCATTGTGGGCCCTGCTGACGGTGCAAAGCCAAGGGAGGTTTACGCAGAAAAGGCAGACTTCTCTTCTGCGATAAAGGGCGCAAGTCCGGATGAATCCGAAGAGGACAGCGAGTGGCAGAAGGTCTAATTCGATAATATTAAAAGCGATTTATTATCGCAAATTTGTGAAAAAAAATCTAAATAAGCTCACACTAATAATCTTGGTTGCTCTTTTGATTGCGCCATCCTTTGCCCTTGCTGCATGGTGGAATCCTTTTTCGTGGGGCATATGGAACAGGATTTTCCATTTCAGACAGCTGGAGCAGAAACAAGAACAACCCTTGCTGGGAGGCGACAGAGACGAGCATGGATGTATCGGTTCGGCAGGATATTCCTGGTGTGAGAAGAAACAAAAATGCCTGCGCCAATGGGAGGAAAGCTGCGACATGATTAATGATATTTATCCTTTGTTCTCTGATTTAAAATGGAGCAAAGCCTCTGCAAAAGATAACAAAGAACCGGTGACAGATAATACTATTAAGGGATTTGAAATAACTGCTGAAGGAACAATACAAAATAATGCAGACGCCGTAAAATTTTTTAACTATTATGACCAGAAGTTAAAACAGTCCGGTTGGGCAATAGACAATTATTTTGCAGCCGACGGAATTCTGGGAAGCCAGCGCGGATATAAAAAGGACTTTGATTTTATTGTGCTTGGGTATAATATAAAGCCTGGGAAAATAATTTCCGGAGAAAATGAACCGTTGCGATGGGAATGCCCTTGTTCGGTTACTTATTCAATTTTTGCCGGAGCAAGAAAAGTAAACAAATAATTTATCATGGCAAAAGAAAAAAATAAAAAGGACGAAAAACAGAATAAGGCTTTGATTAATGCCGTAAATGAAATCAAGGAAAGATTTGGAGAAGGTGCGATTATGACAATGCGGGAAGTGCAGGCAGTGAACGTGGACACTGTGCCCACGGGTTCAATAGCCATGGATTTGGCTTTGGGAGTAGGGGGAATGCCAAGGGGCAGGATTATTGAAATATATGGAGGCGAATCATCCGGTAAAACTACTCTTTCATTGCATGTCGTTGCTGAAGCCCAAAAAAAAGGAGGCACATGCGCTTTTGTTGATGCAGAGCACGCAATGGATCCTGATTATGCAAGGAGAATCGGAGTAAATGTTGATGATTTACTTATTTCACAGCCTGATTCGGGCGAGCAGGCATTGCAGATTGTGGAAACTTTGGTAAAAACAGGAGATATTGATGTTATTGTTGTTGATTCAGTGGCCGCTTTGACTCCGCAAAGAGAAATTGAAGGGGAAATTGGAGACCAGCACATCGGATTGCAGGCAAGAATGATGTCTCAGGCAATGAGAAAGCTCACGGGCATGATGGCAAAGACAAAAACCATTGTTATATTTATCAACCAGACAAGAATGAAAGTGGGGATGGTTTTTGGAAATCCAGAAACTACGCCCGGAGGAATGGCTTTAAAATTTTATGCTTCTGTAAGGGTGAATCTGACGAGGACCGCCCAGATAAAATCGGGAGATGAAATTATCGGAAACAGGGTAAAAGCAAAAGTTGTTAAAAACAAAGTCGCAGCTCCCTTCAAAACTGCAGAATTCGATATTTATTATAACGAGGGAATTTCAAAATCGGGCGATGCCTTGAGAACCGGCCTGAACACCGGCCTGATTAAACAATCAGGAAGCTTCTTTACTTTTGAAGGTGCAAAAATAGGACAGGGAGCTGAAGCTGCAAAAACATACCTGAAAGAACACTCAGATGCAATGGAAAAGATAAAGAAAACGGCCATGGAAAAAGGCGCCGCACCGACAGAAAATGAATAATTGACCTTTGGCTTTGCAAAATATAAAATAAAATATGGCAGAAAATTTAAAAGAAGAAATTATAACAGGCGTCCAGAAGCTGTTAGACAAACAGAATGAGGAAATTGAAAAGCGTCTATCTGAACAGACTGCTGTTATCTTGGATGCGGTGGATGAAAAATTGGGCAAAGCGGAAACAAAAATAAGCAACAAAATAGACGAGCTGACAACAACTCTCGATAATTTTTTAAAAAAGATTACTGACGTTGAAACAGAATTTACGATGATGAGAGAAGATCTAAAGAGAGTAAAACAAGTTATTAAGGAAAAACTAGGCGTGGATTTAACATAATATTTTAAATAATAAAAAAACAGCCCGTTGTCGGGCTGTTTTTTAATCGCATAAATTACTTTGGAGTGTACGGCATCAATCCCATCTGTCTTGCACGCTTTATGGCGACTGCAATCTTTTTCTGATGATGCGAGCACAAGCTTGTCTTTTTTCTTGGCTTTATCTTATAGAAACCGGAAATAAAACGCGACAGTAATGCTGTATCCTTGTAATCTATATCGTTAATGTTTTTTTGGCAAAAATAGCACATCTCTGTTTATATTATTTTAAAAAGGTATATCTTTAATATCAATTTCGTCTGTTGAAGGTTCTGCTTCAACCGCCTCGCTTGCATCGATTGCCGGAGGCATATAATTTTCTTCAATTACGGGAATTTCGTCGTGTTTTTGCGGTTCCGGCTCGGGGTCCGGTGCAAATGACGGTCTTTTGCTTCCTCCGTTAAACCCCCCGCCCGATGTTCCTGCGTTTCTGGGACCGAGCTGCATTCCTTCTGCGATAATCTCTGTCCTGTACTGCTTTGTCCCCTGCGCGTTCTGCCACGATCTTGTTTTGATTCTTCCCTCAATAAGAACCAGTGAACCTTTGTTTAAGTACCTCGAACTTATATCTGCCAGTTTCCCGAAACAAACAATGTTATGAAATTCAGCTTCCTGCTTTTTTTGCCCCTGTTGATCAGAATAAAACCTGTTTGTAGCAATAGAGAAACTGGTTACAGGCTGGCCGGATGGAAGCGATCTTACCTCCGGTTCGCGGGTAACATTTCCTAAGACGAAGACTTTGTTTAGATTCACCTATTCGCGCGCGGGTTTATTTTTTTGCCCGCAAGCTGTAAATTATTTTATTTCAGTATACATCAGTGAAATTCTCTGTAAAGCTATTCTCCAAGTATCTCGTCCAGCTTTTTCTCGATGTCGTTAAGTTCGATTTTCTTTTCGGTTTTTTTCTCTTCCTCCTGCGCTTGTGCCGGAGTTTCCTGTACAACGGGCGTTTCTTCAACAGACTCTGCCTTTGTAAAAGAAGGCGCTTTCGGCGTTCTTCTTTCGGGCATTGCTTTTACAGGGTTTTTTACTACGATTGTACTTCTTAAAACTTTTGTATCTTTGTCGAGCCGGTCTTTTATTGCGGCCAATTTTTCAGGTTCTATTTCAAACTCAACAAGCGTAAAAAATCCTGAGCCCTGTCTCTTTATGGGATAGGACAATGTCTTGGGAGAAGGATTGTCTGTCTTGATGATCTTTCCTCCCTGTTCTTCTACAAACGAACTTATCTGTTTCGCCAAACCTTCGGCTTCTTCGCCGGATATTTCAGGTGAAATAAAGTATGCTAATTCGTATTTTTTCATATGTTTTGGGTTTTGAGTATACGGTGATTATAGCAGAAACTGTTTAAAATTTCAAGCCCTCCAATGAAGCTGATTTCATTGGATTTTAAGGGGTGCTTTATGTATAATGATTAAAAGCTAAAAAGAAGCATATGAAAATAAATCAGGCGATTTTCAAATCATACGATGTCAGGGGAATTTATCCGTCCGAATTAAATCGGGAAGCCGCTTTTGCCGTCGGTAGAGCTTTTGCAAACCATACGGGGGCAAAGAAAGTGGTTTTGGGATATGACGCAAGAATATCCTCTCCGGAGCTTTTATATGCGCTTGCAAGCGGAATTTTAGCTGAAGGCGCCTCTGTTACAACAATAGGGCAGGCGCCCACAGAATGCCTTTATTTTGCATTAGGGACATACGATTATGATGCTGGAATAATGATTACAGCCAGCCACAATCCGAAAGAATACAACGGCTTTAAAATGATAAAGCGCAATAAGGGGGATCTGGAAATTATCAGGGGAAAAGATCTGCTGTCTGCCATCTTAAATGACGCGAACATCCCAGATGAAAAACCGGAAATAGAAAAGAAAGATATTTGGCCGGATTATCAAAAACATGTGCTTTCTTTTGTCGATTTGTCAGAAATTATTCCCTTGAAGATTGTGGTTGATGCCTCAAACGGAGTGGCCGGACTTGCTTTGGATCAAATGAAAGAAAAACTCCCTGTTGAAATTATACCTGTTAATTTTGAACCGAACGGAAATTTTCCAAACCACAGCCCTAATCCTCTGGCGGAAGGCTCGTCTGAGCAGATAAAAGAAGAAATTAAAAAGCATAGTGCCGATTTTGGCGTGATGTTTGACGGGGACGCAGACAGGGTTTTTTTGGTTGATGAAAAAGGAGAGTTGGTGAGGGCGGATGTTGTCCTGCTTATGCTGGCAAAATATTTTTTGGAAAAAAATTCGGGAATGGCGGTGGCATACAATGCAATCTGTTCAAAAGCAGTTCCCGAGTTTGTAACAAAATGGGGAGGAGTGCCCGTAAAAACGCAGGTTGGGTTTGTTAATGTTAGAGAAGGCCTGTTAAAAAACAACGGAATAATGGGCGGAGAATTGTCGGGGCATTACTGTTTTAAAGATAATTTCTATATGGATTCCGGGATGATTGCATTTTTGACCTTGCTCCAGATTATTTCAAAGGATTCGCGCAGGGTTTCAGAAATTGCCACAGAGCTTTCTCCTTACGCAAAAGGCTCTGAAATGAACTTTGAAATTGAGGACAAAGAAGGGGTAATAAATAAAATAAAAGAAAAATATTCAGACGGAAAACAGGATTATTTGGACGGTGTGACAGTTGAATATGACAACTGGTGGTTTAATGTTCGTCCGTCAAACACAGAACCGTTATTAAGACTGACAATAGAGGCGGACACAGAGGATTTGCTTTTGCAGAAGCAAAAAGAGCTAAGCAAGTTTATTTCTAAATAAAAAAGCAGCCCTCGCGGGCTGTTTTTTAGTATAATTTTATGTCAGTCCCATTTCCTCTCTTACCTCCTGCATTGTTGCCTGAGCAATTGTCTGGGCGCGCATTTTTCCCTGGTTTAGTATCTCTTTTACATAAACATCTCTCGTTGTAAGCTCTTTTTGTTTTCTGCGGAATGGCTCTAAGTATTCTATTACCGCCTTTGCCAAACCTTTTTTAAATTCGCCGTATCCTTTTCCTTTATATTCTTTTTCGATTTCCTTGATAGGATTGCCCGTTACGAGGCTGTAAATTGTCAAAAGATTTGAGATCCCCGGTTTTTTTGTCACGTTATAAATTACGTCTTTGCCTGAATCTGTTTCAGCAGACATTATTTTTTTCTGGATGTCTTCTGGCGTGTCAAAAAGAAAGATACAGCTTCTTGCATCGTCTGATTTGGACATTTTCTTTTTCGGATTTGTAAGACTCATTATTTTAGCTCCCGTTTCAGGCAAAACAACTTCGGGTTCTGGGAAAGTTTTTCCGAATTTTTGGTTGAATTTTTTTGCAATTGTTCTAGTCAATTCAACGTGCTGTTCCTGGTCTTTTCCAACGGGAACTGCGTCAGCTTTGTAAAGCATTATATCTGAAGCCATTAAAATTGGATAATTCAAAAGGCCGGCATTTACATATTCGGGGTGCTTTTTTGCTTTTTCTTTAAACTGCGTCATTCTCTGCAACTCTCCCATGGGCGTGATTGTTCCAAGAAGCCATGCCAGTTCTGTGTGCTCTTTAATTTCAGACTGGACAAATATTATCGCCTTTTCAGGATCAACTCCTGCTGCAAGGTAAATTGTGGCGGCGTCCAGAATGTTTTTCTGCATTTCTTCCCTGGAGTAGGGTGTTGTTATCGCGTGCAGATCAACGATGCAAAAAATGCACTCATGTTTTTCCTGCAGGGCAATCCACTGCTTTACAGCGCCTAAATAATTGCCCAAATGTATGTTGCCCGTAGGCCGTATTCCGCTGAATATTCTCATATTTTGAAAATTATTGAATTTATTCTACCACTGTTGCAAAGAGGGGTAAATATGATGAACGGCTCACTCCGGAGTGAGCCGTTCAGGTAATAGCTAAACCTCTATGACAACGGGCAAAATCATCGGTCTTCGGCTGGTTTTGGAGCTTAAAAAGTCTCCGACTTTGTTCCTGATTTCGTCCTTTACATAAACCCAGTTTACAGCGCCTCCGTGGCCTGCTGATTTGTCAACGATATCAATTACTTTTCTTCTGGTCTGCGCGAGCAGGTCTTTTGATTCCCTCAAATAGACAAATCCTCTTGAAATAATATCGGGAGAACCCTTCACTCTGCCTGTTTGTCTGTCAATAATAGCAACAATAACAAACATTCCGTCCTGTGAAAGCATCTGGCGGTCTCTCAAAACGATTTCGCCGACATCTCCAACTCCAAGTCCGTCCACAAAAACATAGTTTGCCGGGACCTTGTCTTTCAATATTTCTGCCCGCTGTAAAGTGAACTTAACAACAGAGCCGTTGTCCGGGATAATAACTTTATCTTTTGCCCAGCCCATCTCATAAGAAATTTTTGCGGCCTCTTTCAGAAAATAATGGTTTCCGTAAACAGGCATAAAATAATCCGGCTTGATTTCAGAAAGCATTTCTTTTATGTCGCTTCTGTTTGCGTGTCCCGAAGCATGCACATCCGCAATATCAGAATGGTAAACATGGTCTGAAAGGCGATAGAGATTGTCTTTTAATCTTTGGACTGTTCTTTCGTTTCCCGGAATCACAGATGAGGAAAAAATTACAGTATCCTCTTTCTTTATTTTAATATATTTGTGGTTTCCGGCGACAATTCTTGAAAGAGCGGCCATTTCTTCGCCTTGGGCTCCCGTGCACACGATTACAACTTTATTGTCAGGATAGTTATGCGCTTTGTCTGTCGGAATTATCACACCTTTGGGAATTTTTACATATCCTAATTTCTGCGCAAGCTCCATATTTAATTTCATTGAAAAACCGTCCAGAGCAACTTTTCTTCCGGTTTGGCTGGCGAATTCCAAAATCTGCTTTATTCTTTCAACCTGCGAGGCAAAAGTGGCAATAATAGTCCTTCCCGGCGCCTGGCTGATTATTTTTTGCAGATTTTTTACTGCGTCTTCCTCCCTCACATTGCTGTCGTATACTAAAGCACCCAAAGATTCCAGCATTAAAATTGTGGGCCGTTTTATTTTTGATAAGTGCGAGTAATCTATAATGTTTCTTCCGAAAGGAGTTTTTTCTATTCTCCAATCTCCGGGATGGATTACTGTGGCGACTTTTGTTTCCAAAATTACGCCGACCGCATCCATAATCGCGTGGTCAACCTGGAAAAACTTCAATGTAAAAGCGCCAAGCTGGAATGTCTGCCGGAGGTCCTTGATGTAAGCTGTCTTTAGCTTTTTTGCAGTGTTTCGGTCGAATTCTTCCACGCGGTGCTTTACCATTTCCAAAGTCAAAGGCCTTCCGATAATCTGCGGATTTCCAAGCTTTTTCAGTAAGATTGGCGCAGCTCCTATGTGATCCAAATGTCCGTGCGAGAATATTACCGCTCTTATATTTTTTTCTTTACCCTTTAAATATTCCGTATTTGGAATTACGTAATCAATTCCGGGCATATCCTCTTCGGGAAACTGCAGTCCCATGTCCAGGATTACGATATCCTGTCCAAACTCAAAAACAGTCATGTTTCTGCCGACTTCTTCGCATCCTCCGAGAGGAATAATTTTAAGCGCATCCTTGGATGCACTTTTATAATTTTTAAATTTCATATACTTATTTTTTCAGCTTCTAACTAATTTCAAACGCTTAAAAATTGCATCACTAAAATTGACTAAAAGCTGATGATTTAATGAGAATTATACTGTGCCCGAGGAGGGACTTGAACCCTCAAGCCTTGCGGCATACGCTCCTGAAGCGTACGTGTTTGCCAATTTCACCACCCGGGCAGATTTTATTTGAGAAAACTTAAATCTTCGGGAACTTCCTTAAGAGATTCTTCAAATCTCAGTTCGGGGACATTTTTATATTTTTCGTTTTTAATCCATTTTGACTGGCCGTTTTCTTCAACGTAATAATAACAGGCTCCCTGCAATTGTTTAAACAGGCCGTAATCGCTCTTTGTTTCAGACGAACTCCAATCTCCTGTTTTTAAATCTCCAGCAGAGGGATTTATTGTAACATGCCCGTAAAAAGAAGGAATAACTGCAGACTCACCTTTTTTTGCATGAACAACATAAACATCCTCAACGTTTTCGCCGTTTGTTTTTTGCATCAAAAATATTGCTTCTCCCTCTTTCACCGTATATATTTCCTGCTGGGGACCCATATGCACATGTCCGGCAGTTTTTACATATTCGCCTCCGAGCATGTTTGCGGGAATGACAGTTATATTGTGATTCAGCCCGTTTTCCTGCTTTACTTTCCTGTACATAAAATACAAATCCATATCCTGCGCAGTCTTTGCCCACTCCTGGTCAAACAGCACTTCTTTCATATCGTTAAGTTTTCTTATATCGGGTGTTAATTTTGTTAAATCAAATTCTTCCATATTATTTCCAGACTCTTTTTGTCTGCAGATACCAATTTTCTACGTTAATAAATCTTTTTGCCGGATCAACAATTTTTGTTGTTTCCAGCCCTTTCACATTTTCTGAAACCCAATACATATAATCCGGGTTATACAAGAATAATGCCGGAGCTTCGCTGATCAGGATGTCCTGTATTTTTTCATAATTTTCAGCAATTTTCAGCTTATCTACATTCTCTCTGGCGTCCTTCAATAAAGCATCAACGTCTTTGTTCATATATGAACAAAGATTTAATCCCGGGTCATTTACCTGTGATGAATGCCAGAACGGATACAAATCCGGCAGTGTTCCCAAAGCTTCTCCGTAAAGCAACGCTTCGTAATTCCTGCTTTTAATAAGTGTTTTAAGTTCTGAAACATCGATTGCGTTTATTTCAACGGTAATTCCAGCGGCCTCCCAATATTCCTTCAAAAGGTTTGCTGCCTTTACGGTCTGCGGCTGATTAACGGTTGTTAAAGAAATTTTTAAAAGCTGGGTGTTTTCAGACGGAGCAAGACAAAGCTCATTTAACTTTTCTCTTGTCGCTTTGCCGACTTCTCCCGTTGGATTTTCAGAGGGCATATATTTTTTCTGAAATTCCATAACCGCAGTATCTGTGCCCTTGCCATACGTTCCGTTTGTTTCGCCCTCCATTAAAGCTGTATAACTGCTGTCCAATTTATTCAGGCATGCCTGAAGCTGTGTTACTTCGGTTCCTTTTGACCCTTGTTTTAAATATGTTGTGAACTGAAAAGCAGGTTTTTTATCCAGTGCTTTTTCTCTTTTTCCCAAACTATTTTTCTTGTATCCGGATTTATCCAGGAGCTCTTCTGCTTTTGAAACGTCGAATGCCGGTGCTGCCTCCGGTTTATTAAAACCGAAAAAATCAGACAGGATGGGGGACTCAACCGGCAGGATTTTCGATTTTGTGTCCTCGCTTATTTTCTGGACAAACTCGCTTTTATTAACAGAGTAGACAAGCGCTTTTCTGATATTTGCGTCAGAAAGCAGTTTTGCTTTCTGGTTATTAAAGAATACTGCAAAGTATCTCGGCAGAGAAAATGAATAAGGCGAAAATTTTTCTGCGGCCGACCATCCCTGGTTGATTTTCTTTTCGGCTGCCGCCTCGTTGTTGTCAAAGGATGCCAATGAAAATCCGTCTATCGTTTTGGCGTTTGCCGCTTTTACAAGGTCGTCGTTGCTTTCAAAGAATTCAAATGAAAGATTGCTGATGTACGGAGCTTTTCTGTAAAAAATTTTATTCGATTTTAAATCGATTTTTTTAATAAAACCCGATCCGGTCTGGTCTATATTTTCAAACACATACGCTCCGGAGCCGATTGGCTGAAGGTTATAGGCAGAAAGAGCAAAGCTTTCCGGCACTATGTCCTCCCAGACGTGTTTTGGAATAATTTTTAGCGTGCAGTTTTCCAAAAAAGAATTGTAAGGCGTTCTCAAAGTAAAAGCCACTGACTTGTCGGTTTTCTTTTCAATCTGCACGTCTATCCAGTTTGCCCTTAGGGGACTTTTATAATCTGAATTCTGAATTGTTTTTATTGTAAAAACAACATCGTCGGCGGTAACAGGCTTTTTATCGTGCCATTTGGCGTTTTTTCTAATCTGAAATGTGTAAGTCTTTCCGTCCGGTGATACTGTATAAGATTCTGCCAGATCCCCAACAATATTACCGTCTTTGTCATAGGTCATGAGGCCTGAAAAAACCAAACCAATCAGTGTCCTATCTATGTCATCTGTTTCTCCATAAATAGGATTAATAAACCTGGGTTGTCCCACCACCCCCTCAACGTACATCCCTCCGTTCGCGGGAACCGGCTTTGTGTTTCTGATATATATGTCAGAAACCAAAAAAATCAGGGAGCCCAACCCCAGAAGGAAAAATACAGAGAATGTTATTTTTTCGCCTTTTTTAAGAACTTTAAATATTTGTTTCCACTGAGAAAAACTCGGTAGTTTTGATTTGCTCATTTAGAGGTGAAATTTTTAAGCAATAATGAGGTTTAAGATACCCAAAAGGATAAACAAACCGGCTGCGCCGATAGTGGCGTAGTAGAGCTTTTTCTGGGCGCCTCTTCTGGCGGAATAGAATTCTCCTCCGCCTCCGAAAGCAGAACCCAAAGCAGCTCCTCTTTGCTGAAGTGCAATAAGCGCTATCAAAGCGATCGAAACAATTATTTGTGAATAAAAAAGAATAGTATTCATGGTAAAATTTAATCTTCGTCCCGAATAAATATTTTCTCTATCAGCTTGTTGCTAAGCCAGATAATCACAGTCGTCAGCAATAAAGGCATTATAAGCGGAATATAAACTTCAGTAAAGACCGCGTCTATAAACCATATCATTCCCATGCTGATGACAATGCTGAAAAGCCCCAAAGTGATAATTTCCAAAGGAAGGGCCAGCAATTTTAAAATTGGTTTTACAAAAAAATTAATCAGTCCCAGAGCAATTCCCAGAATAAAGAAAAGCTGCCAATCGCTCGTTAATGCAACCCCGAAAAAACTGCTTGCAGAATTAAGCTTAATCACTACCCCTGGCACAAAAATAGATGCTATCCACAGGCCAAATCCTGCGGCTATTATTTGAGAGAGAAGCTTCTTCATACTGCTTATATAATATCATGCTTTGGCAAATAATGCCAGCTACTGACCGAGCAATTTCTTTTGGCGGAGTTTTTTGTGATAGGTGATGGCGAATCTGTGCGCTTCATCATCGAGGCGCAAAATGAGGTTAAAAACTTCCTGAGGAAGCGATTTCAACAAAATCGGGTCTTTCCTGCCTTCAACAAACAGCTCGTTGTTACGTTTTGCCAAAGACATAATCGCAAAGCTTTTTATTTCCGGCATTTCTCCTCTTGCCTGGATCCCCGCATTCAATTGGGCTTTTCCTCCGTCTATTAAAATCATATCAGGCAATGTCCATTCTTTGTGCGTCAAACGCCTTCTGATGACTTCTTTTAACATCGCAATATCGTCCGGCTCCTCTTTAATCCTGATTTTGAATTTTCTGTATTGGTTTTTATCCGGTTCTCCGTCAACAAAAACAACCATAGATCCCACTGCCTGCTTTCCCTGGATGTTTGAAATGTCATAACATTCAATTTTTGAAACCGGTTTTCTTAAATCTGCGATTCCCTGCAAAATAAATGCCGGATTTCTTGCAGGCGGAAGCAGAACGGCCGGTTTTTCGCCATTAATTACGTGCGTATGCTCCATTATGTATTGTAAGGCATAAATTTTGTCGCGCACTTTTCCGGCTTCTTCAAACCTGTTCTCTTTTGAAAGCTGGTTCATTTCTCTTTTTAAAGCTTTCAATGCGTCATTTCTTTTTCCCTGCAAAATCAGAATTAATTTTTTGATATTTTTTTTATATAAAGTTAAATCGGGTTCAGGCCCCGGGCATAAATCAAGATGGCAGTAGGTGCATTTTGTTTTAGAGTGTCTTGATGTGGTGTAGTGGGGAAATACTTTTCTCAAAAATCTCAAAGTTTTTTTGAGAGGCGTTCCTTCGACGAAAGGGCCGACGTATCTGGTTTTCTGGGTTACCGGTTTTCTGGTTGTCTGGTGCGTGATGTAAACATAAGGAATTTTTTTCTCATTTTGCGAGAAAGCAACATAAAAATAATTTTTGTCGTCCTTCCACATCACATTGAATTTGGGCTGGTGCTTTTTAATCAAAGCCGCCTCCAAA
>JAKLDQ010000013.1 GCA_022703425.1 Patescibacteria group bacterium | reverse complement strand
ATGAGTGAATACCAAGAACGTCATGCTGTGAGCCGATTAGTTGGTGCTCCTCCGGGTTATGTAGGTTATGATGAAGGCGGACAACTGACCGAAGCGGTTCGAAGAAAACCTTATTCTGTGATTTTGTTAGATGAAATTGAAAAAGCTCATCCCAATATTTTAAATCTGTTTCTGCAGGTGCTTGACGAAGGACACATTACAGACGGGCAGGGCAGGAAAGTCATGTTTACAAACACAATTATTATCTGCACATCCAACGCCGGAGCCGAACAGATTTTTAAATCTGTCGAATCGGGATCCAAAATAGAAAAGGACAGGCTTTTAAGCTCGCTGTTCGAAAAAGGCGCGTTCAGGCCGGAATTTGTAAACCGTTTTGATGCAACGGTAATCTTCAATCCTCTCACGAAAGAACATCTTCTCGAGATTGCAGAAATGATGCTTTCTAACCTTAAGAAAAATCTGAAGGAGAAAGAAATTGATTTTGAAATAACAGAGCCCCTGAAAGAAAAAATCGTCCAGCTTTCATATAAGCCGGAATTCGGTGCGAGAGAAATGAGAAGGGTTGTGCAGGACAAGGTTGAAAACGCTGTGGCGGAGGCGCTGATTGCAGAAAGAATCAAAAAAGGCGATTCTTTTGAAATTGATCCCGAAACTTTTGAACTGGCAATCAACGCAGAGGCAGGTGTTTGACAAAAAAATAGTTTTGGCAAATAATATAGACAGAATGCAAAAAACAATTAATTACAACTCAAACTTTTTGAACGGCTTGTTGCTCAGCCTGCTTTTGTTGCGCTCGGATTCGGGAGGTTTTTTGCAAAATAAATAATAAAAAAATCAAAACTCTGCACAAAAAATCCTCCTGAACCGGAGGATTTTTTGTGCGGGAATTTGGAAAGCACTTTTAAAAGGAGTTTACGATGAACGCGGTTGTTTTAAGGACGGCAAAAATTCTTATGATTGAAAAGTTATGGTTTTGGCACGATCTTCTCAAAAAAGGGTTGCAGGATTTATCGATCAAGGCGGATGTTTTAGACGCATTCAGCTTTGCTGGCGCAGAAAAATTTTTGGCTGACAACAGCGATATTGATGTTATTGTTGTTACAGATTGCCTTTCGGGAAACGAACCGGATACCATTCGGTTTGTAAAACAGCTCAGAAAATCATTCAGGGGGATAATAATAGGATTCTCGTCAAACTGCAACTATGCAGACGATCTTCGTGAAGCAGGGTGTAATTGTTGCACCACAAAGGCCAAAGTCGCACAAAATGTATCAAAGTTCATTGTAAAGAAATAATGGGAACAGCTCCGCCTATGCCGGAGCTTTTATTTGACTTGAAGAAAAATTTCTGTAAAATGGATGAATTCAATAAGGCGATCTTTTACAAAGGAGAATTTATTATGTGTACAGTGGGTTCGCTGTTTACATGTATTGCATGCGGAAAACAGAGTTCATTTGATCAGGCAAATAGAGTCGATTGTTTTAAACACGGCGGTTTGGTGATCACATTTAATTCAGATGTGGGCGTTTGCGTAAATTGCAGAAGAAAAGAGTATATAGGCTTATACAACAAATTTGTTGGTAAAATTGTTGATATTGACGAAGAGGAAGAAAAGATAATTGTTAACTGGGCAAAATTTGACAGTGACAACGCAGGAATTTGCAGGTTTCTTCGGGCAATAGGAGTATTGTCCTTTATGCAAAAAGGGAACTGGGAAATAGTAGCCGAAGGTCCGATATCATTGAATCCGAGAAGCAGTACGTTTGTTTTATATTTTACTTCACTGACAGATGCAGAAGAATATGCGTCCCACAAATTTTCGGAAACACAGTACGATTGGCACATCCAAAAGGTGGACACAATCATGTCAAAACGAGAAGTTCTTAAAAAATAGAATCTAATACAACAGCTTTCCGGCTGTTTTTTTGTGGAAAACTCAATTGTGCGACAAAAATCGCGCTTTTTTGTTGTGAATAAGTAGTGGAAAAATACGCCTATTTACGACTAAAATGAAGATTCTTCATAAAAGTGTTGACTAGGTCTGTTGAAGTGGGCTATAAATAAATTGAAGTGGGAAGATGTGGATAAATGTGGGAAAAACCAGGAAAGCTGTGGATAAACCCGCAAAGCTTAGTTTTATGTTAATAGGGCAATACGAACATACAATTGACAGCAAGAAGCGCCTTGCCCTTCCGGCAAAATTCAGGGGGGAACTGGGCGAAAAGGTGATTATAACAAGGGGAGTTGAAAGCTGTCTGGCTGTTTACACGCTGGAGGAGTGGAAAGTGTTTTCAGACAAGCTCAGCAGCCTCACACTAAGCCAGCCGGAAGCGCGTAGCTTTTCAAGAATGATGCTTTCGGGCGCAATGGAAGTTTCGCTGGACAAGCTGGGAAGAATTCTGGTTCCTGACTATCTGAAAAAATATGCAGGCCTCGAAAAAAATGTCACAATCTGCGGTTTGTCCAACAGGCTGGAAATCTGGGATTCTGCAAAGTGGAATGTATACAAGGAGAATGCCGAAAAGGGAGTTGAGGAAGTAGTTTCAAAATTAGGATCATTGGGAATTTAATGCCGGTTCATACGCCCGTACTTACAAAAGAAGTTCTGGAATATTTGGATCCCAAACCGGGAGAGAATTTTATCGACGGTACTGTCGGGGAAGGCGGTCATGCAATTCTCCTGCTTGAAAAAACTTCGCCGGACGGAAAACTGCTGGGAATAGATTTAGATTCAGACCAGATAAACAATTGCAGTGAAAAAATTAAGCAGTTTGCAGAAAGGGCTGTATTGGTGAATGATTCGTATGCAAATATAAAAAAAATCATTGAAAGGGAAAAATTTTCGCCAAACGGAATTTTGCTGGATCTGGGAATGTCGTCATGGCAGCTGGAGGGATCTGAAAAAGGATTTTCATTCCAGAAGGACCAGAAGCTTGATATGAGATATGACCTGAACACAAACGAACTCACAGCGGGAGAAATTGTAAATGAGTGGCCGGAACCGCAGATAGAGGAAATTCTGCGCGAGTACGGCGAAGAAAAATTTTCCAGGCAGATTGCAAAAAAAATATGCGAAGAAAGGGAGGCAGAAAAGATAGAAACCACATTCCAGCTGTTGGAGATAGTCGGTTCGGCGGTTCCAGAAAGATTTAAAAGAGGAAAAATTCATTATGCGACAAGGACATTTCAGGCTTTGAGGATTGCCGTAAATTCGGAGCTTGAAAACATAAAAAAAGCTTTGCCCGAAATAATTTCTGTTTTATCCCCGGGCGGGAGGGCGGTAATAATATCGTTTCACTCGCTGGAGGACAGGATAGTAAAAAACTTTTTTCGGGACAAAGCAAAAGAAGGAACTGTGAAATTATTAACAAAAAAGCCGGTTACAGCCGGAACCGAGGAAATAGAGCAAAATCCAAGGTCCAGGTCAGCAAAATTACGGGCAATAGAAAAAATAACATGACATCAATAACTTTTGCATATGCATCAATAAAAAAATTAAATTCGGCGGCGCTTCCAGCCGTTAACTGGAAAGTTTTTTCCGCCGCTTCGCTGTTTTTAATCTGCACGCTTCTGGTGTTTTACGTATTTTGGGTTAACGCATTGATGAACAGCACGTACGTCTTAAACCAATTTGAAAAGCAATTGAAGGCAACGGCGGACGAAAGCAGGAATCTGGAAGTTGCTCTTGCCGAAACAGGATTTATGGAAACATTGAGGGAGAAAACAACTCAGATGAATTTTGAAAAAGTAAGCGGGATAAAATACATACAAATTGCCGAAAACTCAGTAGCAAGGGCGAAATAATTTTCTATGTGGAAAAAAAACTGGAGAACAACAACAGTTCTGGCTGTATTTTTTCTAATCGGGGCAGCTGTAATAAGCCGCCTGTTTTATTTGCAGGTTTTAAACCACAAGCTCTATCAGGCGCATGCCCTTGGCCAGCAGGCGGGATTCCAGGAAATCAAGGGCGCGAGGGGAAATATTTTTTGCGCAAATAGCCAGGACAGCAAGGGCGCGTCCGGCAATGAAGAAATAAAAAGCATGGCAATCAATCGGGACTTGTGGACATTGTCTGCCTCTGTAAAAGAGATTGAAAACAAGGAGTTGTTTGCCGAAAAACTTTCCTCGTACTTTGGAGAGCCGAAAGATTTCGTTCTCTCAAAACTTGAAAACGATTCGTATGCGGTATTAAAAAAGGACATTTCAGCAGAACAGCTTGCAGAAATCAAAAACATGAAGCTTAAAGGGCTTTATTGGCAGAAATCGTCGTACAGATATTATCCGCAGGAAAAACTTGCATCGCAGGTTGTGGGGTTTGTGGGAGGAAATGAAGAAGGGCAGTACGGTCTTGAAGGTTTTTATGAAGAAATAGTCAAAGGAAAAACAGGAATTTTAGAAGACAAGAGAGGAATAACAACCGATGAGGCGCAAATTTCTTTGGACGGATCAAATTTATATCTGACAATTGACTGCAATATTCAGTTTGAAGCCGAATCTCTGCTGAAAAAAGCAAAGGAGAAAATTGATATCCAGTCAGGGCAGATAATCGTGATAAAGCCGGACTCGGGCAGGGTGGTTGCAATGGCAAATTATCCGCTTTTTGATTTAAACCAATATTCAAAGGAGCAGAGCATGGAAATTTTTCAGAATTCGGCTGTGCAAAAGCTTTTTGAGCCCGGTTCAATTATGAAGCCCTTCACAATGGCAATTTCGTTGAACGAGGGAAAAATCGGACCGGACGATACATTTACTGATGCAGGATTTATTAAAATCGGCAAAGATGTAATTTATAATTTCGACCACCAGAAATACGGACAGCGCACGATGAGCGGAATCTTGGAAAAATCGATAAACACAGGAGCTGTCTATGTGTCACAGCTTGTTTCGCACGACACATTTTTTGACTACATGAAAAAGTTCGGATTTACAGAAAAAACCGGGATTGATTTGCAGGGCGAGGTTTCGTCACGAAATGAAGAATTGCGGAAGGGAAGCCAGATGCAGTACGCAACGGCTTCTTTCGGACAAGGAATAGAGCTTACGCCAATACAGATTGTAAGGGGATTTTGCGCGATCGCAAACGGCGGAAAGCTTATCAAGCCTTATGTCGTTGAAAAAATTACGCATGACCAGGATGAAGTGCCGACAAATCCGCAGATTTCAAATCCTGTAATTTCTGAGAAGACGGCCACGGAGGTGACCAAAATGATGGTTAATGTCGTTGAAAAAGGATTTGGAGACCAGGCAAAAATACAGGGATATTACATCGCAGGGAAAACGGGAACAGCCGAAGTTGCGATTGAAAACGGAAAAGGATATTATTCAGACCGGACGATACAGAGTTTTATCGGTTTTGCTCCGGCTTACAATCCGCAGTTTCTTATTCTTGTAAAACTTGATAATCCCAAGGTGCCTAAATCCAGCCTTTCAGCCGCCCCAATTTTCAAAGACCTTGCCCAATATATTATTAACTACTGGCATATTCCGCCCGATTACGAAACCGCAGAATAAAGATGAAGCAAATTACAATTAAAAATAAAATAATAATAATTGCCAGAGATGGCAGTTTTTCGGCAATAAGAAAAAACATAAAACTTTTTGGGAATTTTAAGACAGGAGAAATCGGCGGAGCCAAAAACGCAGAAATTATTTTTTCAAGCATAGAGGATGCAAAAAACATTGATATGTTTTGCGCGGGGGCAGTTTTGGTTTTCAATAATGATGACGCGGAAATTTCTGCTTTTTCAAAAAATGCCGGATGTTCCAAAATGAACTTCGGGCTGACGCTCGACGCCGATGTTGCCGTTAGCGATATAAACGAATCTGAAGAAATAACAAACTTTAAATTAAACTACAAAGGGAGCTCCATTCCGGTGTGGATGAAAAATATATCTGGAAAAAATGAATTATATGATGTTTTGCCGGCTGTCTGTGTGGGGGCGCTAAGCGGGCTAAACTCGCTGGAAATCTCCGAAATTTTAAAGAACAGGCACTAAAAACGGCAAAAAATCCGGTTTTCTGTAACAAACCGGTGCAAATTGCGTCATAATGGTATAAAGCAAAAGTATGGTGATAACAAGCATAATATTAATCACATTGGTCTCAATCTTGAGAAAAACCGTCAAAAAGACCGGTTGATTTCTTGTGCAAATAAACACCATAAAGAGAATTCAGCCGGCCTAAAAAGCCGGTTTTTCGCTCTTTTACAAAACTTTTGAATAAGGAGATTCTTTGTGGACGCAGGCACGTTTATTCTAACCAGGCCGGCTGAACCGGTCGGCTACCAATTACTGCAGGAAAACGATTCCAGCGGAAAATGTTTTTTGTGCGTTCTTGTGGGATTGCAATGGGTTTTTCTTTCTGCAAAGCCGATATTCCCGCCAATGACGGCAGAAGAGGAGGTGCGTTATGGCTAAACGGATGGTGAGATTTTGGGCAGGAAGACTGCATCCGGGAGAGAAGATATTTTACAAGGGACAAGGATATGTTGTGGCGACAGACAGAGAAATCGGATATCTTGAAGTTCCACAGGGGAACGTGCCGATAAGAGAAAAAATCAGCAAAGAGGGGACTGTGTGCTTTAATATCGTTCCGCTCGATGATGTTGACGGATGGCAGAGAATTTATAAAAAACAATAAAAAAAGCCGCTTTTTGAACGGCTATTTTTTTGTGCTCCCAACCGGAGTCGAACCGGTGTTTCTTGGATGAGAACCAAGTGTCCTGGGCCACTAGACGATGGGAGCTCACGCCTGAATTCTATCACGAAAACCTGCTTTTGTCGATTGCTGATTATTGTGATAAAATAAAACAATGTTTGATATAAAATCCCTCAAGGAATATATTTTCCCCGTTTCAATGCTTTCCGGAAGCATCATCGGAGTCGGTTTTTTGTCTTTGCCCTATGTGGCTTTAAACGCAGGCATCTTGCTTACGTTTTTTTATTTGGTTGTTCTGGCGGGAGTTGTTATTTTGATAAATACGATAGTGGGCGAAATTTCCTTAAGAACCCCCGACTTTAAAAGAATGCCGGGTTTTGCAGAATATCATCTTGGAAAATGGGCAAAAGCAGTTATGCTTTTTACCTCAATTGCCGGCGGGATAGCGGTTCTGCTTGTTTATATTATTGCCGGAAGCGAACTTTTAATGAATGTTTTCGGCGGGAGCAGCCATTTTTTCTTTGCTCTTATATATTTTATTTTTGCGCTGATTTTTATATCCGCCGACGTGAAGGCAATTTCCAAAGTAGAACTGGCAACAGTCGCGCTTTTTCTGCTTGTCCTTTTGGGAATTTTTATTAAAGGATTTTTTAAGTGGGATATAAACAATCTTTTTCTGTCTTATGTCAGCTTTGATTTTAAAAATCTTTTTTTGCCATACGGAGCGATTTTATTTTCTTTGTGGGGAGTCGGACTGATTCCGGAGGTTGAAGAAATGATGCAAAAAAATTCTTCGGGAAAAAAAGAAATTAAAAAAGTTATTGCTGTTTCTGTTTTAATTCCGCTTGTCGTTTATTTTATATTTATTTTACTGGTTCTGGGAATTACGGGCATAGGAACATCAGAATCCGCCCTGCTTGGGATAAATTACGAACTAGGCGGATGGATGGCTAAACTTGGTCTTTTGGCTGGAGCCGTAATTACATTCAACGCTTTTATTTCGCTTGGATTGATTATAAAAAAAGTTTTGATGTATGATCTCGGAATTAAAAAAACGCATTCGGTTGCTGTGGTCTGCTTTGTTCCGATGATTTTGTTCTTGATGGGATTTCGCGATTTTATTCCGCTGATTTCCTTTATCGGCGGTATTTTTCTTGGAATTGACGGAATAATCATAATGCTAATGTATAAAAAAATCGGCGGAAAGAAAGCGGTTGCATATTCTCTGTCTCTGGTATTTCTGCTTGGAATGGCTTACGAAATCTTTTATTCTTTTTTGTAAAACATGGTATTTCAGATTTTTCTTTTTATTGCGGCGGTTTTTATCCTCTCCTGGCTTAGCTCGCGGATAATTTCAGCGCTTGTTGATGTGGCAAAATTTTTGCACTGGCGGGAATTTATCATCGCATTTTTTGTAATGGCGTTTGCTGCCTCGCTTCCCAATCTTTTTGTTGATATGGGGGCTGCATTGCGCGGAATGCCCGAAATTGCGTTCGGCGATATAGTCGGAGGAAATTTGGTTGACTTGACTTTGGTTTTGGCGGTAGCCGTATTTTTCAGTGCAAAAACACTGCCAGCTGAAAGCGAAATGGTGCAAAAATCGGCGATTTTTACCTCATTAATCGCATTGCTTCCCGTTTTGCTCATTTTTGACGGCAGATTGGGAAGATTGGACGGATTTGTGCTTTTGGGCGCATTTGCTGTCTATACGTGGTGGCTTTTTTCAAAAGAAGACAGATTTAAAAAAACATACCGGGGGCGTCCTCCGCACTCGCACGTTAAATTTTTCTGGAAATTTGTGGGCAATTTATTTAAAATTCTTTTGTTGCTTGTTTTGCTTTTGGTTTGTTCGCAATTTGTTGTCGAATCGGCAAAAATGTTTTCGAGCCGGCTTGGAATTTCGCTGTCTTTGGTTGGGATTTTAATTGTGGGGCTGGGAAATTGCTTTCCAGAACTTTATTTTACGATTATTTCGGCAAGGCGCGGGGAAAATTGGCTTATTCTCGGAGATCTAATGGGGGCTGTTATTGTTCCGGCGACGCTCGTTCTGGGGATTATAGCTCTCTTTTTTCCGTTTAACATACCGGACTTGTCGCCTTTTCTCATGGCGCGTTCGTTTATGATTCTTGCAGCGCTTTTGTTTTGGCTTTTCATCCGTTCTGACCGCATGGTCACAAAAAAGGAAGGTCTGGTCTTCCTTTCAATTTACGTTTTGTTCCTTTTGAGCGAAATTTTTATTCCCCACTAATTCTTAGTGGCTATTTAAGAGCTTTTGTCAAAAAGCTCTGTAAAATTGGTGAAGTTATCCACAGCGCGCCCGAAAATACGGGCGCGCGTTTGGTTTTGTTTTATGTTATGATTAGCGAATAGAATCTTTATTCTGGCAGTTTATCATTACAACAGAAATGAAAACGATTACCGGAAAGAGAAAAACGAAAATAAAAAGAAAAAAAGGTTCTGCTGTTAAAAAGCGGGAATTTTTATGGACGGAAAATTTTAAAAAAATTACAGGAATTGGACGGAAAATCAAAAGTTCATTGATTAACCGGCTGGAAAAAGTTCCACAAAACGCAGTAATTTATCAAAAAAGAGGCATACAAATCTCCATAAGGCCGGGGCTTGCGTTGCAAGGCGCGGCCGTTTTGATTTCAACATTTTTGCTTCTTTTATTTGTCGGTTCTTTTATTCATCCGACGCTGGAATTAACAGAATCAAATACAATCAGCGGAGTTTCTGTAAAGCAAATAACTCCGGCGGTTGCGGGGAAAAATGATCCAATCAAATGGGTGGCGCTGGTCAAACTTTCTGACGTCGAAAGCGGAAAATATTTTCTGAAAATTCCAAAGAACGCAAAAAACGTCAAAAAAGCAATAATCTCAAAGGAAGAGGCCGAACGATTGGTAATTTCCACACTTGCTGATCCAAGCACTCTCTTGGCTGCCGAAGATCGCAGAGCCATTGCGCAAGGCAAGCCGTTTAGAAATATTGCAAAAATGTCGGGCATTTTATTTGCCAGCCTCGAGGAAGCCGGCGAAGCTTTGGTTGAGGCGGTTATTGATCAAATGGTTCGAGAGCCCGATGAACCACCGGTAATCCAGACCGATGAAGCTGTGATTGTGGATCTTTCTGAAGAAGCGGAAGCAAAGGAAGGGCAAAAAGAGGAAAAGAAAAACGAAAAAGAACAAAAGAAAGAGCAAAAACAGGAAGAAAAAAACGAGAAACACGAGGAGCAGTCCGAGGAGCCTGCGACCGAATTAAATACTGAGTCTGCCTCCGCTGAAGCTCCCGCCTCCGCTGAAGCTTCGGCGGGTGAAACCGGCGGTGAAGCCGGCGATCCAAAGGCGGACGAACCTGCTACTGAGCCCGCCTCCGCCGAAGCTCCGGCGGGCGAGCATGCTACTGAATTAAATACTGAGCAAACCGAAGAACCCGCCTCCGCGGAGGAAACAGCCAATGAGCCGGTACAGGAAATTGAAGAGGAGCCCGTTCCCGAAGAAGCTCCTGAGAACGAAATCACTGAATCGCCTGAAGAAATAGAAGAAATAGAGGAAATAGAACAACAACCAGCAGAACAGCAATCAGGACAACCGCCTGCAGAAGAATATGTGCAGGTGACTTACGAAACGCCTGCGCCAACAATTTCAGAGCAGGAAACATCGCTTGGAAAGTTGGTCACTGTTTCTGTTGACGAGCCGAATATCCCGGGATGTCCGGGATATTCGGCTGAAGCCGAACAAACAAATCCTTTGGCCGCCGGCCTGGCAAAGGGTCTGAAAAACGCAATTGATGCAATACTTAACAGAGAAGAAATTCCTGAACCAGAGTCTGCTACTGAATTAAATACTGAGCAAGCTACTGAGCAAACCGAAGAGCCCGCCTCCGCTGAAGCTTCGGCGGGTGAAACCGGCGAAGAAACAGCAGTCGGGTCAGAGCAAGAAACAACGCCTTCCAATTGTCCGCCGGCAGTTACAAATGTTCTTGCCTACACATCCATCCCCGAAATATACAACGTAGGACAGGAAGACAAGATCAAGATCAGGTGGAAAAACGAAAACGACCAGGAGATGGAATTCCACGCCTACGACACAGACGAGAACGGCAAGCTCGACTACGTGGAATGGACCGTCCCTCATTTGTCTGAGCAGATGTTTGAGATAATTTATATATCAAAAGCATACGAGCTTAATGAAAACAGGCAGATAATAGAAGACATTTACGAACTGGTAAGAGAGCAGGACGGCGTTTGGAAAGCAATTCCGATGGGAAATTACGCAAGGGTTACGTACGAGCAGATTTTGGACGAACAAAATGATATAACAATTTTCGCCAAACCTTCAAATCCTTCAAGCACAGCGTCGATAGAAGTTTATCCTCTTTACACAAATGAACAAGGAGGATTAATACAGGGGGATTCTGTTGCGATTTTTGGCAATATAAGCCACGAGGGCACATATAAAATTTATCTTTCAAATTTAGAAACACCTACGGATCAATTTGAATTGAAAGTTTTAAATGCAAACGTTGATTTCGATTATATTGTCGATCCTCTTCCGCCGCCGCCACCGCCTCCTCCCGTTGGTGCCGAAAAATATTGGGTTGGGGGAACGGGCAACTGGTCTGACGACGATAATCACTGGGCACTGTCTTCGGGGGGTTCTCCTGGAGACGGAAACATTCCAACAGAGCTGGATACCGTATTTTTTGATGCAAACTCCGGATCCGGAACAGTTACTATTGATCAAGCCGGCATTATTGTAGGAAGCGTGTCAATTATTTCTACAACACTTCCTGTCAACGTTGGTTCATACGGAATTACCGCGGGAACTCTGCTGTACACAAACAGCAGTGTTTCGGGAACCGGCGCAATATCTGTTTCATCTCTTATACAATGTGGCAACTCCGTCACAGTTTCTGCTCCCATTGCTTTGCTTGCAGACACAACTTTATATGTCGACACCGGAAATACGGCAACAGTTTCGGGAATAATTTCGGGCGGATACGGTTTGGCAAAAACAGGAGCTGGCACATTGGTTTTATCGGGCGCAAATACTTTCTCAGGCGGATTGACTATTAGGGCTGGCAAAGTGCAGGGACAAACAAGTGCGAGCGCTTTCGGCGGATCTGGTACAGGAGCAATAACAATAGGAGATACTACTGGAACAAGTAATGCGACGCTTCATATCAGCACAAACTCAGTAACTTATGCAAATCCTATAAGCGTCGGTGCCGGAAGCAGCGGGAAGCACAGCATTGTCGCTGGCGGGACAGCCGGATTAAGCGGTGAAATAACATTAAATAATACAGATTTATATTTTGCAGATGCCGGAATTAATGCCAGTGCAATCGGAGGGGGTATTGTTGGAACGGGAAATGTGATAATAGAAATTGCAGCTGCGGCAGGCTCATTTTATTTTCAAAACGCCGCAATAAATATGACAGGAACTTTTACTAATCAGTCTGCTTCTGCAACATCTATAAATATTAATTCGACGTCGGGTTTTGGAGCAAATGTTACAAATGTAATTCAAAACGGTACAGCGACGCTTCAATTAAACTCTGCGAATGCCAGTTTTGCAGGAATTTTTACAATAAAATCTGGAATACTTTACCCCTACAACTCCAGCGCTAATGCGCTTGGGGGTGCTACGGAAGTTATAATCGGCGACACAACGGGAAGCGCAAATGCAACACTTGCTTTTCGCTATGGTGCAACTGCCTATACAAATCCAATCACGGTAGCATCCGGAAGCAGCGGTGAATTAAAAATTTTGAGCACCAGCAGTGCATATTCTCCGACATTGAGTGGTGCGATAACTCTTAATAATAATTTGATAATTTCCAGCGAAGCAACTGCGAATACAATGACACTGAGTGGAGCGATAAGCGGAACAGGAAATATATCAGTCAGCAATTCAAGCAATGGTGCAGTTACAATTTCAAACGCAGTTGGAGGAATAAACCATGCAGGCACAATCACACACACTGGCGCAGGACCCGGATTAGCAACAATAAGCGGAATAATTGGCGCGAATGTGACGGGTGTTATTCAAAATTCTGCGACGTCCACATTAGTGTTATCTGGAAACAGTGCAGATTTTGGTTCTGCTCCGGGCAACGGTACAGTGACGATTAAAGCGGGAATAATGTGGGTTTATACGAATGCAAATGCGGCGGGAACAGCAACAATTACTATCGGAGACAGCACAGGAAGCGCAAATGCTTCGCTTGATGGAGCTTCTTCGTTAACTTTTGCAAATCCGATTACTGTTGCATCGGGTAGCAGTGGTACTCTTTCGATTACAAGATTAAACGGTAATAGCCCTGTTTTCAGCGGACCGATTACTTTAAATAATAATTTGACAGTGACAGATAATTCCGGCTCATTGACGCTTTCCGGAGAAATTACGGGAACAGGAAATATAATACTAAACGCAACGGGGGCCGGAACTATTACACTTTCAAACGCGGTTGGAGGAATTAACCATACTGGAACAATCACAAATTCCGGTGCGGGAAGCGGGGCAGTGGGAATAAGCGGAATAATTGGCGCGAATGTGACGGGTGTTATTCAGAATTCTGCGACGTCGCAGTTAACTTTGTCGGGGAATAACGCGAACTTTGGATCTGCCCCGGGAAGTGGTGCGGTAACCATTAAGGCGGGGCTTTTCCGGCTTTTAACAAGTGCGAACGCGGCAGGAACCAGCGCTATCATACTCGGCGACACAACTGGTAATGCCAATGCAAAACTTTATAGTCATGCTCTATCAATAAGTAATCCCATAAATGTCGCATCTGGAAGTGGTGGAAAATTAGCCATAAGCGGAAGAACATATAATGGCCAAATTACTCTCAGCAATAACCTGACCATTGAAAACGATAGCACAGATTTCTCCATCGCCGGAGGCATTATTGGAACCGGCAATCTTGTAATTGATGGCGATACTAGTAATGGAATTACTATAACGACATCTCCTATTAATTTTTCGGGTACGATTACAAACAGCGGCGGTGGCTCTGCAACCGCAAGAATCTCCGCAGTTGTTGGCTCTAATGTAACTGGCATAATACAAAATTCTGCGACATCTGCATTAGCCCTCTCCGGTAACAATTCAACTGTTGGCGATATTACAATCACATCTGGCACATTGTCATTGGGAGATAGTACAAATCTTAATGTTTCAGACGACTGGTCAAACAGCGGAACCTTTACAGCGGGAACCGGCTCAACAGTAACATTTACTGCCGGAGATCATACAGTTACCGGAGCTAACACTTTTGTGAATTGGACATGGAGTCCAAATAATACAGTAACTCTTCCTGCAAGTACAACGCAGACAATTTCCGGAACTTTAACCTGCGCGGGAACGGCAGGAAATCTCATCACGTTAAACTCCGGCACGCTCGGAGAAAAAGCAACTCTTTCAAAAGCTTCGGGAACTGTAAATTGCGATTATCTTGCAATAACAGACTCTTCTGCAACAGGAGGGGCGACATGGAACGGGGGAGACAATTCAACAGCTACAAACTACGACGGATGGCTTGGGCTAAATGTGGCTCCGAATGCGCCGTCTTTGGTTTCTCCGGAAAGCGTTTCGTACACAACAGATACAACTCCGACGCTTTCCGCAAATTATTCAGACAGCGATTCAGCAGACTCAGGAACAACAAGTTACAGAATTTCAAGCACATCGTTGTCTGACTGCGTAAATAACCTGAATGTTGTCGCTTCGGGATCTTCGGCAGAGACTTCTGATGAAAACGAAAACACAACATGGACTAATGGCACAAGTATTGGCGAAGACGGAACATATTATTGGTGCGCGCAAAACAGCGACGGCGATCTCACATCAGACTGGACGCAAATGGGAAGCTTTACTTTGGACACAACAGACCCCGCAACAATTGCGACGGCGGGTTCTTATACATTCGGTCAGACATCATCTACAGCAAATATTTCTGTGACGCTGATTTGCTCTGACGGTTCAGGTTCTGGATGCTTATCCACCGTATACTGCACAGATCAGGAAAACACCTGCACACCGGCAACCTCTTATGCAACGCCATTCAGCATTACATCAGAAGGCGTAACATATGTCAGATTTTATTCTGTTGACGACGCCGGACGCACAGAATCAATCCGTTCTGAAACAGTTGTTATTAAGGCAGAAACTTATACGCCATCTGTTTCGGGCGGAGCAGGAGCCGGCGGAGGAGGCGAAAGCAGCACTGCGGTTCAACAGCCAGCGGAAACTCCCGGATTTATCGATCAGATTGTGCAGATTCCTCAACAAATTATTGAAATACCGCAACAGATTGCAGAACAAATAGTAAATATCCTCACGCCGGGACAACAACAGACGCAAATGGATTATCCGCCCATAACTGAATCGGTTCCGGCAGAACCGCAGGAGGCATTTATGGGCTGGGAGGTTTTAAAGCCGATGCCTGAAGACCAGATTGGCAGTGCTTCTGAAATACCATCGAACATTAACTTCTTTGCAGAAAAATTTTCTCAATTTGAGAGTGCAATCAAAGGGCTGGGAATTAATAAAATTGACGACGCAGATGTGTTAAAGGGAGTTACTTTAAATCTGCCCGGGCTGACAGAAACAGCATTGGCAACAACATATTTTCCTACGCATGGAGTTGAAGAAAATGAATTGCCTGTCTCCGGATTGCCGGCGCACGCAATGGGCGGAGGGGCAATTCCAATAGCAAATCTTACTGCAAAAGATATTGAAAATATTCCAGAAGATGTGGTTTTCGCCAGAACGGACGGGGGACTGATAGATTATCAGGTAAAGCTGACGTTTGATGAAAATGGCGAAGGCACACAGAAAATTAATGTAACTTCCGGAAAAGCTTTTGATTTGGTTGTAAAAGCCGGCCAAGATGCAAAAAAGGTGCTCGGATTTTTGGTGTTGAACGAAAAAACAAATCCAAACAGAAAACAGGCGCTAAGAAGTTTTGGCGCAGGACTGATTGCGTCGGTTATTCCTCCGGCTCCCAAACCCGAAGAACCGCCGGCAGAGCTTCTTCTCGAAAAATTTGAATACGAAGAAGTAAATAGCGGATTATACAGAGCAAAAGTTACAGCTCCGGTTGTGGAAGGGGAATACGAAATTATTACAATTATCGAATATGACAATCCTGAAAAAAAACCAAAAGAAACCCGGCTGGTTACAATAATTGACCCCGAAGGATATGTTTTTAGAAAACTCGGACAGTGGGAAGCAAGAATCGGCGGAGCCACAGTTTCAATTTACCGGAAAAATCCCGACACGATGGATTTTGAACTGTGGGATGCCAAGAAATTTCTGCAGGAAAATCCGGTAATTACAAATGAAACAGGGAAGTATTCCTTCCTGGTTCCACAGGGGACTTATTATCTGAAAGCCGAGGCGAAGGGTTTTAGGACATATCTGTCGGATCCGTTTGCCGTGGTGCAGGATATTGGAGTTCACATGAATATTGAAATGAAACCGGACACATTTTTGCCAAGCTGGCTTGGGTGGCAGGTGATTTTTGGCGTGTTGATGGCAACGATAATCGGATTGCTTGTGTATCTGATAATAAGAGGAAAAAAATAAAGGTCGGATAAAAAAATAAATTTAATAAAATGAATAAAAAAACCGCGATAATATTAATTACAGCTTTGTGCCTTTCAGTTGTTACAAATATTTCTTTGGTTTTTCTTTATCGCAAAACAGTTTTTTCGCTCCAGAAATGCAATGAGATTGCGCAATACAACGCAAAGCTCACGACGTTCAGAAATTTATTTACAAAAAATATAATTTTGTCGGATCAGGCAGTCGGCTTTGAAGAACGGATGAAAATGGAGGAAGCCGCAAGAAATCTGGACGACCAGGGAATTTACAGTTTGTGGCAGGCATTTTCAAAGAGCAAAACAAGCGAGGAAGTTGGATTGAGGGCAAAAAAGCTTTTGGAAGCGCTAATCGACAAAACCAGCTATTAAAACCTGCAGTTTTTTGCATTCTTATTTATTTATAAGTGTAAAAAACTGCAGGTTTTGTTTTACTGAACGGCTCACTTCGAAGTGAGCCGTTCAAATTTACAGAAATTTACAGAGGTTCCACCTCTGCAGATCTGCAGAGGCGGAACCTCTGTAAGCTCTCTGTGAGCCGTGTGGGGGAGTTATCCACACCTCGTATAATTTGCCGTTTTATTATGTTAAAATAAAAGAATTTACCAGCAAAAGTAATTTTGTTATTTTAGCTGTTTTTGCATAATAAATGCCTGAAAAACAAAAAAGAAGAATCAGGCAAAATAAGATCGTAGTTACAGAACCGGAGAAGGAAAACAACAGCGTGAAAATAGATCAGGAGTCCGGTCTTATTCGCTTACTTCCTCAAACAAAAACAGAAAAGATTGTTTTGTTTGCCAAAAGGATTGGCTGGTTTTTGGTGAGGAAGGCCTCCGCAGAGGCCGTGATTTTTCTTCCCAAAAATATTGAAATCAGGTTTAAGCCGCTTTATGTGTTGCAGGGGGCGGCCGTTTTTATTTTATCTTTTGCAATTCTTTCATCGGTTTTTTCTTTCCTGACGCAGAAAAAAATTCCGCAGGAGGAAGTCGTCAGGTCAGAGATTATGCAGATTTCGCCGGTGGTTGCTGGAATGGGTGCTTCGCATTGGGTCCAGCTGGTGGATGTTTCGGACATTTCGGGGCAGAAACGATATATCAAGCTTCCAAAAAACGCAGACGGCATAAAATTAAAGCTTATCACTCCGGAACAGGCAGAAAGCTACAAAAGTGCCGACATAAAAGACGCCAAGCTGACATCTGCAGATCGCGTGAAACTGGCATCATTTACAAGCTATAAAAACAAGAAAACGCCGAATATTTTTGCGCAGATTGCAAACCTGCCGAAATTTTTGCTGTCGGATCTTCAGGAAGCTGTTGAAACAGTTCTGGAGGCTGTAATGCCAGAACCGGAGTCGCCCGAAGCTCCCGAAGAAATAATTGAAACCAAAGATGCGCAGGTTATCGATCTTGCGCAGGAAATTTTACAGGAATCTGAAACTCAAAGCGAAACACAATCAGATGGAAACGGAGTTGCTGAAACTTCCGATGAATCTTCCGCCTCCGCTGAAACTTCCGCCTCCGCTGAAGCTTCGGCGGGTGAAACCGGCGGAGAAACAGTGGGCGAAGAAACGGCGGACGAATCTGCTACTGAGCCCGCTGCATCCGCCGACACTTCAGCGGGCGAATCTGTTGAGCAGACAGAAGAATCAAATGAACCCGCGTCCGTAAGCAAAAAGATTATTGCGGTTGAATATGAAACGCCTGCGCCGGTAATAGTAGAAAAGGAAACAAAGCTGGGAAAGATTGTCACTGTATCTGTTGAAGAATCGCAAATCGACGGATGCCAGACACAGGACACAGAAAAAACCAAAAAAGCAAACAACAATAATGACGAAAAAGAGAAAGAACAGAAGGAGGGGGAATCGATTACAAAAAAAGTTCTTCAAGGAGCCGTTGCAAGCATTCTTGACAGCGTCAAAGGTTATTTTAACACATTGGCAATGTTCTTTACCGCCGACCTCGGACAGGCAATGGACAATGTGTTAGAACAGTTCACGCCCGACGCAACACCGCAGGAAGAAAACAAAGAAGAGCAGAAGGAGGAAAAACAGGAACAGAAACAAGAAGAGAAGCAGGAGAAAAACGAACAGGAAACTACCGCAGAAGAAGCGCAAACACAAGAGCCCGAACAACCGCAAACAGAATCTGCTACTGAATTAAATACTGAGCAAACCGATACAGCTCTAAACGACGCCAAAGAAGCTCAGGAAGACTACAGAGGTGGAACCTCTGTAAACTCTGAAGAAGAAAGGGAAGAACAGACAGAGCCAACACAAACCGAAAACACACAAACACAAGAAACAACAATATCCTCATCAAACTCCGCCTGTCCTCCATCTCTGACAGATGTTGTCGCCTACACATCCATCCCCGAGATATACAACGTAGGACAGGAAGACAAGATCAAGATCAGGTGGAAAAACGAAAACGATCAGGAGATGGAATTCCACGCCTACGACACCGACGAAAACGGCAAGCTCGACTACGTTGAATGGACCGTGCCTCATTTGTCTGAGCAGACCTTTGAGATAATATATATTTCCAAGGCGTGGCAGTTGGACGGGGAAATGGAAATTATAAATGATATTTATGAGCAGGTAAGCACAAGAGATAATGTTTGGGCAAACATACCTGCATCAAATTACGTGAGAGTGACTTTTGAGCAGATACTTGATAGCTCAAAAGATATTACCATACACGTAAAACCCACAAATCCTAATATTATCGCAACCATCGAGGTTTATCCGGTTTATGAAAATGAGGACGGAACTTTCAGAGAAGGCGATATTCTTACCACGTTTCCGCAGATTGACAGAAAAGACAATTTCAGAATTTTTTTGGCAGGGCTTCAAGATCCCACAAATATGTTTGACCTCAAAGTAATCAACGCCGGGGTTGATTTTGATTATATCGTTGATCCGGCCGGATGGCTTGCGGGGTGGAGATACAGAAAAAAGATTACCATTGATAACACGAACGTTGATGCCGATCTTACCAACTTTCCGTTATATGTAAAACTCGCAAGCGATTCAGATGTCGGCGATAACGCTCAGGACGACGGAGGAGATATCAGATTTACTCTAAACGACGGAACAACACTTCTTAAATATGAAATTGAGAGCTGGTTTGGAGCAGGGGGAGTAACGTCAGCTGACGCCAACATTTGGGTAAAAGTTCCAACAATAGATGACACCACCGACACTGTTATATATATGTATTATGGAAACGTGGCCGCAGATGATGCGCAGGACGCCGCAAATGTTTGGGACGAATATTTTGAAGGCGTCTGGCACCTAAAAGAAGATGCATTAGACGAAGCTCCGTCAAGCTCTGATTTGCATGTGGATTCTACTGCGAACAATAACGACGCAGACTCGACGGGAAATACAAATGTTGCGGGAAAAATCGCGACGGGTCAGGATTTTGACGGAAATAATGATTATGTAGCAACACCAATCACCACTCAGTTTACCGACTTTACGGTTTGTGCTTGGTTTAAAGACGATTTAATTGTTCAGCCTAATAACGAACGAATAATTGACAAAAGCTACGATCTCGGCATGTGGATGGGCAGGGGAGCAAGCAATAGTTGGGGTGGTGGCATAATGGAAGCAGGCGCCCCCTATGGTAGATTTGTATCACTGGCGGATGGCTCATGGCATTATCTTTGTTCAGAAAGAAGTGGCACTACACACACAGTGACAGGCGACGGAGGGAGCGTCACCACATCTGGAACAGTAAGTGATAACGCGCTTAACAACGCCGCAATATCAATTGGAGGGGAAAGCGGTGGCTCTTATGGAGGGATGACAATTGACGAGGTTAGAATCTCTTCGACTGCGCGGCCTGCGGCGTGGATAAAATTTGAGTACCACAACATAAACCAAGCAGATAACGAACTGACAATAACGTCCGAAGAAACAGTAAGATACTGGGTGGGGGGAACAGGCAACTGGTCTGATGACAACAACCACTGGGCAACATCGTCGGGGGGAACCGCCGGAGATGGAAATATTCCCGCAGCCGGAGATACAGTTGTTTTTGATACAAATTCCTGCGGGGCAAACTGCACAATTACAATTGATTCGGCCGGCGTTTCGGTTGCAGATCTTATTTCGTCGTCAACATATGCCACTATCGCCACATCCACGAATGGAATCACCGTAACGGGGGATTTGGTTATTGCAAAAACAATATCTGGAGCTACGGCAGTAACATTTTCTGGTACGGGAAAAACGATCATCGGAGCGAGCGCGAGCGCTGCCATTTCTTCTCCGCTTACGCTCGGGGCTGATACAACAGTTTTTGTTGATACCGGAAACCAGCTTACTGTTTCTGGAATAATTTCAGGTGCTTATAATCTGGCAAAAACAGGAGCGGGGACGTTAAAAGTTGCCGGCGCAAACACTTTTTCAAATGGATTTACTATTAAAGCCGGAACTGTGCTTGGAGAAACAAGCACATCTGCGTTTGGCGGATCAGGGTCGGGAACAATTACACTTGGAGATTCAAGCGGTTCAGCTGATGTTTCCATTCGTGGAAACACAACTACAAACTTTGCAAATCCGATTACTGTTGCCTCGGGAAGCAGTGGCACGATCAGCATTGAAACAGGAAGCTATACAAGCAATTTTACCGGGGCAATTACATTAAATAATAATTTAACATTTAAAAATATTGGTACGGCAACGCTGACATCTTCAGGAGGAATAACCGGAACAGGAAATGTTGTTGCAAACGCAACAAGTTCAGGTGTCATTACTTTTTCGACCGGCTCACTTAATCATACGGGTACTATTACAAACTCTGGAGCGGGAGCTGGAACAACAACGATTTCCGCAGTCATCGGTTCCGCTGTTACCGGTGTTATTCAAAATTCTGCAACATCACAATTGACTTTGTCGGGGAATAATGCAGATTTTGGAAGCGCGCCTGGAAGCGGTGCGGTGACAATAAAAGCGGGAATACTGCGTCTTTCCACAAACGCAAATGCTGGCGGTACTGGAACGATAACATTGGGCGATACAGCTGCGGACGCTAACGCAACGTTAGACGGATATAGCGGAAGCGGAGTTGTGACATTTGCAAATCCAATTACCGTTGCATCTTGTGCAACGGCTCCCTGCAGCAATACACTTACAATAAAAAGCTCATACTCCCATATATATAGTGGTGCTATAACATTAAATAATAATGTGACTCTTGCTGAAAGCGGCGCAAATCTTTATATTGACGGGGGCATCAGTGGCACAGGAAATATTACAATTACCTCAACGGGAGGAAATAATACTGTTACTATCAGGACGGGAGCCGTAAATAGTGCTGGAACAATAACTAATTCTGGTGCGACTACCGGAACAACAACAATCTCCGCAGTAATTGGTGCGAATGTCACCGGTGTAATTCAAAATTCTGCAACGTCGGCGTTGGTTTTATCGGGGAACAACGCAGAATTCGGCAGCGCCCCCGGCAATGGAACAGTGACAATAAAAGCAGGAACATGCCAACTGCAAACAAGCGCGAACGCCGGGGGAACCGGAACGATAACAATTGGCGATAGCACCGGAAGTGCGAACGCTACTCTCATAGGCTCGAACGGAACGTATGCCAACCCAATTTCTGTTGCCTCGGGAAACAACGGAACATTAAAAATTGCGGGAGCTGGTGGTGGAGGAGGAACTTTCTCCGGTCTAATCACACTAAGCAATAATTTGACTGTTTCTACTTCCAGTACATATACCACAATCACGGGGGGGATAACCGGAACTGGAAACGTTACACTTGAATGTAATTACTCATTAGGAGCTTGTTCTGCAGTCACAACGAATCCGATAAATAACACAGGTACAATAACGCATACGGGTTCGGGGACCGCTGCCACTGGTATTAGCGCGGTTATCGGTTCCGCCGTCACCGGTATAATTCAAAATTCTGCGACGTCGCAGTTAACTCTCTCGGGCAACGATTCCACCGTCGGTGGAGTCACAATCACATCCGGCACACTTAGCCTCTCCGGTTCAACAAACCTGAATGTGTCCGGAAATTTTTCTAATTCGGGAACATTCACAAAGAACACAAGCACAGTTACATTCACAGGAGGAGAAGGCGTAACCCAGACATTAAACTCAGGAGGAAGTGAATTTTACAACATTACTCACTCTGGAGTAGGAACACTGCAACTGGATACATCCGCCCTCACAGTCACAAACAACCTCACAAACTCAGCAGGCGTTCTTGATTTGAACGGACAAAATCTCACAACCACCGGAGCAACATTTACCGTCGCCAACACCACACTAAAACTCAAAGGAAACGAAACATTGTCTAACGCTCCCACA
>JAKLDQ010000012.1 GCA_022703425.1 Patescibacteria group bacterium | reverse complement strand
ATTAGGAATCAGATTTAGAATACAAAAAATGAGCTGATTTCAAGACGCAGCGAGGAGGTTGTGCAAAGTGTTTGCACGCCGACGAAGCTGTAACGACGAAATCAGCCATTTTTTGTATTCCCTTCGGGGCGGGCCAATTACAGCAATCTTCTGAGTTGCTCGTCGCGAACGATGCATTTCTCACTGCATCAGTTCGCTTCCTCGCGCCTTGAAATCTTGCTGTAATTGGCTCCGCTAAATTGATTCTAATATTGTACTGGCGCCCTAAAGCCGTTCAGAGAAGTTTATTGTGCGACACCTGATTGTTCACAGGGATTGACATGTTCTTCAGGAAGCGTAGAATTGGAAAAAATGTGTTCTTTTTCAACTTAAGGAGTAAGTTTATGGAAAGCTATTACGGTCTTCCGCATGTCATCGATGCGAGGCAGTTTGATGTTGATTTGCTTGAGCGTATTTTTGACGAGGCAAAGGAAATGGAAAAAATCGTTGACGAGGGGGGATGCGATATTCTTCAAAGAAAAAGGATGATTTCTCTTTTCTACGAGCCGAGCACACGAACAAGATTTTCATTTGAACTCGCGATGTCTTACCTTGGCGGAACTGTTTTTCAGACAGAAAACGCAAAAGAGTTCTCTTCTGCCGTTAAAGGTGAAACCCTTGAAGATTCCATAAGGGTTCTGTGCGGATACAAACCCAATGTAATTGTCATCCGGCACGGCGAGGACGGAGCCGCTGAAAGAGCGGTGAGAGTTTCCGGAAAAACTTCTATCGTGAATGCGGGCAACGGCAAAGAACAGCACCCAACGCAGGCAGTCTTGGACATATTCACTGTTTTTAAGGAGCTTGGACGTATAGACGGTTTGTCTTTTGCTATGATCGGCGACCTTGCATCAAGCAGAGTGATTAACTCAAATTGTTACCTGCTTGGAAAATACAGGCCAGAGGTAATCCACTTTGTATCGCCCAAATGTGCTCAGGTCAAACCAGGTATCAAAGAGTATCTGCAAAGGCATAGTGTGAGGTTCAGCGAAACAACAGATTTGCGCGAGGTTGCCTCGAAGGTGGATGTTATTTACCAGACGCGGACACAGAAGGAGCGCGGATCAAATTTCAGCTGTGCAGACAGGAGGCTCGGGCATTTCGTTGTTGATAGAGAGATTCTCCAGCTTATGAAAAAAAATGCGATAATCATGCATCCGCTTCCTCGTGTGGATGAAATTCCTGCATATGTGGACGAAGACAGGCGTGCTGCATATTTCAGACAGGCGGCAAACGGATTGTTCATAAGAATGGCTTTGCTGAAAATGATTCTTGCTCCGAGTAAAAGCTAAAACCAGCTGAACTTTAGCTGAGCATGGGACATTTATGTCCCTTTTATTTTCTGGTATAAATATATTATGAAAAACGAAGAAGAATGGCTTTTAAAAGAAAAATATAACGGAAAGCCGAACAAAAAATTTAAAAAAGATTTAATGCGCCTGAAAAAAGGCGAGCCGCTGGATTATGTAATCGGGTTCGTAAATTTCTTGGGATGCAAAATTGATCTGTCAAAAAGACCTCTTATTCCAAGAAAGGAGACAGAATATTGGACGGCTTTTGCCGCGGGAGACATTAAAAAAAGAGTTGATAATTCACAGGCGAAAGGCTTGAAAGTTTTAGATATTTTTGCGGGTTCAGGATGCATCGGTGTTGCAATACAGGCAAACGTTGCAGGTTTATTGTGCGACTTTGCAGAAAAGGATGCAAAACTTTTAAAGCAGATAAAAATTAATTTAAAAAATAATTTTGCAAGAACTCCGAAATGCAAAGTCATAAAATCAGATATTTTTAAAAATGTAAAAGGAAAGTATGACTATATCCTTGCAAATCCGCCTTATATTCCGGAAAAAAATAAAAATAAGGTTCAGAAATCGGTTTTAAAATATGAGCCAAGGGAGGCGTTATTTGCCGGAAGTGACGGGTTAAGATACATCACAAAATTTTTGCGCGAAGCAAAACAGCATCTTAACGAGAACGGCAGAATATATATGGAGTTTGATCCGCCCCAGAAAGAGGCGATTGAGAGGATGCTTTTCAAATATAAATACAAAAAGTGGTGGTTTGGCAAAGACCAATATGACCGGGAGAGATGGGTTGTGGCAGAGTAATTTTTAACTAACGGCGTTGCGGTAATTGTGATAGAATAAAAGAATATGGCATCGGGAAAATCGGTACAATTGTCTCCGAGTTCTTTGGATTTATTTCTGGAATGCCAGCATTGTTTTTGGCTTGATAAAAAAATGGGGATACAGAGGCCGGAGTCGTATCCTTTCAGTTTGAATTCGACTGTTGACATTCTTCTACGCGAAGAATTTGATGCATACAGGGCAAAAAAAATCCAGCACCCTTTGTTTAAGGAAAACGGAATAAAAGACCGTCTTTTTAAAAATCAGAAATTGTTAAACCAGTGGAGGAATAATTTGGCGGGGATAAGATATTTTGACGATAATTTGAAGGCCACGCTTTACGGAGCAATGGACGACATTCTGGAATCTGAAAACGGAAAACTTTCACCGATGGATTATAAAACTACGGGCGCAAAAGTTTCAAAAGTTTATGACAAATTCCAGCTGCAGATGGATGTATATTCATTTTTACTGGAAAAAAACGGCTATGAAACGACAGGCAGAGGATATATGGCATTTTATATTGTAGATAAGGACAAAGGATTTTTGGACCGGCTTCCGTTTCGAAAAGAAATTTACGAAATAGAAACAAATTCATCAGATATTTACGACATTTTTAAAGATGCGGTCGAAGTTTTAAACAAGAAAGATCCTCCCGCGCACAGCAGGGAATGCCGGTTTAAAAACTGGCTTGCGGGAGCAAAGCAATTCATATAATTAATATTAAGTTATGAAACTTTCTAATATTTTTAAGAAAAAATTTTATACAAAAAAGCGGATAATCTGGGGAATAATCATTTTGGTTGTTCTGCTGGCGATATCTTACTTTGCCTTTGGAAAGCCGAAAAGCAATAATTCGATACAGTCAGCAACCGTTACGAGGCAGGATCTTTTGCAGACAGTGCTTGCAACGGGCCAAGTTGTATCCGGAACGGATCTTAATCTGAGTTTTCAGGGAAGCGGAATGGTGAGCTGGATCGGCGTGAAAGAAGGAGACGAAGTTAAAGCCGGCCAGACGCTTGCAACATTAAATCAGGCATCGGCAAAAGCAACCCTCACAAGCGCGCTCGGGGCGCTTGCGCAGGCAGAAGCAAATTATGAAAAGCTGATGGCTGGTGCGACACTGCAGGACATAAAAGTAGTGGAGAACAGTGTTACGTCGGCGAAGATTGATTTGGAAAGCGTTTATGATGATGCCGTGATAACACTGGAAGACACATATATAAAGGCATATAATGCGCTTTCTGTTGTGATAACTTTGCAGGACAGTTATTTTTCAACGGCTGATCAGGCGGGAACAAGAGTTTTTAATACGCGAGGCATTATTTCTGAAAGCGTTGACAACATAAAGACACGGGTGGATGCGTTAAAAGCCGGCGCAACAAATTTTGAAATAGAATCAGCGCTGGCCAATACCAAAACAAATTTAAGCACCATTTCTGATTCGTTGCGAATTATCAGAACCACATGTGACGAAGGGATTTACTATTCCAAAGTCAGTTCGACAGATAAAACATCTGTGGATACTCAAAGGGGCTACATCACAACTGCGCTTAATACGATTGCAACCGCCCAGCAGACAATAAATGCAGACAAAATTGCATTGCAAAAAGCGCAGGATCAGCTTTCTCTTAAAAAAGCTCCGCCGACAGATGCAGAAATCAGTTTGGCAAAAGCCCAGATTCTTTCTGCGCAGGGGCAGGTTGACGCTGCGCGTGCAACTTTGGGAAACATGGCAATTACCGCTCCTTCCGACGGAACGATAACAAACGTTGGAATAAAAGTGGGCGAGCAGGCAACAGCAACTGTAAAGGCAATTGTTTTGCAGAATATCAGCAGTCTTCACGCAGAGGCCGATGTAAGCGAGGCGAACATCGCTTTGTTGCAAACCGGACAGACAATTGATTATACTTTTGATGCTTTAAATCCGGACAGGCACTTTACCGGAAAGATTTTAACAATCGATCCGGCGTCAACTGTTGTTTCCGGCGTTGTAAATTACAAAATAAAAGGAAGCATGGACGAAGTTCCGGAAATCAAACCGGGAATGACTGCCAACATGACAATCCAGGTTGCAGAGAAAAGCGGAGTGCTGGCCGTTCCATCAACAGCAATTGTAAACAGGAACAAAAATTATTTTGTGAGAGTCATAGATGACGAGAAAAAAATGACTTATCACGAAGTGCAGGTTTCAAAAGGACTTGAAGCCGACGGGGGATTGGTTGAAATTACATCGGGCTTGAGCGGAGGGGAAAAGATAATTACATATATTAAAAAATAATGCAGGAGCTCATAAATGTTGAAAATTTAAAGAAGGACTACTTTAATGAAGACGTGGTAACTCGTGTTTTGCACGATGTGAGCTTTAAAATAAATAAAGGCGAATTTGTTGCGATAATGGGCCCGTCGGGTTCGGGAAAATCGACGTTGATGCATATTTTAAGTTTTTTGGACCGGGCCACCTCCGGAAAGTATGAATTTGAAGGCGAAAATACAAAAAATTTTGATGACAATTATCTTGCCCGGCTCAGAAATGAAAAAGTCGGATTCGTTTTCCAGTCGTTTAATCTCCTTGCAAGAACAACTGTGCTTGATAATGTTAAGCTCCCGCTGATTTACAGCGCAAAAAAAGACCATGACAAGCTTGCGAGAAAGGCGCTGGAGGCCGTGGGATTGTCGCACCGATTAAATTATTTTACAAACCAAATTTCGGGCGGAGAAAAACAGCGCGTTGCGATTGCGCGCGCTCTGGTATGCGAGCCCGCAGTTATTTTTGCCGACGAACCGACGGGAAACTTGGATTCGAAATCAGGAAATGCAATTATGCATATTTTGCAGAAGCTGAACGAGGAGGGGAATACGATCATATTGGTTACGCATGAGACGGATACTGCGAATCACGCAAAAAGAATAATAAAAATCAAGGACGGAGAGATTGTTTCAGACCACAAAATCAGCAACAGAACGATTGCCCGCGAGGACAGAGACCTGGTGAAATAATTTTAAAATGGATCTAATCGGAACAGTAAAAATTGTCTCCAGAACATTGCTTGCCAGGAAAGGCAGGTCGTTTTTAACAGTGCTCGGAATTGTCATCGGAGTTTCGGGAGTCATTGTGATTATTGCTCTGGGAGCGGGGGCGCAGAGTTTGATTCTTGGGCAGATTACGAGATTGGGATCAGATTTGTTAAGCGTACAGCCGGGCAAGAGCGATGAGAAAGGTCCGCCCGTGCAAATTTTTGGAATTGTAATTACCACTCTGACAAAAGAGGATGCCGAGGCAATCAGAAACAGCGATCAGATTCCGCACGCAAGAGCAGTCAACGCAATTGTCCGGGGGAATGTCACTGTTACATGGCAGAATAAAACAATGGATACGCAATTTTCGGGAACAGATTATGCTTATCCGGAGGTTGTTGATTTTGATATGCAGGAAGGCCAGTTTTTTGACAGGCAGCAGGAGCAGGGAGATGCAAATGTTGCAGTTTTGGGTTATTCTGTCGCGGATTATTTGTTTGGAGAATCGGGGACTAATCCTGTTGGGCAGGTCATTAAGGTAAGAACGGCCTCGCAAACGCAGGCAGGAGGCGTTCCTCTTCGAGTGATTGGTGTTGTTGAGGAAAGGGGCACGGCATTTTTTCAGGACCAGGACGACCAGATTTTCATTCCTTTAAGCATCGGCCAGCAACAGTTGCTTGGCATAAGATATTTGCAGGCAATAAACATAAAAGTGGATTCGTCGGAAAATGTCACATCAACGAAGGAGGATATTACTGCTTTATTAAAACAAAGGCACAGGATCCAAAAGGACATCGATCAGGATTTTACAGTAAGAAATATCGCAGATGCTGTGGAAGTGCTAAGCACAATTACAGACGCTCTGCGTCTTTTTCTTACCGCGATGGCAGGAATTGCGCTGGTAGTCGGCGGAATAGGAATTTTAAATATAATGCTTGCGACTGTCGCAGAAAGAACGAGAGAAATCGGATTAAGAAAAGCTGTGGGAGCATCGCATTCTGCAATAAGAAACCAATTTTTAATAGAGGCGGGATGCCTGACTTTTTTGGGAGGGATTGCCGGAATTATTTTAGGGGTGCTTGTTTCATATCTAATGGCAATTGTTATGAGATTTTTGGGATATGACTGGGCTTTTGTGATTTCTCCCTCTTCTGTAATTCTTGCCGTCGGAGTTTCAATTTTGACAGGAGTTATTTTCGGTTTGTATCCTGCATTCAAGGCGTCGAAACTTGATCCGATTGAAGCGTTAAGATACGAGTAAAATTCCATACATTTAATGATTAAGCCGTTAAAACAATCAATTAAATCCTTGTCAGCAAATCCCGTGAGGACTGTTTTGACAACGCTCGGAATTGTCATCGGAATTGCAACTGTTATAATGGTTTTTTCTGCCGGAGCCGGTTTCAGGAGTTTGATAGACAAAGAGCTTGATTCATGGGGCACAAATACTCTGTTTATTGAAACGCGCGTTCCGCCGACCACAAAAAACAGGGCAAACAATGCAATGTCTGCAGACTTCAGCAGAGCTGCATCTGCTGTGACAATTACGACATTTAAAATGAGAGATCTGGAAAGCGTCAAAAAATTGGGGAATGTAAATAATTCATATGGAATTGCCGTGGGGTCTGCGGTGGCGAGCTACCGCGACAGCGCCAAAAATGTCATTTACTACGGCCAATCTGCGGAGAGATTTGGAATTGACAAGCACACTCTTGCAGAAGGAAGGTTTTTTACACCGGCGGAGGATTCCGGCGCTTCACAGGTCGTAATTTTGGGCAGTAAAATTGCAGAGGATCTTTTTGGGCAGGACGAGCCCATTGGCAAACTTTTAAGAATCGGCAATTTAAATTTTCAGGTTATAGGAGTTTATGACGTTCAGGGGTCATTCGGAGGAGGGGGAGCCGGCGCAGATGATCTTTTGTATATTCCTCTGGTCACCGCCCAGAAAAAATTGCTTGGAGTCGATTATATTACGGTTGGAATTGTTGAATTAAAGGACGCAAGTCTTGCTGATCAGACGGCGGAGGAAATAAAAATAATTATGCGGGAGAACCATAATATTTCTAACCCCGACAAGGACGATTTTACTGTGACAACGATGGCGCAGGCAATGGACACATTCAACACAATTTTTGGAGGCATTACCGCCTTGTTAATTTCTATCGCTGGAATTTCTTTAATTGTGGGCGGAGTGGGAATTATGAACATCATGTATGTCATTGTGACCGAAAGGACAAGTGAAGTCGGACTCAAAAAAGCGCTGGGCGCAAAGAACGCCGACATTTTAAACGAATTTCTGATTGAGTCTGTGCTCGTGACCGTCCTCGGAGGCCTAATCGGGATTGTTTTGGGGGCTTTGCTCAGCTGGCTTGTTTATTTCGCGGCAGTTTCCAACGGCTTGAGCTGGGTTTTTAATGTTCCGTTTTATGCAATCGTGATTGCAGTTTCTGTTTCCGGCGCAATTGGAATTACATTCGGGGTTCTTCCGGCAAAAAATGCATCAAAACTTGATCCCATTGAAGCATTAAGATATGAATAAAACATATTTGTAATTTTTTTTCAAAGAGGTAAAATTAACCAATATAATAATTCTCAAATATGAATTTTATTTTTAACAAACAAAGCGGCCAGGCATCCCGGCTCCTTTTGATTTTGGCCATTGTGGTTTTTGTGGCCGGAATTCTCGTCTTCTTTATTATGAAAGCGACAGCAAAGCCGCCCGAGCCCGTCGGTCCGGTAGAGGAAATCCCCCCTAAAGTATACGAAGCAAAGATAAACGATATCAAATTCACGTTCCAGGAGGCGGTTGATATGGGAAATGTTTTGTGGGGGTCAAGAAGCCGGACACAGTACCAAAAGGATATAAAATCTACAGAAAAATTTATTGCAGTTACTGTCGGCGCCCAAAATAAAGGAAAGGCGAACATAAAGGAAGACGCGTGGGATTTGGGCAATATAGTTGATTCAGAAGGCAGAGTTTTTGAGCCGATGGAAAAATATACCGTATCAAACTGGCTGCCCGATCCAGATCTTTGCGGAGCGCTTTTAAAACCCGAATTTACGCCCGTTCCCTGTAAGAAAATTTACGAGGTTTCAAAAGCATCCACCGGATTAAAAATTAATCTTCTGGCTGGCAGGATGGAAGCGGACGGAGAATATTCGACTGATCCTCAGAGAATGGACAGCGCTTTAATAGATTTAATCATTACCCCACAATAATATGGATGAGCTATCAAATGAAATTATAAGACCGTCGGGAGAAGTAAAGCCGGAGCAAAAAATAGAATTTGAGAGAGAAGAAAGCCGTTCCGAAGCGCCGGAAAATTTGCAGGCGCCAAATGAAACTGAGTTGATAAGAAAACAGCTAGAGAGGGAAATTGATTCGATGGGTGAAGATATGAAAAAAGAAGCGAAAGACAAAGTTAACACAATGAACGCTTTAGGCGATGCGGAAAAAATTCAGCATTTAATGCAGCTAGTGAGAGATAGAGGGCTTTTATTTTCAATTAGGGTTGCGAAGGATATGAATGATCCTTTTATTTTAGATACTTTTCACGATACTCTCGCCAAAGACGGTTATTATAAAACTTATTTAAAATAATGCAGATTTTAATAGTCGGACTCTCGTTGATTTTCCTTCTGCTAATGATGGGGTTTTTGATTGCCTTGCGCTTGGAAAAAAACGAAAAAAAGTCAGTATTTGACGGACTGGACGGGGTTTTGTTTTTGGTAATGATGCCAAAAACGGCGCCCAAAAGGGAAGATGAGCAGAAACAGGAAAAGATGATTATTGCCCAGATGGAGCAGGTTTTTTCAAATTTTTTGCATTCAAAAAAACAGGGATGGTTTGAATCGGAACCCTCAATCGCTTTTGAAATTGCTTCGCAGATTGGGGGTGCGGATATTTCATTTTACGTTGCAGTTCCCAAACACCTTGCCAATGTTTTTGAAAAATATGTGCAGGGCGTTTATCCGGACGCCGTTGTTGAAAAAGTTCCGCAGGACTACACAGTTTTTGAACCGCAGGGATTTTATTCCGGAGCTTATCTGAAATTATCCCAGAGCCCTCTTTTCCCGCTCAGCACATACCAGACACTTGAAAAAGATCCGCTTTCAGTAATTACAAATGACTTAAGCAAGATTGGCGTGAATGAGGGGGGAGCGGTGCAGGTTTTAATAAGGCCGGTCTCAGGCAACAGCATCAGAAAAATGGGGGAGAAGGCGCTGAAAAAAATCCGCGAAGGCAAACAGGCGAGATCTGCGGTGGCCGAAGTTTCTCAGCCGATAATGGAAGTGTTTGATGAGCTGTCAAAAACAAAACAAAATACTGCAACAGAAGACCAGCAAAGAATGAAACAGAAAACGCACGACCAAAAGGACTATGACGCGATCCAGAGCAAGATACAAAAGCAGTGCTTTGAAACAAATATAAGAATAATCGCGTCAGCCCAAACGCATGAAAGATCAGAAGAAATTTTAGAGCATTTAATTTCTGCTTTCAGCCAATTCTCGCTTTCTGCCATAAACAGTTTGTCGCCTAAAAAAGTTTATAAAGGCGAGCTGAAAAAACTTGTTTATGATTTCAGCTTTAGAAATTTTAATCCGAATCAGTCAAATGTTCTGAATCTTGAGGAACTCGCCAGCATTTATCATTTTCCTACGCATTTGACAGAAACGCCGTATATTAAAGCGTCGAAGTCGGGTGTTGCGGCTCCGCCGTCTGATTTGCCGGAAAAAGGAGTCAATCTGATAGGAAAGGTTTTATACAGGGGCGAAGAAAAGAAAATATATTTTGCATCAAAAGAGGACAGAAGAAGACATTTTTATATTATCGGTCAGACGGGCGTTGGAAAAAGCACATTGCTTTCTGAAATGATACGGCAGGATATTCAAAACGGCGAAGGCGTCGGCGTCGTCGATCCACACGGAGAACTTATAAACGATATTTTGGCTAATATTCCAAAAGAACGCGCCGAAGACGTTGTTTTATTTGAGCCGTTTGATTTGGAGAGGCCATGCGGACTGAACATGCTTGAGTATGATACGCCCGAGCAGAAAGACTTTGCAGTTCAGGAGATGATTGCCATTTTTTATAAATTGTTTCCGCCCGAAATTATAGGTCCGATGTTTGAGCATTATATGAGAAATGCCATGCTGGCATTGATGTCTGACCAAACAAATCCCGGCACGCTCGTTGAAATTCCAAAAATGTTTACTGACAATGCTTTTTTGCAGGAAAAAATTAAAAAGGTTTCAGATCCGATTGTAAGAAATTTCTGGCTGAAGGAATGGGCGCAGACGACTGGCTCCACCAGGTCTGATATGCTGGGATATGTTGTTTCTAAAGTCGGAAGATTTATTGAAAACGAAATGATGAGGAACATTATTGGGCAGGGGAAGTCCGGCTTTGATCTGTCAAAAATAATGGATGAAAAGAAAATTTTCCTTGCAAATCTTTCAAAAGGGCTGACGGGCGAAGTCAACAGCTCGTTGTTAGGCCTTATACTTGTTTCAAAGATGCAGATGGCTGCAATGAAGCGCTCGAGAATTTCTGAAGACCAGAGAAAGGATTTTTATTTATATATTGACGAATTCCAAAATTTTACGACCGACAGCGTTGCGACAATTCTTTCTGAAGCCAGAAAATACAAATTAAATCTGATAATGGCCCACCAATATATCCCTCAGCTGACAGATCAGATTAAGAACGCGGTCTTGGGCAACGCCGGAACAATAGGCGCATTCCGCATCGGCGCAGAGGATGCAGAATATCTGGAAAAGCAGTTTGAACCGGAATTTTCAAGGTTTGATCTGGTTAATCTGGATAATTTCAATATGGTTGTAAAAATGATGCTGAATAACAAAACGTCCACGCCGTTTAAGATGGAAATATATCCAAAGCAGAAGGGAAGGCCGGATATTGTCGAGCCGATAAAAAAAATATCAAAATTAAAATTTGGAAAACCAAAAAATATTGTTGAGCAGGAGATATCACAACGTTCATTTGTTGAAACTCTGCCTCCGCCACCTCCACCGCCAGCTTCAGCGCTAAAATAAAAAAAATCCGCCCGTGGGCGGATTTTAAATACCTTTTTATACCCTTCTTACGTACTCTCCTGTTTGGGTGTTAATTTCAATTACATCGCCTTCTTCAACAAACAGAGGAACCTGGATTACGGCTCCCGATTCCAAAACTGCCTCTTTTGTTCCTCCCTGTGCTCTGTCTCCTTTTATCCCAGGGGCAGATTCTTTCACCTTCAGCTGGACTTTTATCGGAAGAATGAAGTTGATTATTTTTTCATTGAAAACAAGCCCTGTTACAAGCTCGTTTGGTTTTAAATATTTTGCCTGAGGGCCGATCTGGTCTTCTGTAAAAAAGAATCTTTTCGAGGGATCTTTTGGTTCGCAAAACCAGAACTGGCCTTTTGTGTTGTAGAGATATTTTATTTCCTGTTTTTGCAAATCTGCTTCCTCAAAAACATCTCCCTGCTGGAAGTTTTTTTCCTGCACGCGTCCGTTTAACAAATTTCTTATCTTGCTCTGGATAACAGGGCGCCTCTGTGCCATTTTTAAAAGCGCAGCATCCAAAACCTCCCAGGGTTCTCCTTCGTAAATAAATTGCACTCCTTTTTTTAAATCTGTATGTGTCAGCATAATATTTGCTTGCGAATATCGAATTCCTTACGAATGTACGAATCAGATAAAACATTCGTAAATTCGTAAATCTTTCGTATTCCGTATAAAACTAATCTATTGTTTTCCACTCGATGGTGGCTTCTTTGTCTGCAAATTCAAGCCATTCGCCGAATTTGGAAATGACAAACCATTTCTTTTTGGCTTCAGACCAGATCATCGGATTTCCCTTATAAAACGGTTTTTTGACAATTTCCTTGGGTTTTAAATTATCCAATTCCAGCCATTTTTTAAAAATTGTTTCAATGGCGTAATCCAATTTCCTTGTGTTTGCCCATCCCGCAACCTTGTCGATTGCTTCTTTTGCCTTTTCAACCGAACCGGCGAGATCAATCAGCTGTTTCGCGGGCTTTGTAAATCTTGAATATATTATCTTTCTTTTTTTAGCATTTTCTTTCAATTCTTGCAAGGACAGTCCTTTTGACTTAAAGAAGTGGGCGATTACCTGCCTTATTGCCGTTTCCTCTTTTAACTCTTCGTATTCTTTTATTTTTTTACGCTTTATAAACTCCTCGATTTTGAGGGCATTTTTGTCTCCGATGATTTTGGGCACTTTTAATCCGGCAACGCCTTTCTCATTATAAATATCTGCAACGTTCTGTTGCAAGGAATCCAAATACGATGCAGCTTTTCTATAAGCATTAATGCGCTGGGGGATTTTTTCTCCGTTTATTTCGAGAAGCCCGGCCATCTCGCGGAAAATTGTTGCTATTTCTTTGTTCATTTCAGTTATTAAATAGTAAGCTTTTTTTGATAAAAAAAGAAGCCCGAAGCGATTTTCGCTTCGGGCATACGTTCAGTTCACGCAGGACGGAAGGATGATGCAATCATCCTTTTTCACCGCGCGGATGCTTCCGTCCGGCAAACGGACAGAAAATGAATCCGTGCATCCGGAATCTCCGTCGACTACGCCAAGACAGTTCTTGCGTCCGACTTCGATGCTTCCGGGAATGTTCTCGTTTTCCCAAACTAGGGGAACGCCAATACACTCAACAATGTGTCCGATGCAGATATTCATGGCCGCACCTTAAAAACATTTTTTGTGTAGCACAGAACCTGCTGATTTCCGCTTCGGATGGTAATTTGCCGGCCGACTTTGCCGATGACTTTGTATTTGCGTCCGGCAAGCGCCCGCTGTTCCTCGATAGTCAGGGTTTCGAGATAACTTTCCCGAAGCTTTACGTAGTCGCCGACTTCAATTGACATGGTATGCTTCCTTGGTATCCTCTCACAAAGGGGCAAGTTGTAAAGAACGCTTTTTAAATTTTATCATATTTAAGCTTCTTTGTCAATATTGATGACCCGTTGAGAAAATCCGGTTTTTTTGATATTATATGTATGAATTATGGAGAAAAGACACAGAACATTCATTGCAATAAACCTGCCTGATTACGCCAAAAAAGAGCTGGGAAAATACCAGGAAAAGTGGCAGAATCTGCCGGCAAAATGGACGGCCAAAGATAATCTGCATATTACAGTTGAGTTTCTGGGGGACCTGACAGATCAGGAAATAGCCGAAGTCTGCAAAATATGCCGTGAGGTTGCAAAAAGGCACAAATCTTTTTCAATAAACCTCGAAAAGATCTTGTACGGTCCGGCACAGAAAATTCCTCCAAAAATGGTGTGGGTCCAGGGTGAGAAATCAGATGAGCTTGCGGATTTGAGAGACGATCTGCAGAACTGCCTTGTGGAAGAAATAAGATTTAGACCGGAGGCGAGGGGGTTTTCTCCGCACATAACTCTGGCAAGAATCAAGGAGTGGGAATGGAGAAGAATCGAGCCGGATGAAAGGCCGGAGGTAAACGAGGAAATTAATTTAAATTTTACGGCAGAATCCATCGATGTTATGGAATCGGAGCTTAAAAAAGGAGGTCCGGTTTACACCGTATTGGAATCCTGCATCCTAAAAGAATGAAAGTGCATTTTATCGGGATAGGGGGAATAGGGGTTTCTGCGCTGGCGCAGTTTTATCTGGAAAAAGGGCACGATGTAAGCGGGTCTGATTTGGTTGCTTCAGAAATAACAGATTTTTTGAAAAAGAAAGGCGCTAAAATTTTTATCGGCAAGCATAAAAAAGAAAATGTAAAAAAGGGGACTGAGCTTGTAATTTGCAGTCCTGCTGTAAAACCCGAAAATTTAGAGTATAAAGCGGCAAAAAAATTAAAGGCAAAAATCCAGACATATCCTGAGGCATTGGGAGATCTGACGAAAGAATATTTTACAATCGCTGTTTCCGGCACGCACGGCAAAAGCACTACAACTGCAATGATTGCGCTTGCACTTGCAAAAGCCGATATCGATCCGACCGTTATAATTGGAACAAAAGTAAAGGAATTTGGAGGATCTGCCGAAGGAACAAATTTCAGGATCGGAACAAGCAAGGTTCTTGTAATAGAGGCAGACGAACACTTCTCTTCATTTTTAAATTATTGGCCGAAGATAATTGTTTTGACAAATATAGAAAGAGAACATCTTGATCATTATAAAAATCTGGGAAATATTTTAAAAACATATAAAAAATATGTCGGCCATTTAAATCAGAAAGATTGTTATCTTGTTGCAAATACAGATGACGAAAACATACGAAGCACTATTGCGGAGTTCGGTGAAAATCCCATTTTTAAAATTGAAAAATATGGAGCCGAAAGCCCCGAATTTTCCAAAATCAAAAAAATAATGTCTGTTCCCGGAAAACATAATGTCTACAACGCATTGGCGGTCGTGAATGTCGCACGAATAATGGCCGTTCCGGACGAAATCACATATAAAGCACTTTCGGAATTTGAGGGCACGTGGAGAAGATTTGAAATAAGGCAGGGGAGCGTGTCAGGAAAAAAATTCACGCTCATTTCTGATTACGGGCATCATCCGACCGAAATTGCAGCAACTCTAAGCGCGACGCGGGAAAAATATCCTAAGAAGAAAATTTGGTGTGTGTTCCAGCCCCATCAGCACCAAAGGACTTATTATTTATTTAAAGAATTTGTGAAAACATTTCAGGAGGCGTTGTCAGATAATATTATTATCACAGATATTTATGATGTTGCAGGCAGGGAAACAAAACAAATTAATGCAGAGGTCAGCTCAGAGAAGCTTGTCAAAAAAATAAATAAGAAAAGTGTGATATACCTGCAGGAAAACGAGCTGGAAAAATATATAAAAGAAAATATCGGAACAGGGGACGTGCTTGTTGTAATGGGGGCTGGTAGCATATATAAATTTGCCGAAAAATTCTAAAAAAAGAAGCCGGGACAGAGTCTCGGCTTTTGTTTTGTTTGTGAAGGATTAAATTGTTGCAGAAATTCTGCGGAGCCTATCTTGTTGTAGAAGCAGTCTGCCTTGATTTCGTTTTTTCAATTTTTGTTTTTCTTTTTCTCTTTTTTCTCTTCGTATCCTTACGGATTCGATCAGCAGGGTCATTCTCTTGAAATTCACTTTTCCGTCCATTTCCGGAAAACATTCCAGAAATTGGTCAAGCAGACGTTGAACCTCCTCAAGGTTGTTAACATCCACCCTTGGGGCGTGCTGGAACAAAAAACGCTCTTGTCGAATCTGCAGGTCACGAAAACCTCCCCATCTCTTCTTCTCAGTCTGTCGCATGTCAGAATCCTTCCAACAATTGGAAATGTACAATGTGTTCTACTGCAGAACACACGTATATTTTATAACTAAAATATTAATCAGTCAAGGCCCGAATCAGGAGATTTCGACTATTTTGTATCGTTTTATTTTTTCTCCTATTTTTCCCGTCTTTACTGCTCCCGGCTTGCTTCCCATAATTAATTTTCCTAAAGGAGAAAGGTAAGAAATGGCGTTTTCTTTCGGCTGGACCATAAATCCGCGTATTTGAAAAGAAAAAGTTTTTTTTGTTTCCAAATCTTCAATTTTTACACTTTTTCCAATTTCAGCGGTATCAGCCGGCTTCGGGGAAATAATTTCAGATTGCGTCTTTATTGCGTTGAGCTTTTCAAGTTCCACAGACCAAATCATAAACTGGCGGTTTCCCTCCTCAAAACCGAAATTATCGTGAAAGGTGTTTCCCGGGTCCTGTTTTGCCGATTCGCCGATTTCCTTAAGTGCTTTTTGAACGTTGCTTTCGGCCATTTCAAACTCTTTCAGAAAATCGTCGTAATCCTCTTTCAAAAAATAATATGTCATATTATTTTATTACTAAAAAATGAGTTTAAAAATTCACATCCAGCGGACTTTTCTTTTTTCTTATAACTAGTATACTGAAATAATGTAAAAAACTAAAATGGCAAATATTGACGAGCAAAAAATTAAGGAAATTTTAACCCGAGGAGTGGAAGAAGTAATTGTCAGGGAGGACCTTGAAAAGCAGATGCTCTCTGGAAAGAGAATCCGGCTTTACTATGGTATCGACCCTACGGGCGCGGATTTACATCTGGGGCACAGCGTTGTTCTTTGGAAATTAAGGGATTTTCAGGAGCTGGGTCATGAGGTTATTTTGCTTATCGGAGATTTTACTGCGAGAATAGGCGATCCTTCCGGAAGAGATGCGACAAGAAAACCTCTTACAGAAAAGGAGGTGAAAGAAAATATGAAAGATTATAAAAAACAGGCGGGTAAGATTTTGGATTTTTCGAAAGTAAAAATAAAATATAACAGCCAGTGGCTTTCGAAATTAAATTTTGCTGACATTTTAAAGCTTTCAGCGAATTTTACCGTTCAGCAAATGATGCAGCGCGATATGTTTCAGCGAAGAATTAACGAAGGCCTTCCTATAAGTTTGCAGGAGTTTATGTATCCCTTAATGCAGGGATATGACTCTGTTGCAATGGATGTTGATTTGGAAATTGCCGGAAACGACCAGATGTTTAATATGCTAGCCGGCAGAACGCTGCAAAAAATTTATAATAATAAAGACAAGAATGTGCTGACAACAAAACTTCTGCTGGGAACGGACGGCAGAAAAATGAGCAAGACGTTTGGCAATACAATTGCAATATGCGATGAGCCGGATAATATGTACGGAAAAGTCATGTCTATGAAGGACGAACTCATCGATGATTACTTTGAAATAGTAACGCGTCTTTCCCGCGAAGAGATTGAAACCATCAAAGAATCTTCTGAAAATCCGCGGGATATAAAGGCAAAACTGGCACTTGAGATTGTTAAAATGTACCACGGTGAAAAATCAGCCGAACATGCAGAAGAGGAATTTAATAGAATTCATCGCAACAAACAGCTTCCCTCAGAAGTGGAGATTTTTGAATCTGATAAAAGAGAATATCCGGTGCTCGATCTGCTTTATGATGCAAAACTTGTTCCTTCAAAAAGCGAGGCAAAGAGAGTAATTCTGGGAGGGGGTTCGACTATAATAATCGGTGAAAAAGAGGAGCCGATTACAGACTGGAAGGCGGTGATAAATCTGCAGGATGAAATGGTTTTGAGGGTCGGAAAAAGAAAATTTGTAAAAATTAGATTAAAATAAATGAAAAAATATATTCCTGTTTTGGCGGTTTTGGCCCTGCTGATTGCGGCCGCAAGCATATATTTGCTGTTTTTTAAAAACAATTCTGTTTCAGAGATTACGAGTGTCAAGTATTTAAACGAGAATAATGGAGTGGAATTCTATTATCCCTCCAATTACGAGTTGCTTCAGGAAAATGAGGATATCAAGGGATTCCCATTGCAGGTTGCATTGGGTCCCAAGGAGGGCGCCGGAGATGTGGTATGGGCGCTGGTTATACAGGAAAACGGAAAGTGCGCCTATTATGAACAACTTCCCGGAGCCGAACCCGCAAAAGATATCGTGCTTAATAACGCAAACGGAAGAAGGATCAGGGTTCAAAGCGAGAGCAGTACGGACATGATTGTCTGTTTTGAGCGGAGCAAACTGTCGTATGCATTAATGTGCAGCCACTCAAAAGATGTTGATGAATCAATTTGCGGAAGTTTCGAAAACGAAATGGTACCGACATTTAAAATAAACAAATAATAAAATCATGCCTAGATTTACAATTTCAGAAGCTGCAAAGCATATAGGGGAAAAAGTGAAAGTTTCGGGATGGGTTGACACAAGGCGCGCTCACGGCAAAATTTTATTTATAGATTTGCGTGACCGGAGCGGAATACTTCAGGTTGTTTTTGTGCCGTCAAACAAAGAAATTTACGATATAGCAGAAACATTGCGCCCGGAATGGGTTGTGGAAATAACCGGACAAATTGTAAAAAGACCGGAAAAAATGGTAAATCCGAAAATTGAAACCGGCCAGGTGGAGATGTCTGTTGATGAAATTAAGGTTCTGGCAAAATCTAAAACGCCGCCGTTATCAATTGAAGGGGACGGATACGATATTTCCGAAGAAGTGAGAATGAAATACCGATATTTGGATTTAAGGAGGCAAAGATTAAAAAATAATTTGATTGTGCGCCATAAGGCGGTTAAATTTGTCAGGGACTTTTTGGATAAAGAAGGTTTTTTGGAAATTGAAACGCCGATTCTTACTAAATCAACTCCGGAAGGAGCGAGAGACTATGTTGTTCCGTCCAGATTGAATCCCGGCAATTTTTATGCGCTTCCGCAGTCTCCACAGCAGTATAAACAGCTTCTGATGGTAGCCGGGCTCGAAAAATATTTTCAGATCGCAAGATGCTTCCGCGATGAGGACCCGAGAGGGGACAGACAGCCGGAGTTTACTCAGCTGGATATGGAGATGAGCTTTGTTGAAATGGAAGATGTTATGGATGTTACGGAACGGCTTCTTGTTTCAATTGTTAAAAATCTTTTTCCTGAAAAGAAAATTCAGGAAATTCCTTTTCCGCGCATTACATATAAGGAAGCGATGAAAAAATATAAAACTGACAGGCCGGATATCAGAACTGACAAAAAAGACGCGGATCTTCTGGCATTTTGCTGGGTTGTTGATTTTCCGTTTTTTGAAAAAACAGACGAAGGCGGGTGGACTTTTACACATAATCCTTTTTCCGCCGCAAAGCCGGAATGGAGAGATGACTTAATCGGCAAAAAAAACATTTCAGACATCCTGACCACACAATATGATATTGTTTTAAATGGCTGGGAAATTGGCGGAGGAAGCATCAGAAATCATACTCCTGAATCACTGGAAAAAGTTTTTGAAATAATGGGGTACAAGCAGGACGAAATAAAAGAAAAATTCGGGCACATGATGCATGCGTTTGAGTTCGGAGCGCCTCCCCACGGAGGAATTGCCTGGGGTCTTGAAAGGATAATCTCAATTCTTCAAAAAGAGCCGAATATACGGGAGGTGATTGCATTTCCAAAAACCGGAGATGGCAGGGATTTTATGATGCAGGCTCCGTCTATAATCAGTAAAAAACAGCTTGAGGAACTTTCCATTAAAACGAACATTCCGGCGGAAAAAGAGGCAAGTGGCAAGAAACCGCCAAAAAACTTATCAAGGAAGAAAACCTCTAAAAAAGCGACTAAAAAATAATGGATTATAAAAAGGTGTTAAAAGGCCTGGCATATACTTTTGTTGTTTTAATTTTATTTGTATTTTTTCTTGTATTTGTGCAGATGTTTTCCGGAAATCTTGAGAAATTTGTTGTCTGGAAAACGCTGTACGAATCGTCGCTTTTAGGCAGTATAGAGGATGCCGTTTTTGGCTTTAACGCTCAAAAAAACGGCATGCGTCCGCAGAGAAACTGGGAAATTTCAGATCTGCAATTGAACGCAGAGTCCGGGATTTCTGTGCTTGTTGAACCGTCATCTGACGTGCGGAAAATTTTGTTTGGCAAAACCGAAGATAAAGAATTTCCGATTGCAAGCCTTACAAAACTAATGACTGCTTTAATTGTTGTTGAAAACTATGATTTATCTTCGGCAGTTACGATAGGAAAATTTTCTTCTTTACAGGCAGGCGAGCAGGGAATGTTAGAACCCGGGCAAATATTTTCGGTAAAAAGTCTGCTGCATATAACACTGATTGAATCAAGCAACGATGCTGCCCATGCGTTGTCGCAGGTTGCAGGGAATGAAAATTTTATCCACATGATGAATAAAAAGGCTTCTGAGCTCGGCATGTCAAAAACCCGTTTTGCAGATTCCTCCGGTTTAAGCCCTGAATCAAAATCGTCCGCCAACGATCTTGCAAAGCTTGCTGCATATATTATTTTGAACCGCCCTGAAATTTCAGAGATTACAAAAATGCCGTCATATGATGCCTATATGCAAAACGGGGAGTTTCATCACACAGCTCAAAGCACAAACAAGATTTTGGGAGAAGTTTCCCAGATCGTTCTTGGAAAAACGGGATACACATATGTTGCAAAGGAATGTTTCTTGTTGGCAAAAAAGAGTCCCGACGGAAACGGATATATTATAAATGTTGTTTTGGGTTCGACGGACCGATTTGTTGAAATGAAAAAAATAATTAATTGGGTCCAGGCGTCTTATACCTGGTAAGTATGAGCAAGAAGATTGCTATAATAATTGCTTCAAGCGCTGGAGGAGCTTGCCTTCTTTTTGCGCTTTTTGTTATTGTTGCGTTTGGAGGCATTGAAAACATGCAGGATTTAAGGGATTTTTATAATCAAAATTTAAGAATAGTTACAGATCCGGCACTTTTGATTAAATGGGCAAAAGCTGAACCCGCGCCCTGGTCAGAAAGGGATTCCCATGCAGCCGTTGTTTTTGATAATAAAATCTGGGTCATGGGCGGGCTTAATGGAAACGAAAAAGTTGGCGGGCCCGGGCACGTTAATTACGAGGGGTCTGAATATTTTAGTGATGTTTGGTCGTCTAAGGATGGCAACAAATGGACGCTTGTAAACAGCAAGGCGCCGTGGGGTGAAAGAAGATCAATGCAATTGGTAAATTTTAATGGAAAAATTTGGCTCATCGGCGGGTGGGGGCCTGAAATCGGGTATAGAAACGACGTCTGGTCCACGCAGGACGGGGTAGAATGGGTGCTTGAAAAAGATTCTGCAGAGTGGTCCGAAAGGGAGGGGCATCAGGTTGTGGTTTTTCAGGGCAAAATATGGCTGCTTGGCGGAGTGAATTACTTCACAAAAGAAATATTTAATGATGTGTGGTATACTGCAGACGGAATTACGTGGATAAGAGCAACAGAAGAAGCAGAGTGGTCGCCAAGGTGGGATCAGGCAATCGGCGTATTTGATAATAAGATTTGGCTGGTGGGGGGTATGATTTTAAACCAGGATATGTATAATGATATTTGGTATTCAGCAGACGGGATAAACTGGACTTTGGTCACGAATAAAGCGCCATTCAGGGAGAGACAGGGGCATTATATGACTGAATACAAGGGGAAGCTTTGGGTGATAGGGCGCCTCGACGGGATCAACCGCGGGAAAAATGATATCTGGTGCTCTTCGGACGGAATTCATTGGTCAATTACAAAAAATAATCCTCTCTGGCTGGGCAGGGAAGATTTCGGCGGAGTTGTTTTTAATGATGAAATTTGGATACTTGGAGGCATGAATAAGGACTGGGAGTGGACGAATGAAGTTTGGCACTCAGAGCCGATTTTACAATAATTTTTTTTATGACATTACTTGCTTTTGACGTTATAAAAATTTTAGGCATTTCAGCAATAGCATCTGTTATTGCTGTGATTTGGTGTCCGCTTTTAACTCATTTTTTATATAAGAAAAAAGTCTGGAAAAAAGAGGCAAGAAAGAAAGCAATCAGCGGAGAGGACGCCATAATTTTTAATCAGCTCCACAAGGAGCGGGAGACAAAGGTCCCGCGCATGGGAGGGCTTCTTATTTGGATAACCACTGTAATTATTACCCTGATATTCTTTTTTCTTTCGCTGTTGTTCCCGGAATCGGTTTTTTATCGTCTTAATTTTCTTTCACGATCAGAAACGTGGCTTCCTCTTTTTACGCTTATAGTGGCATCTCTCGTTGGCCTGGCAGACGACTTCTTAGTGGTTTCTTCTCTGGGAAAATATATAGGTGGAGGATTGTCGTTTAAAAAGCGGCTTTTAATTGTCATATTGCTCGGCCTGATTGGCGGGATCTGGTTTTATCAGAAACTGGGATGGGACGTGATTACAATTCCGTTTTTTGGACCTGTTCAAATCGGCATTTTTTATATTCCGCTTTTCATGATTGTAATGGTTGCCTGCTGGGCAGGGGGGATTATCGACGGTCTGGACGGATTGGCGGGAGGTGTTTTTGCTTCGATTTTTGGCGCCTTCACTATTATTGCATTTTCGCAAGGTAAGGCAGATCTGGCTACTTTCTGTGCTGTGATTTCCGGAACGCTGTTTGCATTTCTATGGTTTAACATCCCTCCGGCAAGATTCTATATGGGTGAAACCGGAATTCTTGGCCTGACGACAGTCTTATCTGTTGTCGCATTTCTGACTGATTCTGTTTTTGTTCTTCCAATAATAGGAGGGTTGCTTGTTGTGGAAGTTCTGTCAGTAATCTTTCAGCTTCTTTCAAAAAAATTCAGAAAAAAGAAAATTTTTCTTTCAACTCCGATTCATCATCATTTTGAAGCAATTGGATGGCCTTCATACAAAGTCACAATGAGATTCTGGATAGTGGGAATAGTATTGGCAATAATCGGAGTTTCTGTGAGACTCTTCAACTAAAAAAAACAGGCCACGCGGCCTGTTTTTTCATAAAATTTTCACTTACATGAGCATAGAATCAAGCAATCTTGTTTCTTCTTGAATTTGATTGACAAAACACTCATTTTCGGTAGAATTTACTAATTCGCTTAGAATAAAACATTTTAAGTTTAAAAATATGAAAAAAACATCGATAACGGCCAAAAGCTCGTTTTTTGCGCTTTTGTTTATATCGGGTATTTTCGGTTTTGCAGAGGCGGCCTCTGCCGCGCTGCCCCCGTTATACGTAACCTGCTATGCCTCTCCAAGCTTAGTACAGGCCGGCCAAACAGTTACATTTTATGCGACGGTTCAGAACGGCAGCGGAAATTATTCGTATGCGTGGTCGGGAAATTGCAGCGGAAGTTCAAACAGCTGTTCGGTTTCTTTTTCAAATTCCGGAACATACAATACGACTGTCAGTGTTTACTCCTATGGACCATATGGAATGCAAACGGGGGCGGGAAACTGCTCGGTACAGGTTTCCGGATCGGGAAATTATAATTGTTCGTGGCATGCATCAAAACAGTGCGTCGGAAATTCTGTCTATTGGTACGACTCGTGCGGTAACAGGCAAGATTTTATTGAATCATGCCCTGACGGATGTATAAACGGCTATTGTTCGGGGAATTATAACAACGGGAGCAACTATCTTTCCTGTTACAACAATAAACTGTATTGGTTTAATTCCTATCACCAGCCGCAATCTGTTTATCAGGACTGCGGAACCGGATATTGTACGGCGTTTGGACCGGAATACTGCTCGGGTGCGGGGATTTTTCACGACAGAACATGTTACATAAAAGGATGCTCCTTTAATTCGTGCCAGAGCACAAGCTACACCGATACACAGCTTGTGAAAGCTTGCGGGGTTAATCAGGCATGCAGTGCAGGCCAGTGCGTGTCAGTCCAGCCGCAGTATATAAAGAACTATAAAAAAATGTGTTACCAAGACAGCATATATTGGTACGACTCCAATAATGCAATTGGCGACGTTTTTAAAACTTGTTCAGACAGCAACGAATGTACGAAAGATTCTTGTTCGGGAGGGTCTTGCACAAACACGCTGAAGTGCGACGGCTCTACCTGCGCCCAGAATTCATCTGCATATAAAACGTACTGCTCAAATTCCGGGCAGAACGGGCAGAACAACGGCGGACAAAACAATCAAAACGGGGAGGGGCAGGGGATTTTGGTCTCGGTTTTTGGAGCAGAGGAGGCGGAACAGCTTCAGTGGGTAAAAACAGTAAATTTGTCTGTAAATGAGAAAATTTATTTTCTTGCCGTCGTAAAAAACGATACGTCGGGCAATTTGCAAAATGTAAATTTAAAAATTGAATTGCCGGGAGAGATAGCTTACACTGGAAATTTGAGGTCTGACGGGGAGCAGATTTCCGGTGATATAATCGCCGGCGTTTCCATTGGCTCAATTTCAGCGGGAGCGTCAAAAACAATCACTTTTGAGGGGAAAGTCCAGTCCGGAACTGTTTCCGGAAACAAGGAGGTGAAAGCGACCGCCTCGGCTGACAACATCTCAAATTCTGATACCTTTAATGTGAGCTTTAGCTCGGAAGGAGGCGGCACGGCGGCTGTTTCAGGACCGTTTGCCTGGATCATGAACTTTTTTAAACGCTGGTATCTATGGCTTCTAATCGGAATCGTGATGATATTTCTTTTTGTGGTTGTTTTCAGAAGATTATCGTCCGAGTAAATCGAAATTTTGCACCGCCCCCGTAAAAAGGGGCGGTTTGATTTTATGCGCATTTTTAGTTATAATACATGAATATATGGATAAAAAGCCGACAATTTTTGAATTTACTTGTTATAAATTTGAGCCCGACCAAAGGAGGATTTTTTTTAATTACAAACAGGAATTTGCAGAGGGAGAGCCGGTATTATACACAGAAGAGATAATTCTTCCCGAACCGATAGAGATCGGCAGAAACGCAGAGATCGTTAATAAAATA
>JAKLDQ010000011.1 GCA_022703425.1 Patescibacteria group bacterium | reverse complement strand
TCGCTAAATTTAGAAACAAAGGCATCCGACAATTTTACCCCGAGACGCGAACATATGTTATTTGCTAACTCTGGATGGGCATTGCCGCTAAAAATAGATAATTTATTCATTTTTACCTCTTTGTTTTTAATGTAAACCTTTTTTGTTGCGGGATCTAAAACGATATTTCCCGCAACCAGCTGCGTCGGCAAGACAGTGCTTGGCCTTCTGGTAATTGCCCTTAATCTTGCAACCAGTTCTTCAAATTGGAAGGGCTTAATCAAATAATCATCGGCTCCTGAGTCCAGAAGCGCTATTTTATCCTGCACACTATCCCTCCCTGTAAGAATCAAAACGGGAGTCGCAATATTCATTTTTCTTATACCCTGGCAGATTTCCAAGCCGCTTTTTTTTGGCAGCAACAAATCAAGGATTATCGCATCATAGGAGTCGCTGTGTAACTCAATCCTTCTTTGCGCAAGATCCCCGTCCATCAGGTAATCCGCAGCATGCCCTTGTTTTTCAAGACTAGTTTTTATTAGCTCAGCCAGCTTCTGCTGATCTTCTACTATTAGGACTCTCATATATAAAATGCAATTAATTATATCTTATTTTTTTGATAACATACTTTCTTTTTGTGGGATATCGCAAAAAAACAGATTCATTTGTCCTATGGCCCATGAGAGCCGCCCCAACAGGGGAATTCTTGCTTATTTTTCCGCCTGCCGGATCCGCCTCCAGCGTATCAACAATTATAAATGACATCGCCTCTTTCGTGCTTTCGTCAACCACCGTAACCTGTGCACCTAAATCCACAAACTCCGCGCTTTTGCTTTTCGTTTTTATTAGCCTTGCATTTTCCAATATGTGCTTTATCTCGTTTATCCTCCTTCTTATAAAACTCAACTCCTCCAACGAATTTATATAATCAAGGTCTGACGTTTTATTGCGGCTAAAAGTTTTGGACTCATCTTTCAATTTATACTCCTCTTTCCTCTGCAAATATTGCATTTCATATATTATTTTGTCTAATCCCTCATTGGTAATGTAGAAAAAGTTATTGTGCATAATCATTTTATTAATTTTATTTGCTTGCTACCAGCTTTACTTTTTCTAAAAGATCGCTGAAAGAAAAAGGTTTAACAAAGTAGTCTTTGACTCCAAGCTTTACAGCCCTGTTAATGTCCTCTTTGTTATTCCTTGCACTCAGGATAAAAACGGGTACTTTTATTTTTTTCTTTTTGATATTTTCTGCTATTTCCAGCCCACCTAATCCAGGAAGCATTATATCAAGGATTACAAGATCGTAGTCATCGCCGTGATTTTGTATTTTTTTATCTCCCTCCTTGCCATCCGTGCAGTAATCAACCGAAAGGTCGTTAATTTTGAACGCAATTTTTAGCATTTGCGCCAGTTTTTCATCGTCTTCTACAATTAAAATTTTCATGGTTAATTTATTTTTAAAGGCAAAGCGTAAATAATATTATATTAAGGAAAAATAAGAATTAGTTCTTATTCTTTGCCGAAACTGCCTTTAATTTTATAAGAGACAGGTGAAAGAAATGTGAAATTTTTCACTTTGTAATAATTTTAAAAATTCTCCGTATAAATGGAAAACAACGATTTAAACATCCTCGCCGAAAAGCTTAAAGCCGGGGATGAAAATGCAGCGGAGATGCTTTATGACTACTTCGCCCCGAAGATTTACAGCTTCTACATCGTAAGGATCCTCCACAAGGAAACCGCAGAAGATCTGACCCAGGACGTTTTCATAAAATTAATAAAAAAGATACACACCTTTGATCCGAAAAAGGGCGATTTTGCGCCGTGGATATGGCAGGTAGCCAGAAATAATTTGATAGACCATTACCGGAATACCGCAAAGAGAAATTTAATATCTTTTCTTCCATATCTGGATGCCTTTCCTCAAGGCATTTCAAAAAATGAAAATCTTTTTTTTGATGTTAACAGGGAAATAGCACAAGAAATTATAAGCACAGTAAGAGAATTCACAGATGATGAAAAAAATATTTTTTCTCTTTATCATCTATCAGGAATGACCTATAAAGAGTTGAGTAAAATTACAAAAAAATCAGAAGGGTCGTTGAGAGTGGCAATTTTCAGATTAAACAAAAAAATTAAAAAGGCATTCAATGAAAAATGAAATCCGGCAATCCGAAATAGATAAAATAAGAGATATTTTTGCCCCCGATAAAACCTTTCTTGAAAAGGGAAAAAAAGGTTTTGTTTCGGAAATTATTAAAAGCAAAAGCACGGTAACAGAAAAAAAATTTGTGCGTATAGTAGATATACATGGTAAGGAGGACCACATTGGAAGCAACGGTGGAACATTGCCGCGTGCAATGGGAAAAGACAGCGAAAGGTCGCACAATTAAACTTTAAAATTTTCGAAAATGACAAATTTAATGAAATTATTTGCAAAAGCAACAGCAGGGTTAGTGTTAGCTTCTGCTTTGGCCGTAGGTTTTGCGGGAATCGCCAGCGCAAGTGCGTATGGCAGGACAAGTGTTCGAGTGACTAACTACTACGATTATGATGGGGGCTTCCATTATAGGAGACACTATCGGTTTATGCCATATCACTGGTACAGATATCAGAACTGGTATCCCTACAACTGGTATTACAAATATCATAATTATTACAGGTGGTAAGGATGGTTTTTAAAACCGCCCTTCGGGGCGGTTTTATGTTGATTTCTATAATTATTAATCTCTATCGCGAAGTAACTATCAACGTTACTGAACGTATTCCTAGTATCGAGTTGCTTCTTAACTAATGAATTGCAGAGTTCCGGGCTGTGCAATCTTAGAAAAAAGGTCGGAGTTGTGTAAAATTGTAAATCAACAAATCGATGAAAAACTTTTTTCTTAAATCGCTTGCTGTATTGACCCTTTCTGTTGCCTTACTGGGTGCCGGCGGTTCGGCTTTCGCAGGAGGATGGGGATACCGTGGATATCATCACTATAATAGGTGTGGTGGCGGTTGCGGTTATAATAGAGTGCTATGGAGATTACCATATAGGAACTGTGATTGTTACAATAACTGTTTTGGAGGATGTGGTGGCGGAGGATGCTCACGTATTAATGTGGACATCGACAGGGATATCGACATAGATTTTTAAGAGGGTACGAAAGAAAGATATAGGCTCTAACTATTAATAGATCAGATAGAAGCGCAGATACTAAAAATATAATTGCTAAAGAGCAAGCTAAAAACACAGAACACAAAAAAAGAAAAGGGGGGTTCGTCCCTTTTCTTTTTTTACAAAAGCTTCTGCTGATTGCTTTTTTTCATGCCTTTCAGAGGGATGGTCAGGTAGAACGTAGTTCCTTTCTTTTCTTCAGATTCAAATTTTATTTTTCCCCCCACCCTTTCAACGATGGATTTCACTATAAAAAGCCCGAGCCCGTGTCCCTTTGTCTCGTTTTTTAACCTGTTATCTGACCTAAAAAGCTTTGTAAAAACCAAATGTTTCTGAGAATCGGGTATCCCGCACCCCGTGTCTGAAATTTTTATCATTATGTTTTTGTTATTCTGTACAGAAACGTCTATTTCAACGTAGCCTTTTTCAGTATATTTGACAGCATTTGAAATCAAATTTTCCAAAATTAATTGCATAATCTGCGGATCCAAATTGGTTCTTGGAATATTTTTATCAAAATGCTTTTTAATTTTCAATTTCTTCTTTTTTGCCTGAAGATAGAAGCTGCTCAAAATTTTGTTAATCAGGGTCTGAAGCTTTACGGGCTGTGGAAGAACCACAAAAGTGCCCATCTGGATTCTTGATATGTTTAAAAGAGTTTCGATTAATTCCGTAATCTCGATAACAGCGCTATTTACATTCCTAATATATTTTTTTTGCATTGCTGAAATTTTGCCTGCCATTCCAGACATCAAAATTTCAGCGCTTAGGCTTATTTCTGTTATCGGCGTCCTAAGCTGATGGGAGGCAAGAGATACAAATTCTGTTTTTGCATTTTCTATTTCTTTCTCTTTGGTAATATCTTCATATATTCCAATTGCGCCCAATATTTTTCCCCTCATTATTATTGGCGTAGCTGCGATCTTAAGTAATATTTTTTTCCCTTTTTTATTAATGCAGTAAAAATCCTTCGTTATAATTTTTTTTCCGGAAAGACACATTGTAAGCGGCCTGTTTTGAGGTAAAATGTATCTTCCTTTCGAATCATATAAATCCAAAACTGAAACGATCTTTTTTCCTGCAAGCTCTTCATAGTCCTTATTCAGGAACTTCAAGGCCTTTTTATTTATAAAAGTTATTTTTCCGTTTTTATCAACAGCAATTACACCGTGCGCTATACTTGCAAGAAGCGCGTCGTCCTTCACTTTTTCCATTTGAACACGTTCTGCGTATCTCCTAAGCCTTTCTTCAGATTCTTTTATATGTGTAATGTCTTGCATTATGGTCATCACTGAATACGGCCTGTTTTCGATATTTAGCAAAACAGTGCCTGCAGTGAGCACAATCTTTTCCACCCCTCTAGAATCTAAAATTTTCAGCTCAAAATCCTCAACAACCCCTTTCTTAAGAATTTCTATCCACCTTTCTCGCGCAATCTCTTCAAAATCTCTATGAATGTATCCAAAAAAGCTTTTTCCCAGCATCTCATTTTTTGAGGAAAAACCTATTGCTTTTATAGCAGACCTATTGCAGTCAATCAGCTGACCTTCAATATCAAACAAAAAAGCGGGAAGCGGAGAAAGCTCAAAAATACTTTTGAATTTTCTCTCAGATACCTCCAGTTCGCGCTTTCTTAAAATAATCCCGGTATCTTCTGCCATCACAAAAAATTTAATTAATATTTAACAATTCTGGCAGATTTACATGAAAAAAAAATGAAGACAGATATACAAAAAAACCGCTAAAACGCGGAAGGTTTTTTATATTCCTTCAACCTTGATCCTGTATCCTACGCCATGAACTGTTTCCAGTAGTTTTTTTGAGTACTTCTGATCGATTTTCTTCCTCAAATTTTTAATATGTACGTCGATAATGTTGCTAAAAGAATCAAAATCAAAATCCCATAGATTGTCTAATATCTGATCCCTGCCAACAACCTGGCCGGAGTGCATAGCCAAATATTCAAGCAACTTAAACTCTGTAAGAGTCAGTTTGATTTCCTTTCCTGCCCTCGTAACTCGCCTTGTCAGGGGAGCAAGAGTCAGATCTCCAACTTTAATTTCCTTTGGCAGAGATTTTTCGGGCCTCCGCGAAAGGGCTCTTACTCTCGCTAAAAGTTCTCTGAAGGAAAAGGGCTTTACCAAATAATCGTCTGCGCCCAGATCAAGAAGATTCACCTTGTTATCAACACTGCTTTTTGCCGTCAACACCAGGACTGGAAGGGAAATCCTTTTCTCCCGTATGTTTTTACAAATTTCGTCACCGGTTTCTCCTGGAAGCATCAAATCGAGCAAAATGAGATTATAATCTGAATGATGAAGCTCTATTCTCCTTTCTCCCTCCCTGCCGTCCGTAATAAAATCAGCCGAAATTCCTTCCTTCTTAAAGGCGGTCTTAAGCATTTTTGCCAGCTTTTCATCATCTTCTATGATTAGTATCTTCATAAAACCAAATAGGAATAAAATGTGAGTTTTTTATTCTACTAGCACTATCTAAATTTTACAAGCCATTGGATAATTGGAGAAACTTACGCTTCCTCCTCCTTGATTTTCTCTTTCATCGTGTCGTCCAATTCTTCTTCGGTATATTGATCCATTTTTTCCTTCATTTCTTCTGGATGTGCGCGCATCGCATGCTCTTTTGCCATCTCCATAACTTCCTCTTCTGATTTACCTTCTGCAACATACTGGCAATCTATGCCCAAATCCATACACTTTAGGCTATACATTTTCATATTATTTTTAATTTACTCGTATGTATTAGTAACTATACTCGTAAAATATGAAATATTGATGAAGATTGAATTACCCGTCGCGATTTGGTAAATTTATTCCATTTAACATGAATGTTTCTTGTATTTTCTTTTTTGGAAACTTCGACAAATAGTTAAACAGCATGGAAAATTGCCTCATAGCCGAAAACCGGGTCCTGGAGAGCTTTAGTCCATTCTCAATGAATACATTTCTTTTCCAGTTGTCAGACAGCAAAAGGTCAATTTTCTGTGAAAGCAAGCTGGGATTTGCCTGTTCAATCAAAAAACCATTAAAATTATCCGTGATAATTTCCGGAACCCCTCCAATATTTGTTCCAATGACCGGAGTTCCGCATGCCATTGCTTCCAGATAAACCTGTCCGAACGTTTCCATTTCCGATGCAAGAACAAAGATTTCTGCTCCGCCATAAACAAGAGGCATCTCCTCCAGACTGAATTCCTTTATTATGATTCTATCCGAAATATTAAACAACTGGGCGTAACCTTTTATCTTTTCAACCGCTTGTTTGAACTCCTCAAAAAAAGCTTTTTTAGGCCTGGCAACAGCAAGCAATAAAACTATATCCGGATATTTAGAAGCAATTTGCGAAAATGCTTCAACCAGCGTAATAAAGCCTTTCTCCTTAATAATATTCTGAGTTTCACTGACAACCCTCGATGCATGCAGAATAATTTTCTTATGCATCGGCAAACCAAGCCGGGACTTCAGCCATTTTTTATCCAAATCCGGCCGAAACTCTTCATTATCCACTCCAAGATATTGCGTGTGCAGATTGTCTATCGGAATTTCCTTATTAAAACAATCCGAAGCTACGCTCTTGCTTACGCATAAAATTTTTTCCCACAAAAGATCCTTTGCAATAACCTTTTGAAGTTCGTCCTTAATGAACGTATGCATCACAAGGAAAAGCGGTATTTTTTCCAAAAAACAAATCATGTTCAGCATCAGACTGTATGGCGGAGGCACAGTATGAAAATCTTCAGCAGAAATTATATCAATTTTTTCTTTTGCAATAATCTCGCGCAGAAACAAAAAAAAGTCTCCAGCCTTTGCCCGAACATCATTTCTGACGTAATCTTTCTTTCCGAAACTTCTCTTGAACAAAATATTTAAAAAGTTCTTTTTAAATATTTTTACGTTACCGATGCTTTGGATTGACTCGCTCTGCACATTCCTGGCAGGAAAAACGAAATAACTTTCCTCAGATGATTTTTGGGCATATTTAATCAGATTTTTTACGTGCCTCTCAACTCCTCCTGTGCTGAGTTCGAACGAATGCGGACTTATAAAGAGAATTTTTGCCATAAAATATATATAATAGTCGAACCATTCCGTCCAGCACACTTAATACGTTTTCATGCAAAAATGCTTTAACTTAGACCCCTATACCAAGCAGGTTGAGAATTATTAATATAAGCGCAATAACCAGCAAAATGTGCAAAAGGCCACCCAGTGTGAAAGAACCGATCAATCCGGCAAGCCAAAGCACAAAGAGGATTATCCCTATTATTAAAAATACCTTCATACAAGGTATACGAAAATTTTAAGGCAGTTTTACAATTTAAAAGCCCCCTTTCGGGGGCTAACTCTATTGCTTTGCATAAAATAGCCGGCAAAAACAGTGTCCATCCTTTTCAATTTCCTCCTTGTGAAAAACGCAGGGACATATATTTTTTGAATCCTTTTCCTTGTCTCCTGTGATCCTCCTGCACGGGCAATACCTTTGACCGTACTTCTCTTCGTTCGATAACAACCCATCAATAATTCTGTTAAAAGTTTTTTCGTCTTCGTTTAATTTATAACCTGCTCTTTCCGCATATTCGCGGGAAAATGCAATCAATTCTTCTTTCATTTTTTCTTGCCCCTCATCATCTTTCTTTTGCAGGTTTTCTCTGAGCCAGCGCTCTATTTCTTCTGCATTCCTATAACCTATAAAAGCATTTTTTGTTTTTCCTTTCTCAAGCAGTACAACCATCGGTATCCTCTCAACTCCGAACTTTTCGGAAGTCAGAGGCATAGAATTTACATCGATTTTTATCACCGACAGCTTGCCCGAAAATTTCTTTTCGATCTCTTCAAGGACCGGCGAGAGCGCCTGGCACGGACCGCACCATGAAGCAAAAAAGTCAATTATTACAGGGGTGTGTATTTTACTGATTTCGTTGTCGAAATTTTCGTCTGTTATTTTAAAATTCATATTACTATTCTACTTTTACCTGTTCAAAAAATCAATACAGGAAAATATGTGCCTTGCTATTTCGTATAAGTTTATAAATTACTATAAAAAAGAAAAAATGGAAAATATTAAAAAAAATTTGCTAATTGCATGGCTAAAAGACGCTTATGCAATGGAAAAATCAATCATACAAACATTAACTGCCCATTCAAAAGAAGCGGAAGAATATCCTGAAATACAAGATAAAATTAACGAGCATATAGAAGCCACTGAAAGTCAAAGTGAAAGAATCAAAAACCGTTTGGAGGCAATGGGAGAAAACGTTTCCGGAATTAAGGCATTTACAATGGAAATAATGGGAAAGGCAAAAGGGTATGCTGAAAAATTTTCAGAAGACAAAATAATCAAAAACACTCTCGCCGAGATTGCAACAGAGTCTTATGAAATTTCAGCTTATCAGACAATTCTCTTGACCGCTGAGAAACTTGGAGACGAAGAAACAGTTGAAATGGCAGAGGAAATACTTCAGGAGGAAAAAGAAATGGAAAACTGGGCAAAAGATAATTTGCCTGTTTTAATCGGTCTCTTTTTCGAAAAAGAAACTGCAGAAACTCACGCCGATGAGGAAATATAGAAAATCGACGTAGGCACTATGGAGTTTTCTGGTGATTTGGGGTAGAATAATCTAAAGGTTGAACTAACCTATGAGGGAATAAAATTAAATAAATTTTTATGGCAAGACAAGCTAACCCGGCCCTATTAAAACCTCTGCAACTCACCCCCGAACTCGAGGCAGTTGTAGGAAAGGGTCCAATGCCACGTTCTGAAGTGGTTAAGAAGCTCTGGGCTTATATAAAAAAGAATGGGCTCCAGGATCAGCAGAATAAAAGGAATATAAACGCTGACGCAAGCCTAAAGGTAGTTTTTGGCGGAAAGAGTGTGGTAAATATGTTTGAGATGACTAAATTGGTCTCAAAACACCTCTCTTAAGCAAATCATTAAAAAGAGCGCCTTTCGGCGCTCTTTTTATTATAAATCGTGCATGCTTTGGATTTTATCAAGAATTTTTTCAAGATTCGCCCCTTTTACATAAAGCAATTCCTCCCACAGATCCCCAATTGTATTCAATCTATCAAAAACAGTTTTAATATTGAATTTAGCAGGATCATTAACACTATCAACCTCCTTCCAGCTAACCGGGGCGGAAACAGGCGCTCCGTTAATCGGCCGTAATGAATAGACCGACGCAAGCGTTTTTCCACGCCCGTTCTGATACGAGTCCAGATATACTTTGCCATTTCTTTTTTGCGGATCCCTTATTAATGTGGAAATCTCTTTATCCTTCAAAAACGTCAATTGGTTTATTATTTTGGCAAAATTTTGAGTTTGCTCATGCGTATATTTTGTTTCCAAAGGAATGTATATATGCAGCCCCGATCCGCCTGATGTCTTAAGAAAATGAGGGACATCCAATTCCAGTAAAATTTCGTGCGCAATTTGTGCTGTCTTTACGGCTTTTTTAAAGGTGCTTTCCTTAGCATCATAATCCAAAACAACGTAATCCGGATTATCCAGTTTTTCTATTCTTGAATTCCAGGGATGCATCGTAATACAGCCGAGATTCGCCAGATAAATAAGAGTCTCAATATTCCTGCATATTATATAATTTGTCTGACCTTGTTCAGATTTTATTTTTTCTGTTCTCACCCACTTTGGCAGGTTTATTTTCACGGGATCCACATTTTTTTGGAAAAAAGATTCGCCCAATATTCCATCAGGAAAGCGGTGCAACACAACCGGCCGGTTTTTTAAATACTTAAATATTACACCGGATATTTTTTTGTAATAGTCAACGAGGTCCTTCTTTTTATAATGCTGGGCGGGCCAAAATTCTTTTTCCAGATTTGTCAAAAAGATTTCAGTTGAGAATTCCTCAAAAAAATTTTCTTTCCTTACATCTTGCGGTCTTTTGTCGTCGCGAATTCCTATAAAAACAGGATGTCTCATAATTCCCGCCGAGGTCCATTCCGAAAATTTTATTTCGCACACAATCTCCGGTTTAACCCAGATAACATCCTCATTTTTTGGGGGAGCCGGAGAAAACGGAGTTTCAAGTTGTATAAGGGGATACATTCTCCTGTATAAGTACTGAAGCTTTTCTTCGCTAAATCCCCCTCCGCAATTTCCCGCATATGTCAGTTTTCCGTTTTCATATGTTCCAAGAAGAAGGGATCCAAAATATTTCCGGCTTCCCTTGGGTTGCGTGAATCCGCCAATAACCAGTTCCTGCCTCCTTGCTGATTTTATTTTAATCCAGTCCTGGCTTCTTTGCCCGGGTACATAGTAGCTTGCCGACTTTTTTGCGACAATTCCCTCCAACCCCCCTCTTTTTGCCTGTTCAAAAAATATTTCTCCAAGTTCTTTGATATAATCGACAAATTTTATTTTATTTGAATCCGGCAAAATCTGTCGTAATATCCTCTTGCGGTCGATGAGCGGAACCTTTAATAGACTGTAACCATTCAGATAGAGAATATCAAAAATGTAATATACCGCCTGGCCTTTTTGCGACTTGATATAATTTTGCAGAAGCTGAAAATCAGGGAGACCCTTTGAATTTAACACCGCTACTTCACCGTCAAGAATTGCCTCAATAGGCATTTCTGCGAGTTCTTTTTCTATTCCATCAAAATAGTCTATTAGAAGATTGTTCCTTGATTTCATCTGGACCTGTCCGTTCTTCAAAAAAGAAACAACTCTGTACCCGTCCCATTTTATCTCAAAAATCCATTCTGAATCATCAAAGGGATTTTCCTTTGATTCTGCCAGCATTGGAAAAATTATTTCCGGCATCCTCGCTTTTGTCGCGGACGAAAAATCAATTTTTTCCGCTTTTTCCTTTATTTTGGAGAACTTGAATGTGTCTTCTTTTATTTCGGTTCCGGAAAACTCATCATTGCTTTTTATTAAAAGCCAGTTTTTATCATCCATTTTTACAAGATTAAACCCGCCCTTCAATTTTTGACCGTCAAGAAAAACATATAAATGTCCTTTTTTAATCCCATCCTCAACGTCTTTCTCTATTGCATTTTTTTCTTCCGATTTTGTATTGTAGCTTCCTTTGTCCCAAATTCTGACCTGGCCTGCTCCATATTCGCCTTCCGGTATCTCACCTTCAAAATCTTTGTATCTGTACGGATGATCCTCAACCATTACAGCAAGTTTTTTCTCCATCGGATCGTTCGAAATCCCGTTCGGGACTGCCCAACTCTTAAGAACGCCCTTAGTTTCTATGCGAAAATCATAATGCAGCCTGCGTGCCCAGTGTTTTTGAACCACAAAAATCGGTTTTTCCTTTTTGCCCCTATCAAATTCTGGATCAGGTTCCGGCGTTCTGCCGAAATTCCTTTTTTCTTTATATTTGTTTAAGCTCATAAATTGTTTTTGTTCTGCTTGGCCGCTTGCAGGCTTTGTTTGAGTTTTTCCATCAAATCAATTGTTTCAGAAACATTGCCTTCTTCAATTTTTTCAGCAGGGACTTTGCCCGCGGCCTTTTCTTCTATTAATTTATTTATTTTTTTTGAATACGTGTCCTTAAAATCCTTAATGTTAAATGGAGCTTCCATCTGCCTTATAAGGTCTTCTGCTATTTCCAGCTCCTGGCCGGAAAAATCCGCTTTTTCCTGAAAACGAAGGGAAGACGAGTCTATTATCTCTTCGGAAAAACGAACCTCATTCAGAATGAGAATTTTCCCCTGCGGTTTTATTGTGGCAAGAAATTCCCTGTTTCTTAAAACAAATTGCCCAAAACCGATTTTGTCTGTTTTTTGCAAAGCTTTAACGAGCAGGGCAAATGCTTTTCCCGCGTCATTTGCCGGCTCCAGGTAGTAGGGTTTTTCGTAATAAATCGGATCAATTTCATTTTTGTCCAAAAAATGGCTGATTCTAATCAACCTGCTTTTTTCGGGATCAGCTCTTCTAAAATCGTCTTCGTTCAAAATAACGTAGTAACCTTCTTGAAACTCAACGCCCCTTACAATATCGTTGTAAGGCACTTCGTCTTTGCTCCGTTCGCAAATTCGCACATATTTTATCGGACATAAATCGTTTTTTCGCAACATTCTAAAGTTCGGGCGCCTATTCCTTGTTGCGCTGTACAAATTTACCGGAATATTTACGAGGCCGAAACTAATCGCCCCCGACCAAATTGAACGCATAATTACATTAATTTTTTTTAAGTTCTCTGGCATTTTCGACGGCGTTCAGAATAGTAGTTCAGCCAGTCGCTTTTCGGCAAATTTTTGGGATAAAATTTTCCTATCCAATGATTAAAGCTCCACCCCGAAGTGCCGACGTGAATTTTCATTCTGAGCCGGAATCATTTAACTGTGTATCAATAAAGAATTGCGCTCCGTCCAATGCAAAACTTTCCGCCTCGAGCTCATCGTCAAATTGTTCATTGTCAAAAACCAGCGGATCTGCAATCCGCACCATCACTCCCTCCAACGGTTCAATCGTCGCCTGGCCAATCCATTTTTCGTTTTCACCCATAAAGGCCGTTGCTTTAATTTTGTAATCTTTATAAAATATTTCCTGCATAAATTTATACGATTTAAAATTGCATTAAATTCAAAAAGCCGCCCGTATAACGGGCGGCTTTTTAGCAACAAATTAAGGTCGGTCAAAAAGCTTTTTTGCTTCCTCCCAAATTTCCGGATGGTTTTGTTTTTCTTTCATCCAGAACCACCATTCGACCCCCCAGAGATAAAATTCATCAAAGCCGGTCTCTTTGGCAAATTTTATGTTTTCACTAAGAATTTCCGCGTTCATCGATTTTAACTGTTCATCAATAGGTGCATCCATCAGAGGTTTTGAAGCCCATGGCTCCGCTTGAAGCTCAACACAGACGACTTTCCTGCCGAAAATGTCCGAAATTAGCTGGGCTTTTTTTGAGTAGGATGCCGAGCTTAGAAATAAATACGGATTTACCCCCAACTTCTCCAATTCCGGCCATGCCTTACGGTAAATTGTAGTCCCCACAACATCGCCTATCTGCGCTGCCTGAATCCAGTCTGATTGCTCTCCGGAATCAGATATGATTATTTTTCTTGAAGGATCCAGCGATTTTACAAGCTCGACCTTTTTTTTTAAAAAGTCGGCATTCTGGTAATACCATGCAGGACACACTCCGAATTTAAATAAAGGCTCGTTTTCAACCTGCCAGGCGGCAACAGCTTTGGAATCCCGATATCTTAGAACAGTTTCTGTGATATATTTCAGAATTTCGAGTTTTTGTTTTTCCTCGGGCAGATTTTCAGCCCACGAAGGGATATGGCATTCCGGCCACCTGCCAGTTTTCATTCCCAGGACATAAATTATTTTTACTCCGTTTTCCTCCGCTTTTTTAATCTGCCAATCAACATCGTCAAAAAAATATTCTGCTTTTTTCCCTTCGATAAAATCCCACTGCACATGAATTTTAATATTTTCTGATCCCAAGTCTTCAATAATTGAGGAATAAAGTTTTTTCCAATCTAAGCCGAAATATTCTGCCTGCATTTGCGAAAAATCCACACCCCATTTAATTTTTCTTTCGCTCTCCTCTCCGCTTAGAAAATATCCAAAACTAACGCCGGCAGTCACGAGCGCCACAAGAACCCAGATAACTAAAATTTCAAATTTTTTTTCGGTTAGTTTCATAAACTATTACATTTTAAACTCGCAGAGTCTTTAAATCAATCACATAGTGTAAACTTTTTTGTCTGGATTTTCAACCTTTAAAAAATTCTAAAACAAAAAGTTACTTTAATAATAAAAAGCTCTCAAGTCCAACTTGAGAGCTCAAAATGCAAAAATATGAAGATTATTGCTGAAGGAGTATTCTGGCGTTGTTTCTTCCGGCACCACAATCAACCATAATTTCGTGCGGCAATTGTGCGGTGGTAGACAAGGTAATAATTTTAAATTCGAATGCCTTCATGTTATATGCAACTCTGTCCAAATATATCGTCCTGTTTTTACTTGAACGATTATCAAGCATTATCTTTGTCCCTTTTTTGTATGAAGCGTAATTTGGGTTTGCTGAGCAGTCTTCTCCGAATTGAATTAATTTTCCTGAAGCATATATTTTTAGTGCCTCATCATATGTAAGTTTCTCAGAAGGTTGCGAAGATGTCAGCTTATTGGAATTTGCCTGAGTTGCAGAGCTGTTATTTAAAATATCTTGCGTCCCGAACGTCTGTTCATTTACAGAGAAAGGGAAGCTTTGAAAAATTAACGCAGACCCGGCAACCAAAATTGCTGCAAGGAGAATCCAAATTAAAGGATTTTTCTTAAACATAAAATTAGAACATAATTAATATTTGTTAATTGTATCACAAAATTAAATAAAATTGTGTCAAGGCGGTTTTCCACAGCCTGCCGGTAAAACAAAAAAGCGCCCTCCGGGCGCTTTTTAAATATTCGTTTCTTTTTTCTTTTTCTCTTTTTTTGCCTGTATGTATTGTTTCTGGCGATTCTTTGCAAGCGCTCCCCAATCAAGCGTTCCGATTGCTTTCATAACTGCCTCGTTCTCGTTTGCGGAGAAAGAGTACTTCCTTATCATTTTCATTAAGATTTCGATTGCATCCTTGTATTCCATTATTCAGTGGTTTTGCCGTCGAATTCGGCCTCGTTCTGTTCTGCCTCTTCTTTGGTGGCGCGCACAATGCCGTCTTTGTGGTGAGCGGGAGAATAAATCGTATAAAGCTTCAAATCAGCTTCCGAGGACGTGTTGATTATGTTGTGCTGGGCGCCGGCGGGAACAATAATTGCCGTTCCGTCTGAAATTTCGTATTCGTTTCCGTCGATGATGCATTTTCCCTGGCCTTTTTCGATTCTGAAAAACTGGTCATTCTCCTCGTGCACCTCCATTCCGATTTCCTCATTCGGCTTTAAGCTCATCAAAACAAGCTGGCTGTGTTTTCCCGTGTAAAGGACTTTCCTAAAATTTTCATTTTCGATTGTGTCTTTTTCAATATTTGAATTAAATCCTTTCATAATATTTATTTCCTGCTTAATTATATTTATACATCCATTAAAATCCCGTTAATTTTTACTGCGCGCTATTTATCCTGTAAAACTCATCCAGAAAAGCCATGCGCCAAACGAAAATATGATACCTCCCCAGAGTATCTGCAATTTTTTAAAATCCTGGGCTCTCTTATTCACGTGCTCTGGAAAACCAATCTTTGTTATGCCTTTTAACAAAGTTACCCAGCCCAGAATTGTTATTGCAACCCTCCAGTCTAAAACCCAAATATTATGCAAAATAACCGTAACCAAGCCCATTAAAAAAGTAATATAGCCCGTTGATACGGTGATTGTTATGTCCTCGGTATATTTTATGACTCTGCCCAAAAATTTTGCCCCGACAGACAGGCCTCCAAGGATCATAAAAAGACTGCCCCAAAACTGCGCAAAAAATATTGTAATTTCCATAATACAAATTAAATATAATTATTTGTTTTTCCAATCCCTGATTATTATGCTCCCCTTTCCCCTGCTGACATTGAGCTTCCGGCGCTCCCTCCAACCGAGAGAAGCTAAAATATTTTTTGGCAGAATCAGATAAAAACTGCCTCTTCCTGTTTTCGTCAGCTTCCGAACATTTTTGTTTTTCATATTATGAACGTACCTTGTAACGTAGATAGGTACGTTACTGTATTATACCGCCGAATTCCACCTAATCAAACCTCAAAAGGAATCCGCAAACAAAAAGCCCCAAAGATCCTTCGGGGCAAAAGACGGAATAAGAGTATAAATGAGCTATAATAGCGCGGGTGAGAGTATAGCAATGGCAGGGAAAGACAAAAAATGTTCTCGGAAATTACTCCGCAGAATCACAAGAGTAATCTCTTGCATGAACTATTTTTGCATTTCTTCTATACCTCAGCGCACTCTCGGCGCCGTCGTCTCGCCGGCACCGTATACCCGTGTCGTCTCTCGTTTGGAAAGAAAAATTCTTTCCTCTGTACACCCGAGGAGGGCAGCCAGGAAGAGCTACGCAGCCCGACACTGTTGTTCGTAGCCACGATTCTGCTTATTTAAGTTTATCAAAAGCGCCAAGAAACTGCAAAGTCCCGTTAAGAGATTTTTGGGATTTTTTGAGTGCTGTGTCCAGCATTTCCTCCTGCTTTCTTCTGGAAATAAACGGACGGCCGTGGCGCGGAATTGCTAGTCCGCAAAAACGAATCGGTTCAGTCCACTTCTTTGGCTTTTGAGGGGTTGCGCGCACGTTAAACCCTTCAAACACAGACCTGAGATCAGAAAAAACGTCCGGCCGATTTTTTTTCCAGGTTGCAAGAATGTTATCGCAATTCCTCGTGATATGACCATCATGCTTCGTTTGCCACTCTATCAGCCTGGCATCCAATACTCGGGAGGCAAAAAGTTCAAAAAGCCAGTTTGATGTTGGAAAGCCAATGGGTAAGACTTCTTCGTCTCCCATTTTCACGAAACATCCGTTTAAATTTAGACGCTCTTTGTTCTTATCTAAACATGATTCGACCATTTTCCTTGTAACTTGGTGAAAAGCGTAAACAAAATCCAAAGCCACAAAAAAACGATCTTTCGTATGACGAGATAAAAGGGCAACAAGCCCCATCGGCCTGGCAACAGTACTTAAACTGCTTGCCACAATACAAACTCCCCTAAACGATTTGAGACGCAAACGCAGAGTGCGTAGCATTTCATCGTCAGGGATATGGATAATTCTATGCCCAACCTTCTTTACCGCGTATTCCATAGCCAATCTCCAGTGTTTTGAGGTGCTATTATCAGTATAGTTTTAAAAATTTAAAATGCAACTAAAGAAGACCCTAAAACAAAACAGGGCTTTATAACCCTGAAATTGCTTCTTTGCTCGCTAAATGGGACGCTTTTATAATTACTTGTTTAGACCTGTCTCCCAATCTCAAATTTTTTCTATCGAAGTCAAAAACAGTCTTATAAGTGCGTTAGCTTGATTTAAGATGTTTTTTGCCTTTTCGTTATTAATTTCTGTCCGCTTTTTGGCATAACTTAATTTATTTATTATTTCGACGAATGCTTTTTCTTCCGCAAGGAATGCGCTCAATGTATTTTTATCAATGATTTTTGACGATATAAACTTAATTCTTGCAGAATGTTTTATCCTTCCCTCCTTATTTAGATACTCAATACCTTCATTTTCGCAATAATTCTTCACGTCTTTATCTGAAGCAAAGTGTTTATAAAGTTCCCACATAATCTGTCTCATTCCAAACATTGAAGATGCATAATCTTGTGATAAAGAGGATGAATTCCACACGTTTTTATATTTTTCTGCTAATAGGGGATCTATCGTCAAAAGTTTTCTGGAAATTTCTGACCTATAATCTTTTCGATCGATAAATTCCACAAGTCTTGTATAAGACAATGGTTTGTTTTGTTCATCAGAAGAAAAGGCGACAGCAGACGCCGCAAGCGTACTAGCGGTATCGATAATTGACATGGTTGAATCATGGCTAGCTGAAATCATGTATTGATTGAACCTTTGTCGTGATTTTTCAGATTGTTCGACTATTTTTTTTGAAAACTCTAATGCAATCGAGATAAAAGGGGTTACTTTTTCATTTTTTTCTCCCACATCTTCCCAAGCGTTAATTTGTAAATCGATATCCTCAACCTCATTTCCAAGTATTTTAGCTATTTCAATATTTCCTTGTTTTTCTTGACAACGATTCGATTTTGCCTTTTCCAAATTTTGTATAATTTTTTTTACGCTTTCGTCCATAATTTTATTACAAAAGCCGTATTTTTACGGCTTTTGTAAAAGTTCAAATTGTACGATGCTCCGCAGGTAGGATTCGAACCTACGACCCACTCCTTAACAGGGAGTTGCGCTACCGCTGCGCCACTGCGGAATATTATGTTTATGCTAATAATATACTATATCTGAGAGTAATTTCAAGTTTATTAATAGTAATCTTTGACTTTTTTGAGCTCTCTGTGCCTCCTGAGTTTTTCCAAGGCTTTCGCCTGTATCTGCCTTATTCTTTCCCTGGTGACGCCAAATTCCTCTCCTGTTTCTTCGAGGGTATGCATTACTCCGTCCTCCAAACCAAACCTCATGCCAAGAATTTTTAATTCTCTTGGAGTCAGCTCGCTGGAAATTTCCTGCAATCTGTCTTTCAAAAGTTTTCTTGCTGCCTCTGTATTCGGCGCAATTGTTTTTTCGTCCTTTATAAATTCGGCAAGAACGCTGTCCTGTTTGTCTTTGTCTTCTCCCACCGGAGTTTCCAGGGAAACGGCTTTCTGCGCGATTTTTCTGATATGATGAACCTTTTCGACATCCAGACCCATTTCAGCGGCAATTTCTTCTGCCAAGGGCTCTCTACCCAATTCCTGTAAAAGATTTTTTCTTATTTTTGTGTATTTTGAAATTGTTTCAATCATGTGCACAGGGATTCTGATGGTTCTCGCCTGGTCTGCCAAGGCCCGTGTAATGGATTGCCTTATCCACCAGGTTGCATATGTTGAAAACTTATATCCTTTTCTCCAATCAAACTTTTTGACTGCCTTAAACAATCCCAAGTTTCCCTCCTGTATTAGATCGAGCAAAGTCAAATTGGGCGATCTGCCAACATATTTTTTGGCAATTGAAACAACAAGGCGCAGGTTTGCCAGAGCCAGTTTGTTTTTCGCTTCTTCGTCTCCCATCTCAATTCTTTTGGCAAGCTCTTTTTCCTCCTTTGCTGTCAAAAATCCCGACTTTCCTATTTCTTTCAGATACATTTGAATTGGATCAATCTTTCCCAGAAGAGCTTTTTTGCTTTTCTTTTCTTTTTTGGGCCTTACCTCCAAAAACTCCTGCACTTCCTTCACCTGAATTCCTTTTTCTTTCAGCATCTCATAAGCTTCCTCAAGCTGTTCAACGTTTTTCTCAATATTCGGAAAAACATGCAGAATTTCAGACGTTGTAATAAAACCGCGCTCCTCCCCTTTTCTGGCAAGAGTGTCGATTTTAATCCTAAACGCTTCTGCTTTGGCCGCTTTTTGAGCAACAGATCTCGAACTCTTCTTTGCCTTCTTTGGAGCTGCCTTTTTTGATTTTGCGGGCCTCTTTGCCTTCGCTTTTTTGTTTTTCTTCATATGAGAAAATTGCTTTGGCTTTATTTCTTTTTTATAATTCTTTGCTAATTTTTGTAAATTCGCCAATCAGCCCTTTGACTTTTTCTGAATCCTTTGATTGTTCCGCCTCTCTGATTTGACGGGAAATGCTGTTTAGCTGATTTTTTACAAATAAATTTTTAAGCTGCAACATGCATAAACTCACCTCATCTGATCCGTCTTCTTCATACTCAATCTCCGCTCTAAGCGAGAATGCCGCCAAAAAATTCTTGAGATCGGCCTTAAAGCCGTCTTTTGTGTCCTGAATGTCCGCAAAATTGGCAAAAACCGCTTTAATATCCTTTTCCTCTGCTTCATCCAGTTTCTGCTCTCCGATAAATTTTTTTAAATCTTCTAAAAAAGTTCTGGTTTTCTCCGAAAAATATATATATTGAGGCTGTTCAATGACATTCAGATTTTCCGGATCGCGCAGAATCAAAGAAATTATTTTTTCTTCAATCAGCTTTTTTCTCATTTCAGGGCCGATCACTTTTTCTTTTGTCTCTGTTCTTAAAACTGACTCCTTTAAAGTGGCTCCGCTGATCTTTTTTAACTCTTCGGTTACAAATTCTTCCTTTACGCCCAGCCTCTGGGCAAGTTTTGAAATCCAGTGCGACTGCTCTATTTTATTTGATATTTTTTTTATTGCCGGAAGAACAATCCTGCCGATTTCCTTCTTCCCTTCGGCGGTTGCCTTGTCAAAAGCGGAAAATGCCGAGTCAAAATAATAATCCATTATCGATCTTGCCTCGCTGACATATTTTTCCCATTCTGCCGGATTCCTTTTTACAATATCGGCGGGGTCCTCGCCTTTTGAATACGTCTCTACAACTTTAATGTTAAATCCTTTTTCCTGCGCAAGATTAATTCCCCTTTTTGTAGCAGAATCTCCCGCAAGATCCATGTCAAAAGCAAGAAGCAAATTTTCCGAATATCTTTTTAAAATGTCCAAATGCCTGTTTGTCAAAGCCGTTCCCGAAGCTGCAACCGTATTGTCAAAACCCGCTTGGTGGCAAAGGATCGTGTCGGTGTATCCCTCCGTCAGCACGCATTGATTTTTCTTCCTCACGGAAACTTTTGCGTGATTCAAACCGTAAAGAACATTGCTTTTATCATACAGCAACGTTTGCGGAGTATTTATATATTTTGCAACTTCTTTTTCGTTTGCGGATTTAAAAACTCTCGCGCCAAAACCGATAACCTGAGAATTTATATCTAAGATGGGGAAAATTATTCTTCCCCGAAACCTGTCGTAAGAATCCGCCCTGTTACTTTCTTTCTCAACTGCCAATCCCGCCCTAACAACTTCACTTCGGCTGTAACCCTTGCTTACTAAAAAATCTGACAGACTTTGCCAGGTATCAGGCGAATAGCCAATCCGCCACTTTTTTAAACTCTCGTCAATAATACCTCTTTTTTTAAGATATTCTTTTGCCTCTTTTCCAACCGCGCTTGCATCTAATTGTTTTTCAAAAAACTTGCACGCCAGCTCACAAATTTCGTAAAGGCGCTGTCTCTCCGTGCGGAGCTTCGGATTTTCTTTCTTAAGTTCAATCCCGGCCTTTGTTGCAAGAATTTTGAGCGCATCGCCAAATTCCACGCCTTCGATTTTCATTACAAAGTCGAAAATAGAGCTGCCGGCACCGCATCCGAAACAGTGCCACATCTGCCGAGCGGGTGAAACAAAAAAAGAAGGTTTTTTTTCTGAATGAAAAGGACAAACGCCTCTGTAATTGGCGCCTGTTTTTGTCAACTTAACATAACTTCCTACAACGTCTATAACGTTAAGCCGGTTTTTAACTTCCTCGATCTGGGAGTCGAGCATTTTCGGCAAAAGATGATTTCTGCTTCATCTTACCACAGCTTGATTAAAAATCAACCTGATTTTTTTCTTATCTCCTCTGCAAGCTGTTTTAGTTCTCCCATATCGCTTTTTGGACCAAGTTGAGTGGAAATATATCCTTCGTACTTGTTAAAAAAGACTTTGTTTTCTGCCCACGTTTCCTCAAACTCCTTGCCCAATCCGTAGAGCGGATAAAGTTTTATATGAGCGTGGTTTACCCCCATTCCCTCCATAACCAGAGCCACTCTTTCCACCCCCAAAGCTTTTTCAATCATTTGACCGACTTTTTTTGCCGCCAGCATAAAATTTTTATATTCTTCATCTGGCATTAAAAATACGTAAGAATCGTAGTGTTCCTTTGTGAGCACCAAAGTCATTCCCTTTGTGTTAGGATAAACGTCCAAAATCGCCAGATATTTTTCATCCTCCCAAACTTTGGCAGAATCAATCTCTCCTCTTATTATCTTGCAAAAAATGCAGTCCGAATCCATATTATCTCACTTCGTATACAAGATTGATATTTACAGTAATTTCCTGCTGGCCGGGTTCGATGCGGGCCACCATGGGAGCAACGGCAGAACTTTCGGCTCCGCCCATTCCGTAAGCTTTGCTGGAATCCAGATAATAAGGAACATAATTTTCATAAACATTTACCAATCTGCCAAGTTTTATTCCGGATTCTCTCGCCAAACTTTCTGCGCTTTCCTTTGCTTTTTCTATCGCTTTTGCCCTGGCCTCTTCTTTAACCTTTGAAGGATCGTCAACTGTGAACTGCAGGTTGTTTACTATATTTGCGCCTTTTGAAGTTGCCTGGTTTAAAATATCGCCAATTTTAGAAAAATCCCTGATTTTTATTTGTACGTTCTGGCTTAATGTATAGCCATCGGGATAAGTTCCCCTGTCCTTTGTATAATTATATTTTGGAGATAATGAATAATTTGTAGTTTTAATGTCCTTGTCTTCAACTTTTAATTCTTTCATTGCGTTGATTATCGCATTCATTTTTGTCGTATTGTCTTTTATCACAGCTTCTGTTGTCTGCCCATCGCTCTGAACCCCCAATGTGACCAATCCTATGTCGGGCACTACATAGGCCTTGCCTTCTCCGCTTACAGAAACCTGGTTATTCCTGTTTGTATCCAAAGACCTGAAGCTATATACCGATTGAGCAACAAAAAATATTAAAATACCGGCAATAAGAATAAGGACAAGATAAAAAATCCTGTTTGATAAATCAAAATTTTGTGAGTTTTCCATAAAATTTTTATTTAATTATATCCACCCACTATTATATCACAAATTATAAAAACCAAGCTCTTTTAAAAATCCACAGATGAAATCTTCCACTTTTTCCTGATTAGCAATAAAATATACTGCCTTGCTTTTTTTCTTTTTTCCCACATATACCGAAACATCTTTTTCCGTCAAAACCGAGAATGCGTCTTCGTCTGTTGTATCGTCGCCTACATACACCGCTGTGGGTTTTATTCTGTTTCTCGTTTTAAAGTGATTAATGAGATACTGGGTAAAAGTTCCTTTGTCAAAATTTACTTTCGGCCTGAATTCCAAAACTTTTTTCCCAAAAAATGCATTCAGGTACCCTTCTTTCTCAATTTCTTCCTTTATTCTCTGTAAATTTTCCAAAAAAAGTTTTTCCTTTATTTTTTTGAGAAGCCGGAAGTGCACGGAAAATCCATATCCCTTCTCTTCCAAGAAAGCACCCGTGTAATTTGGAAGAATTTTCCTGATTTTTTCCATCGCGCTTTTTAGCGCTTTTTTTGTCCTGGGATCGATTTTGATGCTCGAACGTTTTCCTTCGATTTCCCAGTCAAAACCATGGCTTCCCGCATATATCAGCCCTCTGATCCCCACTTTTTGCTTTACATCTTCCAGATCTCTTCCGCTGACAATCGCAACAGGGAAAAATTTCTTCAGCAACGTTAAACATGTTTTTGTTTCTTCTGGAATAAACGCCATCTCGGGAGTTTTTGCCAAAGGAGAAAGCGTTCCGTCGAAATCAAATATAAAAACACAGCTCTTTGACTGCTTTAAAAAGTCATAAACGTCTTTTATACCCGCAAATAAATTTTTCATTATGAGCTTGCGACAGCTTTTAAAAACTCCGAAGCCCACCTATAAACATTATAATCCTTTACCGTCTGACGCATTCTCTGCATGCGCCTTCTTTGCTCCAATTTCGGCATGTTTAATGCATCATAAATGGACTTTGCCGTCTGTTCTGCGCTATATGGATTTATAACTAATGCACCCTTAAGATCTCGTGAAGCTCCGGCAAACTGGCTTAATACCAAAACGCCTGCATCATCATCGCGGGAAGCAGCAAATTCTTTTGCAACCAGATTCATTCCGTCATGCAGGGAAGTAACCAAACAAACATCTGCCCGCCGGTACAAAGGATAAATTTCGCCATGGCTTAAATGTTTTTTATATAGCACTATGGGCTTCCAGCCGTTAGTTGAAAATTTTCGGTTTATCCTTTCTGCTTCGTCTGTTACTGCCTCATTAAATTCCCTGTATTTTTCAACGCTTTCACGGCTAGGCGGAGCTATCTGCAAAAAAGTAAACTGTCCTTTATAGGTCGGATAATTTTCAAGAAACATTTCAATCCCCTTGAATCGCTCCATAATCCCTTTTGTATAGTCCATTCGATCCACGCCAATCCCGACATATTTTGTGTAAATCCCAAATTTGGACAGGTCTGCTTTTTCACCTGCAGAATCACTTTCTTCGCTGAAAGCGACACTGATCGGAAAAGGTTTAATAAATGTCTGATGTCCTTTATGTGTTATCGAAAACTGCTCAGAATCGATTACTGACTCTATGTCCTTTCCGACCGTTTCCATAAAATTGTTGCAATGCTGCTGAGTATGAAATCCAACAACATCTGCTCCGAGCATTCCCTCCAAAATTTCCTTTCTCCACGGACAGATGCTGAAACTCTCTGCACTCGGCCATGGAATGTGCCAAAAGAGCCCGATTTGCGCATCCGGCCTGTTATTTTTTATTATCCGTGGGACCACTGCCAAATGAAAATCCTGCACAAGAATTATAGGGTCTTTTATATTTTTAATTTCAGAAAGCAGTGTTTGCGCGAATTTCCCGTTTACTCTTCTGTATTCAACCCAATCTTCTTTCCTGAAAACTGGCCGGGTGTGCGAAACATGGCAAAGGGGCCACAGAGCTTCGTTTGAAAAACCCGTGTAATGCCCTTTTTCCTCTTCCTCTGTCAGCCAGATTCGTTTTAAAGTATATCTTGGCTCATCCGGAGGCGCCTGGATTTTGCCCTCAGCGTCAGCCGTAAGCTTATCGGCGTTTCCGCTTCCATGGGCAATCCACATTCCCCCGCATGCCTCCATTATCGGCTCAACCGCTGTTACCATTCCGCTTGCAGGCATCGAGTACGTTATTTCATTGTTATTTTTTGTATGTACATACGGCTCGCGGTTTGAAAGAACAAAAATATTCCTGTTTTTTAAATAAGTTTTTACAAACTCTTTTAATCTGTTTTCTGTCCAGGGCGTGTCTAATTTTTCCAGGCGCATTCTCGCCTCCCTGCTCGCGGCAGTTCTCGCCTGAAAAAGTGACCGTGATAATTTTGTAATTTCACTTGTAAGCGGCTTGAAAAAATCGTTTCGGGAAGCATTTTCAAGCTCTTCGGTTTTTCCAAAGCGCGAGAGTTTTATAGACTCCGCAAGTTTTACAATCGGCTTCCAGATCAGCCATCTTAAAATGAAAATAACAACAAGCACGGACAAAATAATCTGAGCAATAAGACGCAATAAATTATTTCTCCACGCCATGCTGATTTCCTCATCGATATAGTCAGCCTTTTGAACAACCATCAATCCTCCGATAACAGAATTATCCTGATGAAGAGGCTCCACATATTGATATATTTTTCCCCCATCGGCGTCCAAAAAATTACCCAAGCTTCTGTTTGAATCCATGGCTCTTTCCAGCGTTTGCTTGCTGTCAATTATTTCTTTTGACAGGCCGGGAGAAGCTGCAACAACTTCGCCTTTATTATTATAAACAACAAGACCAAGCAATCTCTGCCTGTTTGTAAATTTATTGAGAACCTGATATATCGATTTTGTCTGGTTTGCAATATAAAAAGGTTCAACAGACTCTTTCAAACTGTCTGCCAAAAGCCCCGTCCTATATTGCAAATCAGACGACAGTGCCCTATATTGGCTGTTTATTTGCTGGTACGTCAGACCCAAAATTAAAAGGCCGACAAAAGCAATTGTGCCTAAAACAACATAAAATGTCTTCATCTTGGAGGTATTTAAACCCCATAATATAATACGCATAAACGACTCTAGGAAACCTCTTACTTGCTGCCTTTTATGTAATAATTACTCAATCTTAGACCTGTAATTTTACGAAATCAAGCCGATATTAAGAGCAAATTAAACTGATTTACTCCGGACTTTGAGTCCCAACACACATTCATAGGTAATTTAAAACCCCGTTTTTGAATGGGGGTTTTTATGGCGTCGCGTAATAAATCAAAGATTTAAACGCGACAGCCACGTTAATTTGCGGAGCAAATTTTACGGGGCGGAGGAGGTGGGACTCCGTCTGGGACTAGAACCCGTCGCTCGTACACTCGCTCCTTAGAAACCTCTCGGTTTCTAACGCTCGCTTCGCTCGCTGTTTTCCTACACGGGAGAAAATGCCTTTTCTCCCGACCCCTCTTTGTGGGTTCAAGTCCCAACCGGGATTTTATGGCGTCGCGTAATGAATCAAAGATTTAAACGCGACAGCCACGTTAATTTGCGGAGCAAAATTTTACGTGGCGGAGGAGGTGGGACT
>JAKLDQ010000010.1 GCA_022703425.1 Patescibacteria group bacterium | reverse complement strand
CCGATGGATGGTACCACGGGCCGGCTTACGTAAACAAGGATGCAATTTACCCCTACACAGACGACGTCAGTTTTCTGTGCCGGACGATTGCGCTTCATTTTGCTGATAAAGGAATTCAGGCGGTTGTCGGGCCGACGGTCGGAGGAGTGGCTCTTGCACAGTGGGTTGCCCACTGGCTCGAAACGCTTCCATATGGAAAGACGTCCGAGGTTCTGGCAGTCTGTGCAGACGAAGAAGATGTAACTCTCCATGACTGCATGGTTCCGACGAAAATAGGAACGCGCAGGGTAATAAAGCGCGGATACGATAAGCTGATAAGAGGCAAAAGATGCCTGATTGTGGAGGATATCATAAACTCCGGGCTGACTGTCCAGAAAACGTGCGATGCCGTGGAAGGTGCTCAAGGGCAGGTTGCCGGAGTCGGATGTCTCTGCAATAGAAGCGGAGGAAAGGTGGACGAGGAAACTCTCGGAGTTCCCGAACTTTTTTCGCTTTTGGACATTGAAATGGAGATGTTCCGCGAAGAAGACTGTCCCATTTGTAAAACGAAGGGCAGGGATTCTGTCCGACGCGATCTGGGAAAGGGAAAGGAATTCCTTTCGAGAATCAATCTTTCATCATAGGAGCAAACAGGCCGTTGTGTGTAAAACAACGGCTTTTTCTTTACACATATTTTTGAATCTGAAAAGACCTTGAAAAAAAACTTTAACAGGGTAAACTATAATAATGCTTTATCGCAGATTGGAAATGGCGAAGAAAAAAATTAAGATAAAAGAAAAGAAAAAAATAATCATACAGAAAAAATCTGCAAAAGTTTTTGGCAAAAAAAAGCAGAAAAAAATAAAAACTGCAAAGGCCACAATAACAAAGAAAAAAGTTGTAAAAATTGCGCCTAAAAAAGTTAAGCCAAAAGTGAAGGCCGAGATAAAGGTAAAAAAACAGGCAAAAAAACCTGCACGGAAAAAAATAGAAAAGCCGGAGAGAGAGAAGCAAATGCCGGCAAAGTCACAGGAAATTTTAAATCAGGAAGAAATTTTGCATCCCCCTGCAGATCCGCTTTTTAAGGCTAAAATCCGTGTAATCGGAATCGGCGGAGGCGGGAGCTCGATTGTTTCTGAAATCGGCCGCTCTTTGGAAAAAACCACATTTATTATTGCAGACACTGATATCCGCGCGCTCAAGAAAAGAGCGGGAATGAAGCATTTTTGGTTCGGCGAGGAAATGACGCACGGGCTGGGTACGGGAGTTAATCCAGAGCTTGCAAAAGAGGCTGCAGAAAAAGAAAAAGAAAAAATTAAAGAGCTTTTTAAGGGGCAGGATATTGTAATTCTTGTGGCGTCTCTTGGCGGAGGGCTCGGTTCTGGGGCGACCCAGGTTTTTGCCCAGGCGGCAAAGCAGTCCGGGGGGATAACATTTGGAATATTCACTCTGCCGTTCCGTTTTGAAGGGAAAAACAAGGCCAGAATTGCGCAAAAGGCTTTGAAGGAACTGAGAGAATGCCTGAATGTCTCTATTACCATTCCCAACGAAAGAATATTCAAGGTAATAGACGTAAATACTCCTATTACGGACGCATTTTCGGTGGTAAACAAAAATTTAACAGGATCTTTGGAGAGTCTTATAGATTTGATTTATAATCCTGGCGTTATAAACATTGATTTTGCCGACTTAAGGACTATTTTAAAGGGAAGCGGAAATATGGCGTTTTTAAACACCGTGGAAGAATACGGAAAAACTCGAGCCGACAAAATTGTGGAAAAGATTTTAAATAATCCGCTTTATCAAAATAACAATTTTACGGCAGAAAAAGTCCTTTTTAATATTTCAGGCGGGAACGATTTATCAATGTTCGAAGTTGAAAAAATCAGCCGGTTTATCGGCGATGCAAGTCCAAAAGCAAAAATTATTTTCGGGATTTCCAAGAATTTAAAATCTAAAAGCAAGCTTAAAACAACAATCTTAATGACGGGTTCTGGAAAAACGGATTTGCTTGACGAGCCGGTAAAATCTGCAGAGAAATCTGAAAAGCCGGCGGTTGCTGTTGAAAAATCAGTTAAGAAAATCAAAAAACAGGAAAAGAAAATTGAAAAAGCCGAAAAAGAAAAGGTTGAAGTGCCTTCTCCATCCCTGGGAAGCAAGATTTCTATCAGCGAAAACGCGTACGCAAAATTGAGCGTAGCGGGGGACACCGTGCTGTCAAAAAAGAATATTCGGAGAAGCGCCGTTGAAATAAAAAGGGCGCAGGAAATTGAGGAAAGCAAAAAGCTGCAGCAGGAGGAGGAATGGGAGATTCCCGCATTTTTAAGAAGAGTTAAGTTTAAATCATAAGGCAAAAGGCAAGTATTTTGCATCAATGCCTTGTGAATTTTTATGGAGATAAAAAAAGCAATCATTCCGGTTGCCGGATTGGGCACAAGATTTCTGCCTCTTTCGAAGGTTTTGTCAAAAGAGTTTATTCCTTTGGCAGACAAGCCGGTCATACAATATATTGTTGAAGAGGTGCAAAAATCCGGCATAAAAGAAATAGTTTTTGTGGTAAGTCCCGGCCAGAAAGCGATTTTAAGCTACTTCAAAAAATCGCCGGATCTGGAGAAACTGCTGACTAAAAGAAAAAAAGATTCGGTTTTAAAGGAGTTGAAAGATTTTCAGGAAAAATTCAAGGATATGGAATTTTCGTTTGTCTTGCAAAAAGAGCCGGGCGGAGACGGACACGCAATTGCGCAGGCCTCGAAAATGGCGGGCAAAGATCCGGTTGCTGTTTCGTTCGGAGACGACATTATTGATTCTGACCAGCCGGCAATTGAACAGCTTGTCGAAATATTTAAAACATGCAACGCGCCCGTTGTCTGCTTAAAGGCGATTCCGCGCGAGAAAATTCCCGCCTATGGCTCAGTTGTCGTGGAAAAAATTGCCAGCCGGCTTTATAAAATAAAAAAGATTATAGAAAAACCGGAACCGTCACAAATTTCTTCAGACCTTGTTATTGTCGGCAAATATGTCTTGACTCCGGATGTTTTCGGTTATCTAAAAAAAGCAAAGCCGTCAAAAAAAGGCGAAATAATTTTGGCCGAAGTCTTTGATAAAATGCTTAATGAGGGAAAAACAATATACGGATATGAAATAAAAGGGGAATGGCTTGAATGCGGAGACAAACAAAAATGGCTTAAATCCTTTTTTTACATGGCCCTAAAAGATCCGAGGTTTGGAGAGGAGTTAAAACAATATTTAAGAACGATAAAATAAAATGGTTTACGACTTGATTATAATCGGAGCCGGACCTGCGGGAACGGCAGCTGCGGTTTATGCCAGCAGGCAAAGACTGAATTTTTTGGTTTTGAGCAAGGACGTTGGAGGCCAGCTCGCAAAAAAAGCAGTTGACATAGAAAATTATCCGGGCTTTAACAAAATTTCTGGCCCTGATCTTGTTAAGGTTTTTGACGAGCAGTTAAAACATAATGGCGTAAATATTGAGCTGGATGAAGTGGGAAAAATTGAAAATGAAAACGGAGTTTTTAAACTCAAGACAACGCTTGATAAAACATACGAAAGCAAATCTGTAATAATTGCTACCGGTTCTGATCCGAGGATGCTTGAGGTTCCGGGGGAAAAAGAGTTTTTGGGAAAAGGCGTGAGTTATTGTTCATTGTGCGACGGACCGATTTTTCGCGATAAAATTGTTGCTGTGGTCGGAGGGGGAAATTCCGGTTTTGAAACAGCGATTTTTCTTTCAAACTATGTAAAGAAAATTTTTATACTCGAATTTGGAAAGGAAGTAAAAGCCGACCGTGAAAACCAGGAAACAGTTTCGCGCCTGAAAAATATTGAAATCATAAAAAATGCAAAAATATTAAAAATAGAAGGGGAGAATCTGGTGAATTCGCTGACGTACCAGGATACTGCAGAAAATAAAGAAAAAAAATTGGATATCAGCGGAGTTTTTATTGAGGTGGGATATTCTCCGGCAACATCCTTTGTCAAAGGCCTCGTGGAATTTACCGAAAGGGATGAAATAAAGGTTTCTGTCGAAGATTTTCAAACAAAAACTCCGGGACTCTTTGCTGCAGGCGACTGCAATCAGGGCAGATACAAACAAATTATCACATCTGCAGGGGAAGGCGCAAAAGCATCCCTTGCGGCATATGAGTTTTTAAGAAGGGCAAAATAATGAGCAAAATAAAAGGCATCACAGCCCGCGAAATAAAGGATTCAAGGCAAAAACCGACAGTTGAGGTAGAGCTTGAAACAGAGCACGGAGTTTTTATTGCTTCGGTGCCTTCGGGAGCTTCAACGGGTAGAAATGAGGCGCTGGAACTTCGAGATGAAGACGGCGGAGTGCAGATGGCCATTGCGAATATTAATGAAATAATTACTCCAAAGCTTAAAAACCAGCACACAGAAAATCAGGAAGGAATAGATAAAATAATGATTTATGCCGACGGCACTGAAAACAAATCAAAGCTTGGCGCAAATGCGACATTGGCTGTTTCCCTGGCCGTTTGCAGAGCGGGAGCAGAAGCCAAAAAAGTTCCGCTGTACCAGCACATTGCAGAACTCTCCGGAATAAAAATTAAAAATCCCGTTTTCAGGCCTCCTTTGCCGATGTTTAATATTTTGAACGGAGGCGCGCACGTTCATCCCCGTACCAAATTAGATATCCAGGAATTTATGATTGTTCCGAAGAAAAAAAGTTTTGCAGAAAATCTTGTTTTGGGAAGCAAAATTTATCAGAATCTTGCAGAGCTGATGAAAAGTAATTTCGGTGCAGTTCCCGAAATGGGGGATGAAGGCGGATTTGCAGCTCCGATTTCGAGCGCCGAACAGGCGTTGCTTTTATTGAACGCTGCGTGCGAGGGGAGCGTCGATGTAAGATTCGCGCTGGATTGCGCCGCATCAGGATTTTACAAAGACGGCAAATATGATCTTGAAGGAAGGGAAATGACAAGGTCTGAATTGCTGAAGTTTTATGAAGATCTTATCGGCAGATTTCCGTTGATTTCCATTGAGGATCCGTTTTCTGAAGACGATTGGGAGGGATTTAAGGAAATAACCGCCTTGCTTTCTTCAAAAATTACTGTTGTTGGCGATGACCTGACTACAACAAATATTAACAGAATAAAAGAGGCGCACAATAAATCTGCCTGCAACGGGCTTATTTTAAAGTTAAACCAAATAGGCACTGTTTCTGAGACAATCGAAGCGTCAAATCTTGCAAAGTCATTTGGGTGGAAAACAATTGTCAGCCACAGGTCGGGGGAAACCTTAGACAGTTTTATTGCCGATCTGGCAGTGGGAACGGGAGCAGATTATTTGAAATCAGGAGCTTCATCAAAGGAAGAAAGAATGGTAAAATACAATAGACTATTAGAAATTGAGCAAGAACTCAATCAAAAATAATATGCCAAAGTTACTTCTTTTGCGCCATTTAAAATCACAGTGGAATTTAGATGATAGATATGCCGGCTGGACGGACGGCCCTCTTGCGAAAGGCCAGGATCGGCTTGCAGAGGATCTTGCAAAACAGGTTTTTTCATATAAAATAGACAAAGTATATTCCTCTGCGTTATTCAGAAACATGGTTACGGTTTCTGATATTTTTAAATTTAACCCCGAAAGATATCCCCTTTTTATTCATTTGGACGATAACCCGTTAAAAAGCAAAGGAAATTTTACTGATGTGGATGGAAATGATATGCCTGTTTATGTGACAAACGCGCTCAATGAAAGATATTATGGAAAACTGCAGGGGTTAAACAAGCAGGAAACAATAAAAAAATTCGGCGAAGAAAAAGTGCGATTATGGAGAAGAAGCTATAAAGTTGCCCCTCCTGGCGGAGAAAGTTTGAGGGACGTCTGCAAACGGACCGATGCATTTTATAAAAAATATCCCGCAAAGGATTTAAAGAAGGGCTTTAACGTTTTGATTGTTGCGAGCCATAATACTCTGCGCGCCATTGTTAAAAACATTGAAAAAATTTCTAACGAGGATATCGCCAAGGTTGAATTGCCGTTTGCGGGGCTTCTGCAATATGATTTTGATGAAAAAATGCGCCTGCTTTCAAATAAATATTTCATTTGAGAGCTCGCTTGCGGATAAAAGATTTAAATATATAATAATTAATTAACTGCTGAATTATTGCATTGCCATATAGAAAGTATTTTCAGAATATAGCAATATAATAATCTTGCAAATATAAAACAAATGTCAAAATTAGCGTTTTTAAAAGACATGAATAAGAATGCCTTTCTTGTCGGCATTGCTGTTATCGGCATTGTTGTTGTTGGCGGAGTGATTCTTGCCCAAAAAGATATGGGAAGTATCTCGCTTCCATTTGGCAATTCAAACCAGAAAGTTGCCGACCAGGGCCTCAAATATATAAATGATGTTCTGCTAAAAGGGCAGTCGCCTGCAAGCTTGGTAAGTGTTGCCAGCGAATCAGGTCTTGTTAAAATCAAAATTAAAATCGGCGAAAGCGAATACGATTCATACATAACAAAAGACGGCAAATTTCTTTTTCCCACCGCCTACAACATGAGCGAGAATAACAATACAGGCGAACAGGGCGAACAGCAACAGACGGCAAAGACCTGCGATGACATCAAAAAATCAAACAAGCCCGTGCTTGAGGCATACGTTGTAAGCCAGTGCCCCTTCGGACTGCAGATGCAGAGAGTTTTGGCTGATATAGTAAAGAATATTCCATCAATGGCCGAGAACATCAAAGTCAGATATATGGGTGCTGTTTCGGGAAATAAAATCACCTCCATGCACGGCGAGGAAGAAGCAGACGAAAACTTAAACCAGATTTGCATAAGAGAAGAACAGGCGAGCAAATATTGGAATTATGTTTCATGCTATATGAAGAAAGGCGACAGCGCCGGATGTCTGACATCAACGGGAATCGACAAAACAAAACTGAACACCTGTAAGACCGATCCGAAGAAAGGAGTTGCATATGCAAAAGTCGATTTCGATCTTAATACAAAATACGGAATAGAAGGTTCGCCAACGCTTGTTTTCGGCGAAGAAAAAGTTTCGGAATTTGATTTTGGAGGAAGGACATCCGACGGAGTCAAATCGTTAATCTGTTGCGGATTTAATTCAAAGCCCGGAAGCTGCTCAACTCAGCTTAACACAAAAGAAGCCGCTTCAAGCTTCTCGGAATCATATGAGTCAACAGGCGGATCAACCGGTGACGCCGGATGCTAACTGATATGGTGGTAAAGGTTTATTCAACACCTACGTGCGTTTACTGCAAGACGCTCAAGGAATATCTAAGAAAAAACAAAATAGATTTTGCAGACATAGACGTTTCAAAGGATGAAAAAGAGCTGGATGCAATGATCAGAAAATCCGGCCAGATGGGGGTTCCCGTTGTTGAGATAGGGGACGACCTCGTGGTTGGTTTCGACAAAGAAAAAATAAATAATTTGCTTAATATTAAAGAATAAAATCGCAAAAACATGTCAACCAAAATTGCGATCAACGGTTTTGGCCGTATCGGGAGGCAGACTTTCAGAAGAATCATTGAAAAACATCCGCATCTGCAGGTTGTTGCAATAAATGACCTCACCGACAATAAAACTTTGGCGCATCTGCTGAAATATGATTCGATCTATGGAATTTTAGACAAAGATGTTTCATATACCGAGAAATCGATTTCGGTAGGCGGAAGCGAATATCTTGCCCTGGCGGAGAAAGACCCCGAAAAACTTCCGTGGAAAGAATTAAAGGTTGACATTGTTTTAGAATGCACTGGCCTGTTCACCGACCAGGCAGGAGCAAGAAAACATATAACAGCCGGAGCAAAAAAAGTTATAATTTCAGCTCCCGCAAAAGAAAAAGAAACTCCGGGATTTGTGCTGGGCGTCAATGCAGAAAAATATGATTCTGCCTCTGTGGATGTTATGGACATGGGTTCATGCACGACAAACTGCGTTGCTCCGATTTCAAAGGTCTTGAATGATAATTTCAAAATCCAGAAGGGTTTTATGACTACAGTTCACAGCTACACAAACGACCAGCGGATTTTGGATCTGCCGCACAAAGATTTAAGACGGGCAAGAGCCGCTGCTCTGAATATGATTCCTACGAGCACGGGAGCTGCAAGGGCATTGGGGAAAATGATTCCTGAATTAAACGGAAAATTGGACGGAATTGCAATCAGAGTGCCGACACCGACTGTTTCACTGCTGGACTTGGTTGTGGTTGTTGAAAAAGAAGTGACAAAAGAACAAGTGAATGAAGCATTTAAAAAAGCGTCCGAATCAAAAGAGATGAAGGGGATTTTGAAAGCTGAAGAAAATGAATTGGTTTCGACAGATTTCCGGGGCAATACGCATTCTGCAATCGTTGACCTGCCACAGACAATGGTAAACGGAAATGTTGTGAAAGTTATCGGCTGGTATGACAATGAATGGGGATACAGTTGCCGACTTGCAGAGTTCTGCGAGTTCGTAGGGAAAAAATTATAAGAAATAAAAAGCCCGGGAAGGCAAACCTTCACCGGGTTTTTGTTTTGCAAAAAAATTTAACTAAAATAAAAAGCGCCCGGGACACATTGTGCCGGGCGCCATTGTTTATTTGCACGGAGAAGCTGTTAGAGGTGCAGGCGGAGCTGGAATGAGATGAATGTGTTCATCAATTTTTTTTTCCAGCCTCGCGACATCTGCTTCGGCTTTTGCATGCATTGCCTGCAACGTCCTAACTTCAAGATTCCTTGCGCTAAGACTTTCCCGTATCTCAACAAGCAATTCTGGAGGCCGTTTGCGGAACCTTACGTAAGCATCAAGTTTCTGGTTAAGATCCCGAAGCTGAAGGGTGGCACTTAATAGGTCCTGTTCAGCTTTAAACAGCCGGTCTTTTGCGTCATTCAGTTGTTGTAATTCAATCTTCTGTTGCAATGTAAGCGCGTCAATTTTGCCTGAATTTTCCAGCGTTTTCTTCTGCAGTTCTGCGATTGCTTTTGTCTGAGTCTCTTCATCTGTAAACCGTAGAAGCTTCTCGGTAAGAACAACCAGGCTTGGCTCGAAATTGTCTGGATTTTCGAGCACATTCACATACCATTTCCGGTAGTCTTCGCCCATGCGGGCAAGGCACCATTCAATCCGGCGCTTCAGAGGTTCGCTTGCGCTCGAGTAGGCTCTGACAAGAGGCTCAACAGCACTTGGACGCCTGATAAGCCTAAGTGCGGATCCTTTTGCGACTTCGCCGTTCGAATCAGCAAGTTCCCCAATAAGCGTTTCGTTTGAAATTCTTGGGGCGCCAAACGGAACTGATGCCGCCGGACTCGTTGCGGCCGGCTCCGATACTGCCGGAGCGGGCGCAGAAGGCACCGAGGGGCTTGTTGCTCCAGGGGCTGTGACAGACGGCCCGAATGGCGCATTTGCCGGCCTTTCAGCAGGTCTGTCTAAAGGCGGAATCACCGGTTTTGGCAAAACCGAACGATCCACTTCCGCCGGTTTTTCCGGAGGTTTTTCAGCCGGGGGAGGAGCTTCCTTTTTTGGGGATCCTTTTTCTGCCGGCGTTTCGGTGACTGCCGGACCTGCGGAGGGGACCGCGTCTTTCGGCTTTTCTGCTTCATCCTCTGGATTGTAAAGAAAGTACCAGTGGATAAACATGAGTATGCCGAGAAACACAATCACTCCGATTACGGTCGAGATCACCGGATGGTCAGTAATGTCCTGTCGGGTTACATAGAACCGCATATTCTTCTCCTGTGTCTGGGTCAAAGAGCTATCCGTATAAATTTCATTATATCATTTTACGATATCTTTGTCAAGTATATTTTGACGCTTCTTTTTTTAGATTTGATTGCATTTTTTTCCCGATGTATAATATATTAATTATTTTTAGTTAAAGATTCTATGAATTTAAAAATTCCTGTTGAGGTTTCAGCAAGGCATGTGCACATTTCACAAAAAGATTTGGATGCGTTGTTTGGAAAAAATTTTCAGCTTACAGAAGATAAAAAATTATCACAGCCAGGCGATTTTGCATCAAGAGAAAAGGTGAATGTCAAAATAGGAGAAAAAGAATTGAAGAATGTCAGGATTGTCGGCCCTGTCAGGGAAAAAACCCAGATTGAAATCAGCAGAACTGATGCTTTATTTTTGGGCGCAAAGCCGCCGGTTTTGCTGTCGGGGGATCTTGATGACGCTGCCTCTGCCTCGCTCACTGGTCCTGTGGGATCTGTTGAAGTAAAAGGGCTAATTATTGCAAAACGGCACATTCATTGCTCGCCGGAAGAGGCAAAAACAGCGGGAATGAGCAACGGGGATGTTGTCTGCGTTAAAATCGCAGGAGAGAGAGGAATTACTTTTTGCAATGTTCCTGTGAGAGTTGCAGATGATTATAAGCTTTCTATGCATATTGACACCGACGAAGGAAATGCAGCCGGAATAGATAAAACAGCCGAAGGCGAAATTGTATTAAAATAGCATGATTTTTGTTTTAAACTGCGGAAGCCAGTCAATAAAATGGAAGATTTTTACAAAGGATCTTAAGCTGGAAAAAGAAGGGTCTGTCTGTGTTCCGCATCCGTCGCAGTTTGAAGAAATTCTTGAAAGCGAATTAAAAAAGACGGGAAATCCTGATATTAAGATAATCGGACACAGGGTGGTTCACGGCGGAACAAAATTTCGGGCGCCGGTAAGAATTACGCGGGAGAATATCGGCGAGCTGGAAAAATTATGCCGGTTTGCCCCGCTTCATAATCCATACAACATAAAGGGAATAGAGGAGTGCCAGAAAATTTTTGTAAATATTCCGCAGTTTGCGGTTTTTGACACGGAGTTTTTTGCCGATCTGCCTGAAAAAGCATATTTGTATGCGCTTCCCGAAAAAATTACGGATGAGTTCGGCTACAGGCGTTACGGTTTTCAGGGAACATCGCACGAATTCGTGGCAAAAAAAGCTTCAGAAAAGCTCGGCAGGCCGTTCAATGAACTGAAAATTATTACGTGCCATCTTGGAGGCGGAGCGAGCCTTGCGGCAATCAAAAACGGAAAGGCAATTGATACATCGATGGGATTTACGCCTCTCGAGGGGCTGATGATGACAACGCGGACAGGAAATGTAGATCCCGGAATCGTACTGGATCTTGCCAAACATTTTACAATCAGCAGAGTGGAGGATATTTTAAACAAGGAATCGGGCCTGAAGGGCATTTGCGGAGCAGGCGAAATGCTTTCTGTTTTAAAACTTGTGGATGAAAAAAATAAAAAAGCCGTGCTTGCGCTCGATATGTTTGTTTATTCGATTCAGAAATACATTGGGGCGTATTACGCGGTTTTGGGCGGATGCGATGCAGTTGTTTTTACCGGATCAATCGGATCCGGTTCTGAAAAAATAAGGGAAATGATTTGTGGCGATCTGGAAATTTTAAAAAATACAGAAATTTTAACCATAAAAACTGACGAAGAGCTTGCAATCGCCGAAAAAATTTCAAAATTATAATTAAGCCTCTAAATTATGAAAAATATTTTGTGGTTTTCAGAAATTGGGATTAAAGACGTTCCTTCTGTTGGAGGAAAAAACGCATCATTGGGGGAGATGATAAATACCCTTGTAAGCAAGGGCGTAAATGTTCCGGATGGTTTTGCAACCACAGCCGAAGCTTATTTTTATTTTCTTGAGAACACCGGCCTTTTGAAGAGAATAGAGGAAATTTTAAAAGATTTGGATGTTAAGGACCTTCAAAATCTCCAGGAAAAAGGAAAAGCGGTGAGAACGGCAATTTTAGAGGCGACCTTGCCCGAAGAGCTGCAAAAAGACGTTGTTTCTGCATATAAAGAGCTTTCAAAACGGTATAATATCGAAAACGTGGACACGGCGGTGCGTTCTTCTGCAACCGCAGAAGATCTGCCCAACGCAAGTTTTGCAGGACAGCAGGAAACCTATTTAAATGTTTCGGGTGACGAAAACGTGGTTTTGGCGGTGAAAAAATGCTTTGCGTCTCTTTTTACAGACAGGGCTATTGCATACAGACAGGAAATGGGCTTCTCTCACACAAAAGTCGGTCTGTCAGCTGGCGTGCAAAAAATGGTACGGTCCGATATTGGTTCGTCGGGAGTTATGTTTTCCTGCGATACTGAATCCGGCTTTGCAGATGCCGTTTTAATTAACGCAAGTTATGGATTGGGTGAAAATGTCGTGCAGGGCGCGGTTGAGCCGGACCAATATTATGTTTTTGAAACTACGTTAAAAAAAGGTTTTAAGCCGATTATCGAAAAGAAAATGGGATCAAAGCTGGTAAAAATGATTTACAGCAAAGACTCGGCAAAACCAACCAAAAATATTAAAACTACAAAGAAGGAGCAGGAAAGTTTTGTTTTAAGCAATGAAGATATTTTAACCTTGGCAAAATGGTCAGTGATTGTTGAGGAGCACTACAAAAAACCGATGGATATGGAATGGGCAAAAGACGGCCAGGACGGAAAATTATTTGTTGTGCAGGCAAGGCCGGAAACAGTTCAAAGCAGAAAAAATTTGAATGTGCTTGAAGAATATGTTCTGGACGCGTCTAAAGCCAAAAAAGTTTTGGCCGAGGGATTAAGCGTGGGAAGCAAGATTGGTTCAGGTCCTGCAAACAAAATAATGGATGCAAAAGAAATTAACAAATTCAAGAAAGGAGAGGTTCTGGTTACAGGAATGACAGATCCCGATTGGGTTCCCGCCATGAAACTCGCTTCGGCAATTGTTACCGATTCTGGAGGAAGAACGGCTCATGCTGCAATTGTTTCCAGAGAACTTGGAATTCCATGCATTGTGGGCACAGACAACGGGACAAAAACAATCAAAACCGGACAGGAAATTACAGTTGACTGTTCTGCTGGCGAAACAGGAAAAGTTTATGAAGGGAAAATTCCGTTTGAAATAAGAAAGACTGATATTTCAAAAATTGAGCAGACAAAAACAAAAATATCAATGAACTTGGCCGATCCAAGCCAGGCGTTCAATTTGAGTTTTATTCCAAACGACGGCGTCGGGCTTGCTAGAGAGGAGTTTATTATCGCAAACACGATAAAAATTCATCCAATGGCCCTAATTAATTACAAAAAATTAAAGCCCGCGTTGAAAGCCAAGATAGACAAGTTAACATTGGGATATTCCGACAAAACCGGCTTTTATGTAGATAAATTAGCAGAGGGAATAGGGAAAATCGGGGCTGCTTTTTATCCAAAACAGGTTATTGTGCGATTTTCTGATTTTAAAACAAACGAATATCGCTCGCTCTTGGGTGGAGAAATTTATGAGCCGGAGGAGGAAAACCCGATGATCGGCTTCCGCGGAGCCTCTCGTTATTACAGTCCGAAATTCAAGGAAGCGTTTATTTTAGAGTGCAAAGCAATAAAAAAAGTCCGCGAGGAATTTGGAATCGATAATGTGCAGGTTATGATTCCCTTTTGCAGAACTATTGAAGAGGGCAGAAAGGTTCTTGAGGTGATGAAAGGGGTCGGATTAACTCAGGGAGAGGGCGGACTAAAAGTTTATGTCATGTGTGAAATTCCGTCTAACGTTATTTTGGCTGAAAAATTTCTGGAAATTTTTGACGGATTTTCGATTGGCTCCAATGATTTGGCCCAATTGGCGCTTGGTCTCGACAGAGATAATTCGGAAATTGCCGGAATAGCTAATGAGAAATATGAAGCAGTAAAAGAGCTTGTTGAAGAAGCGATAAGAGTGTGTCAAAATAATAACAAATACATCGGAATCTGCGGACAAGCGCCTTCTGATTTTCCTGATTTTGCCGAATTTCTTGTGGAGCATGGCATTGAATCAATGTCATTAAATCCGGATTCGATAATCAAAACAAAAATATTAATCGCCCAAAAAGAAAAAGGCAAATAGGTATGTTTGAAGAAAAATTTGATGTCGTAACATTCGGCTCGGTTTCGCAGGATATTTACTTGAAATCCGACGATTTTAGAATTTTAGAGGATAAAAAAACATTTACGACGGGCGAGGGGATTTGCCTTCCGGCGGGATCAAAGATTGAGGTTGAGGATATTGTTTTTGCTTCGGGCGGAGGCGGAACAAATACTGCGGCCACTTTTGCAAAACAGGGCTTTAAAACTGCTTTTTGCGGGGCAATAGGGAATGATATCGCTGGAGAAGAGATTTTAAAGGAATTAAGGTTTCTAAAAATTGATACCCGATTCGTTGCGAAAATAAAGGAGAAAAAAACAAACCATTCAGTTATTTTGTCTATTACCGGTGAAGATCGGACAATTTTAGTTTATAGGGGGGCGTCAGATGTTATCAGCGTAAAAGATCTCGCTCTCAATAATATCAGGGCAAAGTGGATTTATATTGCGCCATTGTCCGGATTATTGTGCGACAGTTTTGCCGAAATTGTTGATTATGCCAAGAAAATGAATATTAAAATTGCGGTCAATCCGTCAAAAAAACAATTGTCGTTGCCCGAGGCGCAAATAAAGGAAATCTTCGGTAAAATCGATATTTTATTATTAAACCAGGAGGAAGCGTCTTATTTAACAAAAATTCCATACGAGCAGGAAAATGATATATTTAAAAAAATTGATGAAATCTGCCCGGGAATAGCAGTAATGACGAAGGGGGGAGAGGGCGTTGTGGTGTCAGACGGGAAATTTCTTTACAGCGCGTTGCCTTATCCGGAAAGGAAAATTATCGACACAACGGGCGCCGGGGATTCATTTGGTGCCGGCTTTCTTGCCGAATATATTAGAACAAACGGGGATATTGAGAAAGCAATTCAATTCGGACTTGCAAATTCAGCCGGAAATTTGTCTGTAATTGGCGCAAAGACCGGCTTGCTTGATAAAAATGCAAAATATGAAAGGGTTCAGGTTATAAAACAGCTTTGCACAGAAAATAATCTGTGCATTACAAAGTAAAAGCATGAAAAACTTAAAACATTATTTTCAAAAGGCGCAGAAGGAAGGGTGGGCGATGGCGCAGATAAATTTCTCCGAATTAAATCAGATGAAGGGCGCATGCGCTTGCGCAAAGGAAATGAATTCGCCGATATTGCTGGGTACATCCGAAAGCGAGAGCAAATTTTTTGGCTTGGAGGAAGCTGTTGCCTTGCGGAATGTCCTGCAAAAGAGGCTGGCAATTCCCATTTTTTTAAATCTGGACCATGGCAAGGATGTCGAATATATAAGAAAGGCGATTGATGCCGGCTACGATATGGTGCATTATGACGGCTCAAAACATCCGCTCACAGAAAATATAAAAAATCTGAGAACATTGAAAAAACATATTGGCTGGAAAGATGTTCTGATTGAGGGCGAGGTGGGAAGAATCGGAAATGAATCATCGCGGCTCTATAACGAAAAGTTTATGATAAACGAAGATGATCTTACAAAACCTGAAGAGGCGCAAAAATACATGAACGATGCAAAGCCGGACCTGCTCGCTGTAAGTATCGGAAACTTTCACGGGATTGAGGCGTCCGGAATAGATCCGAATTTGAGGCTTGATAGGCTTGACGAAATAAGGGAAAAAATAGGAAAAAACGTACCGATTGTCCTGCACGGCGGATCGGGAACACCTGAGGACGATATAAGAAACGCGATAAAAAGAGGAATTGTAAAGATTAATGTAAACACTGAGGTACGTCTGGCATTTACAGGCAATTTAAGAAGAGCTCTGTCTGCTGATCCCGAGGAAATTGTTCCCTATAAGTATCTGGTTGAGCCCCAAAAGTCAGTTTCACGCGTTACAAAGGCAAAGATAAAACTTTTTGGAAGCGAAGGAAAGATTTAATGGGTATTTACAATTTTAAAAATATATATTAGTATTGGATTATTAGTCGCAAATTTGAGCTTGAAGCTCAAATTTTGCATTAATATCTAAGTTTTAAATGGCTAAAATTATTTTAGAAAAAGAGAAATGCATTGGGTGCGGATCATGCCAGGCACTCTGTCCGAAGTGTTTTCAGATCGGCGAAGACGGAAAATCTCACATCGTCGGAGCATCTGTAAACGATAAGGGAAATGAGGAGCTGGAAATTGAAAAGCCAGATTGTGCAAAGACTGCCGCTGACGCGTGTCCTGTGCAGTGCATAATAGTTGAATAAAAATTATGATTTCTTTAAGCGCAAAAATCAGAAAGGAATTTGGAAGAAAAACAGATTCAATAAGAAATAACGGCAGCATTCCTGCCGTGCTTTATGGTCACGGTATTAAAAACGTGGTCTTGGAAATTGATTATAAAGAATTTCAGAAGGTTTTTAAGACAGCGGGAGAAAGCTCTCTTGTTGAACTTAAAATAGAAGGTGACAAGGAAAAGAGGTCCGTATTGGTGCACGAAATACAAAAAGATCCTGTTTCAGACAAGATAATCCATATTGATTTTCTCCAGCCGTCCTTGAAGGAGGAAGTCGAAGTTACAGTTCCGATTGTTTTTGAGGGTGTTTCAAATGCGGTTAAAGAACTTGGCGGCACATTGGTCAAAAACATAAATGAGGTTGAGGTAAAAGCACTTCCGCAGAACCTTCCGCACGAAATTAAAGTTTCAATTAGCGGTCTTAATACATTTGAAGATCATATTTTAATAAAGGATTTAGACCTTCCAAAAGACGTTAAAATAATGAAGAAGCCTGAAGAAATTGTGGTTTCTGTAGCAAGACCTCAGGATGTGGAAGCTGAACTGGCAGAGGCAATTGAAGAAAAAGTTGAGGATGTCGAAAAGGTGGAGAAGGAGAAAAAGGAGGAGATTATCGACGAGCCCGTTGAAGAAAAGAAATAATAAAAAGCCCCGCAAAACGGGGTTTTTAGTTACAGACGCGGCTGTGGATAAACCCCTTTTCAAAAAAACAATAAAAATGGATAATTAAACATTATGAGGACAGACGCTATTAAAAAAATATGCGCCTTTGCGGTTTTGGCGGGCATGGTTGTTCCCGTTTTTTCTTTTGCCGAGGAAAATCTTGAGGTGGTGTGCAAACAGGTTTCTGAATCTGAGGGAGAGTGCGCAACTGCAAATTCTGCAGAATGCAAGGCGCTTCTTGAAAAGTGCGCGAAATATTATGACGAGCAGTCTGCGGCAATTGCAAAAGACATAACAAAAACAACTCAGCAGAAAAATACGCTTCAAAACCAGGTTTCAACGCTCAAAAAGAAAATCCAGGGCCTGGAATACCAGATAAGCCAGAGTACGATGATAAAAAAGGATTTGACCATACAGGTAAAGGATACTCAGTCCTCGATAGATAAGACGACAACAAGGATTTTGGATTCGCAGGATCAGCTTAAGGGCATACTGCGTTCAGTGTATGAGGAAGACAAAAAACCTTCTTTTGAGATTTTACTGGAAGGAAACTTGTCGGATTTCTTCAGCAATGTTGCATACCTTGAAAGCCTTAACGACAAAGTTGGCGATCTGCTCGACACAACAAAAAATTTGAAAATTTACCTTGACGGCCAAAAAGAAAAAATGGAAGGAGAGGTTGATAAACTCCAGAAAGTTATTGCGCTGCAAAGCGCCCAAAAACAGGAAAATGAACAGAACAAAAAAGAGCAGGAGCAATATTTGAAATTAACCGAAGCTCAATATCAACAACAGCTAAAAAATAAAAAAGAGGTTGAGCAGATGGCTGCAAAAATAAAGGCTAAATTGTTTTCTATTATCGGTGTTTCAAAAGCACCGACTTTTGGGGAAGCGCTTGAGGTTGCAAAGGGGGCGGCTGCAGTTGCGGGAATCAGACCGGCATTTTTGCTCGCGGTTATCAGTCAGGAATCTGCGATCGGGAAAAACGTGGGACAGTGCAACTTGGTTGATGTAAATACGGGAGATGGAAAGAGAATTTCAACGGGCGCCAAAGTTATACGAGTAATGAAGCCGACAAGAGATGTTCAGCCGTTTATATCCATTACGCGCGCTTCCGGCCGCGATCCGTTCAATACGCCTGTTTCATGCTGGATTCCCGCGTATGTGGGAGGAGCTCCGTCTGGATGGGGAGGAGCAATGGGGCCTGCGCAATTTATTCCTTCAACATGGAATCTGTTTACTGAGAGATTAAAGATATTGCTTGGAAAAGATCCAGATCCCTGGGCGATTAAAGACTCCTTTACTGCAGCAGGATTATATTTGGCAGATTTAGGCGCTACAGCGAAAACAACGTCCGCTGAAAGCAACGCGGCATCGAGATATTACGGGGGATCATCGGCATACGCAAGTTCTGTCTTAAGGAGAGCAACCTGCATACAGACATTTATTGATGCAGGGACAATGACTACGTCTTGCCAAAGCCTTATCGGAATTAACTAAAAAACACCGGCAATCGCCGGTGTTTTAAATATTTGACAATCGCTGTTAAAATGGATAGAAGAAAAAGCATAGATCCTTAAAATCTTCATTTCATATTGGAGACATGCCATGACACGGCTACTGGAGGGAGTGAGTGCAGAGCAGGTAATTGAGGCGATGTCTGACCATCATCCCGGAGCGCTGGTAACGTGCGCAAGAATTCTTGAATACATCGAAGACGAAGGTCTTGCAATTCTGCAGAAGCTGGACGGGGAAAAAATTTACGGAAAAAGGATTTGGATGATATGGCAGTTCGTCTGCTATAAAAGGATCGAACGGTTTGTTGCCCTGCTAAGGTGCTGGCTTCATGAAGATCAGGTTGATAAATATGCGCTTGAGCGGGCAATTCTTTGCGACGGCAGAAATCTTTATTGGCGGAAAATACTCTCCGTATCAGAAAAATATTGCTGCGTCGCCCCCGGACGTAAAAAAACAGTAATTTAAACAAGAAACCCGAGTTTTCCGCCCGGGCTTTTTTATTCTTTATTTTCCTCTTTTTCTTTTTTTGTAAAAGCTTTTACAATCGGCTCCAAATCTCCGTCCATGATTTTTTCGAGATTGTGCCATGATTTTTCTATTCGGTGGTCGGTAATTCTGTTTTGAGGGTAATTATATGTCCTGATTTTTTCCGCTCTTTTCGCCCAGCCGATCTGCTCTCTTCGTTCTGCAGTAAGCTTGGACAAATCAGCTTCCTCCTGTTGCCTTAACAATCTGGCTCCCAAAAGCGACATCGCCATTTCCTTATTTTGCAGCTGGTTTCTTTCAGACTGGCAGGTAACAACGAGCCCGCTTGGCTTATGGACGATCCTGATTGCAGACTCTGTTTTGTTTACGTATTGCCCGCCGGGGCCTGAAGCTTTGTACGTTGAAATTTCCAGATCGGACGGGGAAATATTTATTTCTGTCTTTTTGGGTTTAAGCAAAACAGCCACTGTCGCTGTTGATGTATGCACTCTTCCTTGCTTCTCCGTTTTAGGGATTCTCTGCACGCGGTGGACTCCGCCTTCGTTCTGAATTTCATCATAAACTCCGCTTCCTGAAAGCTCAAAAATAATTTCTTTGTATCCGCCGATATCTGATAGGTTTGAATCCAAAACTCTTTCCTTCCAGCCCTTTGTCTGGCCGTATCTCGAATACATCCTGTGCAGATCGCGCGCAAAAAGACCGGCTTCGTCTCCGCCTGTGCCGGCGCGTATTTCTACAATTACTGACTGTTTTTCCGGTCCGGATGCCGAATTTCCGTCTTCATAACCATCCGGGCGGTAGTTTTTCCAATCTTCTGCGGTAAATTTTGAAAAATCCGGTGTTTGGTCGTTCATACATAAGTAAAATAACATTATTTTCGATTTTTTTCAACTTTGACAAAGCAAGATTTATGCATTATTATCGAGCCAGCTTCATTTACAATTTATGTGCAACAAGAAAAGAAGGGATTTTTTATGAAACAGTACTGGTTGGTCTATGGAATTTTTTTTGACTCTGTCGAGGACAGGCACGCAAGATATATTCTTGCAAACAATCAGGAGGAAGCAATAGGCAAGTCGCAAGAGTTTCTTGCAGAGCTGCTTGTGAGGAATCAGGCAGACAGGGCAAAAATCCAGTATCTGTATGAACCTGTTGAATTGTCGCCGGAACTTGCAGAAATTTCGGCAAGACAAACACAGCAAAGGGGAGAGGTGTCGTGAATATTGAAAACACGATTATCGGGGTTATTGATGCATTCCTGATATTTGCCAGCATCCGTTTTATTGATTTTGCGCCGGCAAGAACTACGGCGATTGCAGCCATCCTGTTGGCGGGCATTGTCTCTGTTTTTTTGTGCGAGGCAAAAAGGCAAGAAAAGAAAAAGTGATTTTCCCATGACTATGGAGGGAAGGTAACATGTTTGAATACATGGCGGTACTAAAGGTTCTGAGTCTGTGGTGCGCTCATGATGAGGTTATCTATTTTTTTGTTAATGCAGGGGATATGAATGGAGCTGACGCGGCAGCGATTAAAAAGGCAAAAGAAATTGCAAAAGACAAGGCGAGGATAAGCGCGCAGACAAGATCTTTTTTCTTAGGGAGGCCAAGAATATACCGCGTGAAAGCAGTTTTCAGGCAAATTTATTCAGACTAAAAAGGAGAGTAGTATGCTCGCAATTCTTCTGATTCTGGTCGATTTGGTTCTGGCGGTCTTAGTTTTACTCACAAAAATTCCCATAGCACAAAAAACAATCGTAATTTTGCTCATTTGCGGGGCAGGCGCGGCATTCTGCATATCTGCGTGTAGACATCAGATTGCGAGGTGATTTGATGGATGAAAAAATTCGTGAAATCAGCGAAATTATTGGCGCTCTCGAGAAAAAACGGCTCGAAATAGAAGGGAAGCCCGTTCGTGAAGATGAGTTTGCTGATGGAGCCAGGATAAGCAGAAATGTTAAACTCGTTAAGATCTTCCGGGAAGCCCTGAGCCAAATCTCAAGTGTGGTTGCAGAAAGCGGCATTCGACAATAAAGGCCGCTTTTTTATTGGACAACGCCGGTATTGCATTCTTTTAGAAAGTTTGTTATTATATACACATATCCGAGCTTTAGCCGGATGTTTTATTAAAGACATGAAATCAGAGATACACCCAAAATATTTTAAGAAAGCAACTGTCCACTGCGCCTGTGGCAATGTTTTTACTGTTGGATCGGCAAAAGAAATGATAGAAACTGAAGTATGCGCCCAGTGCCATCCCTTCTATACAAAGAAAGAAAAAGTCATGGATACAATGGGAAGAGTGCAGAAATTTAAGGAAAGACTTTCAAAAAAGAGCGCGACATCAAAGAAAAAATCAAAATAAACTAATTGGGAAGTAAAGTGGGGCAGATCTCCATTTGTATGGCTAGTGCGTTCGCACTGCGCCCGCTGTGGCCATATTAAAACATCCCAAAACAAATGGAAAACGTAAAATTTAACATCGAAGAAATGATGCAAGCCGGAGTCCAGTCCGGTCATAAAGTTTCCAGCCTTCATCCAAGGATGAAGTCTTTTGTTTCTGGAATAAAAAATAATGTTAATATCATCGATCTGGAAAAGACTGCAAAAGAGCTTGAAAGGGCATTAAAATTTATTTCCGGGCTTGTGAAAGACGGCAAGACGATTGCTTTTGTGGGAACAAAAATCCAGATGAAACACCTGGTGAAACAAACAGCAGATGAATGCGGAATGCCTTACGTGTCAGAGAGATGGCTTGGAGGAACATTCACAAATTTCGAAACAATTTCAAAGAGAGTTGATTATTTTAAAGATCTTGAAAAACAGAGAGCAACCGGAGAACTCGAAAAATATACAAAAAAGGAAAGATTGCTTTTGGACAGAGAGATGGAATCATTGAAAATCAAGTTTGAAGGAATTAAAAATATGTCAAAACTTCCTGATGCAGTTTTGATATTAGACCTCAAAAAAGACATTATCTGCGCCAGAGAAGCAAAAAGGAAGGGAATCCCCATTATTGCCATTGCAGATACCAATGTTGATCCGACAATTGCAAACTATGCAATTCCGGCCAACGATGATGCAATTACCTCTGTGCAGTACATTCTAGTTCAGGTTAAAAGTGCAATTCTGGATGCGCAGACAGAAGCCAGAGTCTCATCGAAGAGTTAATTTATATCCTCGAGCGGTGAAGAACCGTTTGAAATCTCTCATTAAAGGATATATAATTTTAAATATAGAAAGTAAAGCCAAATATTTATGGCAAATATCGAACAGATAAAACAGCTCCGTGAGGAAACAGGAGTTTCTATGTCGGAGATTAAAAAAGCATTGGATGAATCCAAGGGCGACGTAGAAAAAGCCAAAGAGCTTTTGCGAACCTGGGGAAAAACTTTGCTCGGTAAAAAATTAAGCCGAGAAACAAAGCAGGGGATCGTTGAATCATATGTGCATCCGAATTCAAAGGCCGGAGTTTTGCTGGACATCAGGTGCGAGTCTGATTTTGTCGCAAAATCACCTGATTTTAGGACATTGGCTCACGAAATTTGTCTGCAGATAGTTGCAATGAAGCCGTTGTTTGTTAACGACACAGATATCCCGGCAGAATTTTTGGATGGAGAGATTAAAATTTATAAGGAACAGATGAAGGATTCCGGAAAACCCGAAAAAATTCTGGAGCAGGTAATTGAGGGAAAGCTAAATAAATACAAACAAGAAATTTCCTTAATGTCCCAGCTCTGGATTAAAGACGACACGAAAACAATAAGAAATTTAATTGAGGAAGCTGTGGGTAAAATCGGCGAAAACATCGAAATTAAACGCTTCGTTAGGTACGAAATTTAAATCATACTATGCTTCAGTTAATCGCTTTAATAATTTTTTTGATATCATTAGCGGGATTGTCATTTATTCTTTTTAGAAAGATACCCGCATTGGCTACATTGCCAAAAAACGGCGGCACAGGATTACGTGAGCTCCATTTAGTGGCAAAGATCGAAGATAAAGTTGGCGATTTTTACACCGCATTCAGAAAGCAGATATTTCTGCACAAAATTCTTTCCTGGGTAAAATCAATGACATTAAAGCTTGAAGTGAAGATTGATTCAGTGCTGCACAAAATAAGAAGAAAGGCGCAGGAAATAGACAACGCTACAAGTAAAAAAAGGAATAAAATTTTGCCAAAATAAGCAAGCGCCAGCTTAGCTCAGTGGTAGAGCAACGCTTTTGTAAAGCGTGGGTCGGGGGTTCGAATCCCTTAGCTGGCTCCCAAAAAAGAAAGGCGTGGATTTTCCACGTTTTTTGTTTTAAAATAAAATAATGAAAGAAAAACTTTTAAGCATTAATGCTTCAATTCCTCTGACCGCGATACAGGAAGCAATGGTTATTGCAGGAATATCCATTCTGTCATTTTTTATTCCATTTATTATGGGGTACCCGCAGTGGCTTGTCGGGACGATTATAAATGCATGCTTGTTCTCTGCGGTTTTATTTCTCCCTAAAAAGTATTTTTTGCCTGTTACTGTTCTGCCTAGTTTGGGAATTCTTGCCAGGGGTGTAATTTTTGGTCTATTTACGCCATTTTTAGTTTATTTCCTTCCATTTATCTGGCTGAGCAATATTATCCTTATCGTTGCATTTACGTTATTTATTTCACAACTTGATAAAAAAAATAGAATATTTCTATTTTTATCCGTTTTTGCGGCGGCATCGTTAAAGTTTTTTGTTTTATATTTAACTGCAAATTTATATCTTAATTTTAAACTCGTGCCAGCAGTTTTTCTGCAAACAATGGGATTAAATCAGCTGGCAACCGGCATTGCTGGCGGGATTATTGCAACATTAATTTATGGAAAATTTAACAGCAGAAGCCAAAGAGCTGATTAGCTTAATTAACAGCCAAAAAACAATGTGCGCCATGCTGGCGCCCTCTTTTCCAGTTGTTTTTAAATACCCGGAACTTATTGGAATGCTACGTCGCCTTGGATTTGATAAAGTGGTTGAAGTTTCCCGTGGTGCAGAAGAGACCAACAAACAGCTTCTTGCATTAACGCATTTGCATCCTGAAAGAAAATATATTACAAGTCCTTGTCCCACAATTGTCCGGCTGATCAGAAACAAATATCCGCACCTTGCGCAGTATTTATCGCCGATTGATTCTCCGATGTCTGCGACAGCAAAACTGGTGGAAAAACAATGGCCGAAAAAATTCAAAAAAGTTTTTATCGGTCCGTGTTTGCTTAAAAAGCTTGAAGCAAAAGAGGATTGTCCAAAATTAAATATTTTGGCAGTTACTTTTAAGGATTTACAGGATATTTTTTTAGAAAAAGAAATAGAAGCAAGAATTACAGACAAGCTTTCGCGTTTTGATGTGATTGCCCACGATACCCGCCTTTATCCAATTTCAGGAGGACTGTCGCAATCGTCTGGCGTTATAAACAAATATTTGGATCCTGAATATGATGTAATTTCAGGACCTGTTTTGGCAGAAAAAGTTTTGAATGAATTCCTTAAAAAACCGGAGCTAAAGATTTTGGATATCTTAAATTGCGAAGGAGGGTGTATTAACGGTCCCGGCCTAATTTCGCAGGACTCGCTGGACCTCCGCCGCCAAAAAATCATAAACTACTGGAGCAAGAGGTAAGCTCTTGTCAGGCTCTTGAGTCCTCACCGTTTATATGTTAAGCTTACGGTGAAGACCTTGACATTCGGAATATTTCGAATAGAATACATAGTGTAGCTGAATATAAGTAAAAACAAAAGCAAAACATAACATATTCTAAAAACTAAAGCGTTTGAAGAATATCCACGAAGGCATCTGCAAACAGATATCTTCGTGGGTATTTTTTTCCAAAATGGCTGAACGGAAAGCAAATTGAAATTTAAATAACATGCGCTTAATTTAAATTAACCACTTTAAATTAAGCAGGTAAGTAAATCAACTTAAATTAGTTTTTTAAAGTTGTTTCGAATAAGTCTGCTAAGTACTCAACTTAGCATCACAAGTTGTTTATTCTAAACTAGAGTAATCATACTTTCATTTGAGAGTTTGATCCTAGCTCAGGGTGAACGCTGGTAACGTGGATACCGGCATGCAAGTCAAGGGGACCGCAAGGTAACCGGCGAACGGCATAGTAACACGTGGGTACCAACCCTAAAGTGGAGCACAGCTCGTCGAAAGACGGGGTAATTCTCCATAGTCCTGAAAAGGTAAAGGCGCAAGCCGCTTTAGGATGGGCCCGCGGCCTATCAGATAGTTGGCGAGGTAATGGCTCACCAAGTCTATGACGGGTAGGGGGCGTGAGAGCGCGACCCCCATGAAAGGCACTGCGACACGGGCCTTACTCCTACGGGAGGCTGCAGTCGAGAATCTTCCGCAATGGGCGAAAGCCTGACGGAGCGACGTTACGTGAATGAAGAAGCCCTTCGGGGTGTAAAGTTCTTTTATGCGGGAAAAAGTTAATGATTGTACCGCATGAATAAGGAGATCCTAATTCTGTGCCAGCAGGAGCGGTAAGACAGAATCTCCGAGCGTTACCCGGATTTATTGGGCGTAAAGGGTCTGTAGGTGGTAGCGTAAGTTGAAAGTTAAAACTCATCGGCTTAACCTTTGAGGTGCTTTCAATACTGCGATACTAAGAGGGCGTTAGGGGCTAACGGAACCGATGGAGTAGGGGTGAAATCCGTTGATATCATCGGGAACACCAAAAGCGAAGGCAGTTAGCTGGGACGACCCTGACACTGAGAGACGAAAGCGTGGGGAGCAAAAAGGATTAGATACCCTTGTAGTCCACGCTGTAAACATTGGATACTAGCTATTGGCAGTGTCGACCCTGCCAGTGGCGAAGCTAACGCGTTAAGTATCCCGCCTGGGAAGTACGGCCGCAAGGCTAAAACTCAAAGGAATAGACGGGGACTCACACAAGCGGTGGACCATGTGGCTTAATTCGACAACAAACGAAGAACCTTACCAGGACTAGAAATCCAGACGAAAGCCCTATGAAAGTAGGGCCCCTCACAAGGCGGCTGGACAGGTACTGCATGGTTGTCGTCAGTTCGTGTCTTGAGACGTACCGTTAATTCGGGTAACGAACGCAACCCTTGCCCTGTGTTTTAAATGTCACAGGGGACTGCCCGAGATAATTGGGAGGAAGGCGAGGATGACGCCAAATCAGCATGGCCCTTTGATAACCTGGGCCGCACACATGTTACAATGGCCGGTACAATGCGCTTCGATTCCGAAAGGAGGAGATTAATCGCACCAAAGCCGGTCCCAGTTCG
>JAKLDQ010000001.1 GCA_022703425.1 Patescibacteria group bacterium | reverse complement strand
TAAACAAAGTGGTCACCTGTGATAATCGCGTTCCTGTCCGCAAAAATTTTGCGGATTTCATCGTTTGAAAAATCGCGGCAACTCATACAGACCTCCTATTCATTTTGAACTGGAACAGCACACGCATCCTTGATCTCTTCTGCAATCATTTGCGCAGCAGCTGCCGGACCTCCGATTCCTGCGGGAGGCTTGGCAATCGGCCTGCCGATAACAAGCATGTCAATTCCCGCCCTGATCGCCTCGCCCGGAGTCATTTGCCGGCTTTTTGCCTGGTCATCGGGGCCTGCTGCCCATTCCGGACGGACATTGGGACAGGCAACAATAAGTTTATTAAAACAAAAGAAGCGCCGGATTTGAAGGCCTTCAGCGGGTGCGCAGATTACGCCGTCGGCACCGTTGTCTGCCAGCATGTGTGCAAAATCCAAAACTTTTGTGATCGGATCACTTCCAAAGATCGATACGCATTCCTTGGGATTTTTGCTGTTAATCGATGTAAGCACGGTTACGCCGAACAGAAGCGATTTTCCTTTATTTGCGGCCGCTGCTTTGATAACTTCTTCACCGGCCGAAGCATGGATATTTACAATCTTCGCTTCGAGTCTTGCCAGGGCTTTCATCGCAGCGCCCACAGTATTGGGAATATCTGCGAGCTTCACGTCCAAAAAAACTTTCTCCGGCGACAACATCCTTCTGAGTGCGATAATCGCTTTAAGATTGTTAATTGCATCCTGTTCAGGGTGCAAGAGCAGCTCGGCCATTGATGAATAAATCGCTTCAAAACCGATTTTAAAAACTCCTACGTGTTTATAGAGGGTTCTCACCATCTGGATTGCCGAATGGATACTGCTCATATCCAAGGGAAAAATAATCCTTTCGTGCGGTTGCATAAGAACCTCCTGGTTGTAAAGGGACACAAACGCCCCGGTAGTCCGAGGCGTACTTGCTATATAATATTTGTATTTATAAAAAATGTCAAACCGGTAAAAAACCGGCTCAACTGGCTGTTGAGCCAGCAAACGAACGGCTCACTCTGCTAAGACACCAAAACCTGAACGGCTCACTCCGGAGTGAGCCGTTCGCAATTCAGAGAATTTCTATTGTTTTGCTCCGGGATGAGTATCCGGAGACGATTTTTACCCTTGAGGAGGCTATTTTAAAATATACAGCAAGTGCATTTCTTATTGCATCGTTTGCTTTGCCTTTTTCGGGCGGTTCTTTTACGCAGACTATATAGTTTTGCTCATCTATCTTTTCAACTTTTTCCTCACGTGAGTTTGGTTTTGCCTTAACAAAAATTTTCATATTAGTAAACAACTTTTTCCCCCGTTCCCAGCAGGGCTGTTTTCCCGTCCTGCACAAGCAGGCATTGCGTGTCACTGATGATCATTATTTTTTGCCAGCTTTTTTTCTGCTCTTTTTTTATTGTTTCGTCGCAGTCTTTTGTGTAGTGCGGAAATATATTAAACGGAACAAGCCCGAGCCCCGAAAGGTTCTTTATTTTCACCCCGTTTTTGTCCCCAAGCCACAGCGCCGTTTTTACGCTCTTTCCCGCAACAATTGAGCCGGCCGAAACTCCCGCATACACAATTCCCATTTTTAAAAGTTTTTTTATAATTTTATCAAAACCGCTTGCGCGCATCTGTTTTAAGAGGAAGAATGTGTTTCCGCCTTGAACGTAAATAATGTCCACGCTGGACAGAATCTGCATAAGCTGGGATTTATTTTTTCCCTCAATATCAATGTCTTCAACATTAAATCCGGCCTCGTGCATTAACTGCCTGTCAATTTCAACATATGATTTGTCCTCTTCCGGTTTTGAGGCAGTGATAATGTGGCCGATTTTGATATTGTAAGAAGGTTTCCGGAGAACGCGCATTATTTCTTCTTTTGAACCCGCCATTCCAGCAGAAGTCAGAAGAATTATTTCCGGCTTCTTTTCGCTAAATTTAAAAGCAATTGCATTAATCAGGATTATAAGTGATACAATAAGCAAAAGGATTGCCCCGAAAAATACAAGAACGATGCCAAAAGGCGTAAACAAAAACTCAATTGCAGGCGTTTCAAAAAAATTGGCTTTTAGCTCCGGAACAAGCAAATATGTTTCTAAGAGATTACCCCAGGCAAACTTTCTCTCGCTTCCCGCCGTCAACACATACTTGCCCCGGTTCTCATAGCTGAAAATCTGGATTTCATATTTCCCGGCTGGCAAATTTTTTGAATATTCAGGTCCGTCAAGATAATAATCTCTCGTTGAGGGGTCATACGCTTTTTCCCAGACAAATTGAGTCTGTCCGTCCACAAAATCAATCTGCGCTTTGTCATCTCCTTCAACAGCCAAAATTTTAAATGAATATCTGCCGGCAGAATTTGTGGAGGCTGGAACCGCAAGTTTAAGATTCAAGTCAAATCCGTCGCTCGATTCAATAACATAGTTTCTTGGCGCGCCTCCGAGCTCATCGTAATATGCCTGCATTAAAACCGGATTTTGGATGTTTATATCGCCCCCTTTGTTATAAATTAAATTAATATCATAAACCGAAAAAATCTGCGACGATGTGAGCGCAAGAAAAGAAACAAAAAACGAAACAATCCTTCCGAAAGAAAATATTTCCATTTCTTGATTATACTATTTTGCACGGCTACAATCAAAAAACCGCTTTTTGCGGCTTTCAGACTATTTTTTTGCTTTGAACATTTTTCCGTGCCCGGGAATAACCCAATCTGCATTCTCAAGCACAAGTTTCCGGCTTTTTCTCAGTTCATGCATGTCCTGCGCATATGCGTCTTCTTCTGGAAAATCCTCCTTCCAAAAAACGTCCCCGCAGATAGCAACAATTCCGCTTTCTGTTTTGATAAAAAAAGTCAGCGAGGTGCTGTCATGTCCGGGCGTTTTTACAATTCTGATGTTTTCTGAGAACTGCTCTGCCCAATCATCGCATTTCTGTCCGTCCCACAAGCCGAAATATTCCAGAATTTTTGCTTTTTTAAAAAGCCCTGCATTTTTATAGTGGTCAATATGCGAATGAGTCAGCGCAACACAGTTTACATCATCGGCTTTAATTCCAGCTTTTCTCAGCGCGTCCAGCAACTGGTTTTCGTCATCAAGAACTCCCGGATCCGCCACCATAACAATATCTTTATCCTTCACAAGCGAAATCGTCGGACACGTTTTTTCCTCTCCTTCGTTTTTTGAATCTGCAGTTGTAAATCCCTCCAATAAAACTTTTACTTCAGCTGCCATTTATTTCCCTTTCCGGCTTTTATTTTTATTTCGGACATTCGCGTGCTCGAGGCGCGCTGCATTCCCCCAGAACCTTTTAACAGCGCTTTTTGCGCTGTTTTGGATATTTGTTTTCCTGTTGCTTCCAAAAACTTTGCTCATATGCCAAGCTTTGTTTTAATTCTCGAAATTATTTCGTCGATGTGCGAATCAGATTTTACTATATAATCCAAATCTTCAACTGTTTCCATTGCCCTGCTGATGTTCTCAGAATCCCTTAAGTTGGTCAGAAAAATTATCTTTGCCGTATTCCCCTTTTCTTTCAGTTTTCCGGCAACCTCCATTCCATCCAATTTTGGGAGCAGTATATCCAGAAGTATTAGGTCGGGCTTTTCCTTTTCAGCAATTTTTAACGCCTGCTCGCCATCTAAAGCATAAGACACAGTGAATGGCTCATTCATAAAATTCTGCCTCAGAAGCCAGAGGAAATCTTTGTCGTCTTCAACGATTAATATTTTTTTGTTTTCTCCATCCATGATTTTTTATTTGCCGTTAATTAAATCTATTAAATTGGTAGGCGTGATATTTGCCTTTATAATCAGCTTGTCCGGTTTTTGCCCGCCGGGGGTTGAAAGCTCTACTCCGTCCTGGTTTGTCATTACATAAACAAGAATATCCTTCGTTGCATCGCTTTTCTTAAGCATCAGAAAAATTTCTGAGCCGTTCATATCAGGCAAAATTAAATCCAAGAGTATTACATCGGGTTTTTTTGGGGCCCCTGCCTGCAGCAGGGCGATAAATTTTTCGGCATCCCTGCCCAAGGTAAAATTTTGCACCTTAAAACCCTCGCTCTCCAAAGCAGTTCTGTAAACATCCGTTATTGCAGGATCATCCTCAATTATTAAAATATTTTTTGAAGCCATATTAAAGCAGATTCAGCATACACCATCATTCCCTCATTGAAAAGGATCGGGATGCCCGCCCTGGAAATCCTGGCTAAATATTAAATTTCTTGATTCCCACTCGAGCAACACTTCGTCGTAAACGCTTTTCTGAAACTCTATCAATTCGGAGCTGTTTTTGGGATCTGCAATTTTTGCCAAAAAGATATAATTGCAATAAACTGCAAAACCGATAAAAATGTTTATCACAATAAAAATCAAAGTGAACAAAAAAGCATGATAGCCGATTAGCCAGGGAATTTTTGCTAAATTTTTAATGTAGGGTATTTTCATTTTGCTTTTGTGTAAACGGTGACTTTGAAATCGGCAAACACATTTCCTTTCTCGATTTCATTTTTTCTTACTGACAGGGATTTAATTTCAACCAGGAAAGGTCCGTATTCAAGCTTTTCAGAGAAGTTCAAAATATCCAGAAACTGCCCTTCGACAAGAATCGTAAAATCCAATGATGAATTTTTTGCCGCAGAATCTCCGCGCACATTCGGCCACACTATTTCAGATTTTACGCGCGATTTGCTGGTGATATTCTCGAGAAATTCTATAAAATTTACAGGATTGTTTGAATCAACGAATGAAGACGCTATCTTTTCAAAATTGGGCAGATACGCTTCGCGGTTGGCCTTAAATCTAACCAGCTCGGCATTTTGTAATTCGATAAACTCGTCCTGCCCTTTCTGGGAAATAATTTCCGCAGAGCCCCTTATGATATCAAAAAAAACAAATGATATCACCGCCACAAGAACCAAAATTGAAGCAAGGGAGATAAGAACCTGCGGGATGTAAGCCTTGATTTTTTTATAAAACTTTAGGTTTTCCGCTCTAAATTTCATCCTGTGTTATTTTACAGGTTAATAAAAAATCCGTGTTTTTTGCCTTTATCCAGCTGGACGGCGAAAAAAGAACCTCGCTCACCTCTTTTTGTGAAGTAATACTGTCTTTGAATTCAAGAACATCCTCGCGGCTCTTGCCAAATCCCGTCAGAACGACTTTCATGTTTTTTCCCTCAACCCGTTCAATCGAAATGCTGTTTAAATACAATCCATCCGGTCTTTTAATTCCCGAAATTATGCCGAGAGCATTGCTGAAATACACGTGCTTTTTGTAGTATTCTGAAACGTTTCCAAGCTCTTTGTTATAGCCGTCAATTTCATCGCCCAATAAAACAAAATCGGGCTGATTATAATTATTTTCCGCCTGCTTTAGCAATATTTTTCTTGAGCCGATTTCGCCAAGAATAAAAAAATCAAGTGGAAGAAGAACAAAAAGAAGGGACAGCAGAGACACTGCAGCAACCCCCCACAGCGTAGCCATAAGCCGTTTGTTCAGGTCAACCCTAAGTTCACGTTTTTGCTCTTCCGGCAAAAGGTTAATCATAATCAGTTGCGCATGGCAAGTCCAAGCGATGTTACGAAAGAAAGCGACCTTTGCTTGTCAAAATAAGGATTTTTCATTTCTATAAAATTAAGAAGCGAATTTCCGGTTTCAACAGTGATGTGCATTTCCCTTGAAAGGAAGTCGGCAAACCCTTTAAAATTTGCTCCCCCGCCCGAAAGAATAATTTTATCAAGCATTTCGTCTCTTGAAAAAAATTCCACTAAAATATGGTCTTTATAAAAATTGATATATTTTTTAATCTGAAAGACAAATTCATCCAAAACCGGTTTTACCGCCTTTTGTATCTCGTCTGCGCACTCTGCGTTCCTCAACAATCCAGACTTCATTTTAAGTTCCTCGGCCTTTTCCCGTGGAATGCTCAGTTTTTGAGCAATTTGTCCCGTTATCTGCTCTGAGGTTACGGGAAGAGAACACGTAAACCGGACCGATTTTCCGGCGTAAACGATAAAATTAGTGCTCTCCTTCCTAAGATCTATAATGGCGATCGGTTTTGTGTCCGGTCTGTTCAAAACAAGTGCTCGTGCAACAGACTGCGATTCCGGTTCAAGCACGTAGGGAATCAATCCTGCTTTTTTAATACAGGAAACATAAGAATCAACGATCGGTTTTGGAGTGGCAGCTATTAAAAGATTGCACTTGTTCTGCCTTTGGTCAGAATTTATGAGCTGAAAATCGAGATAAACCTTATCAATAGTCAGCGGAATATAATTTTCGGCTTCGAACATAACCGCCCCTTTCATATCCTCCTCGTCCATCGAAGGCATTTGTATCACCTGTGAGAAAGATTTTTCTTCTGGAAGAGCGCTTACAACGTATTTTGTCCTGATTTTGTTGCCTTTTGCGTTCTTGCAGAGATCCCTTATTATTCCCGAAAGCTTTTCCTCGTCCTTAATAACTCCGTCCTGCACAATACCCGGCTCAATCCTTTCCTCGTTAAAAGACGACAGCAAAAAACCGTGCGGTCTTTCCTTTAACTGCACTACCTTCACAGACGAATCCTTTATATCCAAACCGAACTTTTCCGGTTTCAAGCTTAATAATTGCATCTGATTCTTTGATTTTAAATTTTAGTTTGGCAAAAGTAAACAGGCATCTTTGTGAATTATTCTTCCACCCAGTCGCCGATGTCCCATCCGCCGGACGGCCCGTTGGAAAAATTCATATTTACCATTCCGCTGTCATATGAAACAATTGCATTATTTCCAAGCGTTATTTTATAGCCGATCACTTCCTTCACCGTGGCATTGTTTGCAATATAAATAGTTCCAGCCGATGCGTAAAAAACTCCGCCGGCCGTATTATTTGCAATGCTTATGGCTAATCCGGGACTAGTTGATAAAACAAGAACATAGCTCCCCGGCTGGCCGGATCCAAAAATATTTCCGTTATTCAAAACCGTTATTTGTCCGTCCGAAAGCAATATTCCATCCAGCGACCCATATGAACTGCTAAGTCTGACCGTTGCGCCCGTACTTATTATTATAGGCCCCGTGACATGCACCGTTCCTGTCAGCGTCACGACTGCCTTGTTGCCAATGGTCAGCGATCCGTTTATTCTTACGGGGCCAAGCGTTGTTGATCCGCCATCAATGAGAACACTTTCGTCGATAATATTTTCAGAGGCTTCCTCCTTCCATTCGTTAATTTTATCCTCAGAAATTGGAAGAGGCTCCGGAGCAAACGGAACAGGAACCGTAGTTTTTATTCCTTGATATGTGCACCCATGCCAGGAGGAAACATATGTCAGGTTTCCCACGATATGCGAATCAAGACAACGCCAGGTAAACAGATCTCCGTGCACGTCGATCCCGTCAGCTATGTGAGTGCCGGAAATAATTACGTCGTCTTCGATAACTCCTCCGCCGGTCACATTGCCGTTTGAAAAAACATTTCCCAATATCTGGCTTCCATTTCCCATCTCAAGCCCGCCTTCGCCGACAAGCACGCCGTAATGGAATGAAATCTCGTCGTCACTCATATTAAGACCGACACGGACTTTCTTAATGCTTCCACTATTGTTTCCGGTAGAAGTGATTACTTTTTCCCCTCCCATTGTCTCAGAAACAGAAACGTAAGCTGTTGAGCCGTCAATATTATAATCGCACGAACCATAAAACAACGGATTTCTCTTTATCTTAATCAATGCGTCCTCTGCGCCACCCTCGGCAGCATAATATGCGTGCGTCGCCCTGATCGTGTTTATAGACATCTGCTGGCGGTCAAGCACGAGTGCTGTCATTGAAAGAGCAAGGCCGAGCATAAAAATCAAAACCAGAAAGGTTATAAATGAAACAACAAATCCTTTTTCTTTTTTTTGAAAAACTTTTTTCATTAGTAGCTTCTTATTGAAAATGATGATTTAATACCTGCTCGCGAATAATTATCCGGCACTCCGGGATAATTTGCGTAAACTGCGTCAAAACTCACGGTGACCGAATCGTTCTCTGTATCACCACCAAGAATTTCAAAACTGAGATTTTCAATATGTATGCTTTCTGAAGTCAAAAAGACAGGAGCAGTGCCGTCCTTCTTCATGCACAATCTGTCTTCACAAATGTAGAAATCAACAAATGAAAATGTTTCCCCCTCCGGCAAGTGCTGTTTTGTTTCAAGCGAAAGTTGTGTCGGGGTGGTCGTAGGAGTATAGATTGAAGTGGCTCCTCTGATTTCATAGCCCAAAATTTCCATTGCATATTTTGCATTTTCAGAAGTCTCCCGGCTTGCCTTGCTCTTGCTTTCCGATTCATCCATCCAAAAAACATAGGAAACCACAGTCAGCAGAACGATTGAAGAAATTCCCGTATAAACAACGGCTTCTAACAGGGAAAATCCGTTAATATGTTTTATTTTCATTTCCAATTTGTGAAATATGTTGAAAGTTCCATTGTTTTTCCCTCCCAGCTTACAGTCGCAGTAATTTTCCGCGTATCAGGATCGTCTCCGAAGGAATTATAGATTTCATCGATCTCATCATTTGTCCTGGAAACTTTTTCAACAGCAACAGACCTTGTAAAGATTCCCACAGTTTCGGTTCCTGCGACCAATTCCCATCTTGGCGGATTCAAGACATCATTCAGATAAGGATAATAATCTTCTCCTTCAGTCGAAAGCAGACCTATCCCGTCCTCGCTCCAGCCGGTATTATCGCGAAAATTCCTGACCGCCTCGATTGACTCTCTTAAAAGAGCATTTGCCTGCGATGTTTTCTGCAAAGAATTTGAGAATCTGAGTGCGATAGAGCCCGCATACAGCAAAACGCTGAGAGCAAGGCCAAAAACAGAAATCGCAATCAAAAGCTCGAGCAGAAGAAACCCCCCTTCTCTGCTGCTATTGGTTTTATTGTTTTTCAAATTCTGTAACATAAATTGAAGTGTATCCTGCCGTGTGCAGGTCTGCTGAATATTCAGCTATATTTCCCGTTCCGTCGCCCGAAAGTCGGACCGTCAGCGGAAGATTGCTGTATCTTCCGTCTCTATGAATGCAAAACTGCGTATCAGGATCATTCATACGATGTGTATGAATTCCAATCTCCTGGCCGGAAATTGTCCCCTCCCAATCGAAGTTCCCCCCGATCATATTTGTGCTTATCGGCACACTCTGTTCGATAGAATCATTGACTTCGATAATAACCGATTCGACTTCAGCCGTTATGTATCTTTGATAATTTGCGTGCACGTGTCTGTAGTCCTCGCTGGAAGGTCCGCCGGCGGTTTGTTCGGTTAAGTAGGTTATTCCTGACTCATTAACGAAAATTGTTTTCCCGCTGGCATCGGTGACTTTTCTGACTGAAAGACTGCCCGGCTGATCTGTATTGCCGATAATTCTGTTAAATACAATTTCATCACCGCCGGTCAGATTTATATCGTAAAGTTCGGTATCATCGGGAAGAAGAAAAACTTCATCCTCGTCTGTATCCCTTTCTGCATAGCTGTTTCCCTTAAAAAGCGTATAGCTGTTGGGAAACGCCGAATTATCAAAATATACGCCATATCTGACATTTTCCTCCGCGGACAGTGATTTATTTTGCGCCCTCCTGATACAGCTGATAATTTCCTGGGAAACCGCATCCAGATTTGAATTTCTCTCCATCTGCACAAACCCCCACACAATTACCACGCTTAAAACAAACAATACAGACAGGGAAACAAGAATCTCTATAACAGTGAATCCTCCACAAATTTTTTTCATTTTATTCAATCGAACCCAGTACAGAGTACATAGGCATAATAATTGAAAACGCAAAGAATCCGACGGCAGCTCCCAGAAAAATAATCAAAACAGGTTCAATAACAACAGACAAACTTTCGGTGGTATTTATTGCCTCCTGTTCATAAAAATCGGCGAGTTTTTTTAATATGCTCGAAGTTTTTCCTGTTTCCTCCCCCACTTCAATCATTTCAATCGTCCCCAGCGGAAAAATTTCCTGATAGCTTTTTAATGCCGTAGAAAGCTTTTCCCCCCTTTTGACGCGATCAACAGATTCGGTAATCGCTTTTTTAAAATAATGATTCCCGACAGTTTTTGCGGAAATTTCCAGCGCCCTTACCAAAGGAACTCCGGCGGCAATCAGTGAGCTCAAAGCCCTTATCAACAGCGCAGAATTGCTCTGCTTTGCAAGCTGTGAAATAATCGGCGTTCGCAATATTATTGTATCAAGCAGAATTTTTCCGCGTTTCGTTTTTAGTCCTATCCACAGTGCCACGCCTCCAATAACGGGCACTATTATAAGCCAATACCATCTTTCGGAGAGGAAAAGTCCGGCATTCAGCATAAAACGGGTATAAAATGGAATAGGGGCATTTAAACTGAAAAAGAAAACGCTTAATTTTGGGAGAACAACAGTCACAATCAAAACGCCTATGCCGATCATTGTCACAATAATCAAGCAGGGATAAATCATCGCATTTTTTATTTTCGCTCTAAGCTCATGTTCCTTTGTAAGCTGAAGAGCAAGCATTTGGAAAACAGTTGCCAGCGTACCAGATTCTTCTCCGACCTTAATCATATTGCAGAAAAGTTCCGAAAAAATCATGGGATATTCAGCCAGCGAATCAGAAAGATTCTGCCCCTTGTATATTTTTTCCTTGATATCGAGCAGGGCGCTTTTTAGCTTGGCTTTTTTTGCCTGCATGGCTAAAATGTCAAAACTTTTCACCATCGAAAGACCGGCTGCAAGCATCACCCACAGATTTTTCACCATCATTATCTTTTCTGCAGAAGACACCCTAAAAAAACCGGCCAATAAATCTTTTTTAAAAGGACTGCTTTCGATTTCTGGATTTTTAAGATCGGCTTTAATCAAAATAAAACCCTCGCTTTTCAGAACTTGAGCAAGCTGACTGGCGTCTCTTGCGTTGTGCACCCCCGACACAGTTTTTCCGTTAAAAGATTTTGCCGTGTAGTAATAACTTGGCATTTAGAAATTATTCGATAATAACTCTGAGAACCTCCTCAAGAGAGGTGAGGCCTTTTGCAGCTTTAATAAATCCGTCCTCCATCATTGTCCTCATTCCATCTTTAATCGCCTGTTCAGTGATTTCCTTTGTTGAGGCTTTTTTAGTAATTAACTCCTTTATTGCATCATTTACCGGCAAAACCTCGAAAATTCCGATTCTTCCCTTGTATCCGCTTGGCACCTCCTTGGAGGGTTTTGGCCGGCAAAGCTGTATGTCATTTTCGTTTTCTTTTGGTTTTAAAACTTTTTCTCTTCTCAGCAAATCAACAATCCTTGCAATGTCGCAATACTTCGAAAGATTATCAATATCGTCTTTATTCAATTTATATTTTTCTTTTGCCCCGTGAAAACCTCTAACCAGCCTTTGCGCAATAATCACATTTAATGTTGAGGAAATAAGAAAGGGCTCTGTTTTCATATCAATAAGTCTGGGAATCGCCCCTCCCGCCTCGGTAGTGTGCAGGGTGGATAAAACCAGGTGGCCGGTAAGAGCCGCGTTTACGGCAAGGCCGGCAGTTTCAGAATCTCTGATTTCTCCGACCATTATAATATTAGGGTCCTGTCTGACCAGCGCGCGCAATCCCGATGCAAACGTCAGCCCGATTTTTGCATTCACCTGCGTCTGATTAATTCTGGGCATTCTATATTCTATCGGGTCCTCAACCGTTGATATATTTACATTCGGAGTGTTTAATATTCCCATCATCGCATAAAGCGTTGTGGTCTTGCCGGACCCGGTGGGACCCGTGATCAAAATCATTCCTGTAGGCCTGGCGAGATTTCTTTTTATAATTTCAAAGTCCCTTCCCATAAGACCAAGCTCCTCCAGCGTCTGAGCCTTTGTATTTTCTGCCAGCAATCTCATTACAATTTTCTCTCCGTTAAAAACAGGCAGAACAGACACCCTGACTGAATATTTATAGTCTTGAGTTTCAATTTTAAAACGGCCGTCCTGCGGAAGCCGGTGTTCATCAAGCTTTAGGTTTGAAAGAACCTTGATTCTGGCAACAATTCCGGCAGCTGAAGTAACCGGTAAGGTCATGACATCGTGCAAAATTCCGTCTATTCTAAATCTTGCAATAACTTCCTTTTCCGTCGGTTCAATATGCACGTCGGATGTCCTCTGTAAAATAGCATGTTTTAATAATGTGTCTACAATTCTTATAATCGGAAGTTCCTGAGCAGCCTTTATCAACTCTTCACCTTTTTCCCCCGCCTGCATTTCTTCGTCATCTTCACGCGTAACTTTTGCCTCTCCTCCGATGATGTCTCCAAACTCTGTATCAAGCGTCGCCTGATACTGGCGAAGCGCGTTTTTAATGCCTTCGGGCGTTGTCAGGCGAGGTAAAATTTTTAACAACGGATCGGCTTTTCTGATAAACTCGATCGTTATCAGGTCTTCGGGGTCAAGCATCGCCACCTCAAGATTATTTTCCTTTTTCTTAAAAGCGATGATATTGTGCGCCCGGGCAATCGGCTCAGGAATAATATTCAAAACCTCCGGAGGAATAATCTCCTCCTCGATGTTGACGAAAGGAATTCCCGACAAATATGCCTCAAATTTTGTAAGCCTCTCCTGTCCGATTAGTCCGTCTTCAACCAAAACCTCGCCGAGTCTTTTACCCGTTTTTTCGCTTTTATCCAAAGCATTCGCAAAATCACTTTCCTTAATTAAATTCGAATCCAATAAAAACCTTTTTAAACGCTGAGGTTCAACATACATACTTGTACTGATATTCCTTGATTATACTACATTTAGAAAAGTAAAGTTGTGCAAAACTTTATAAACAAAAACCCGCTCAAAGCGGGCGTGTTTTATTTGAAAAATTCCATTATTTGCTCTGGCACTCCGGTGCTCCCGTTAGTCAGAGCAGCAGAAGTCAGACTGGATCCGATTGACGCAATTATCGGAAAGAAACTTTTTCTGAAAGTTAATATTATGGTCGGCAGAGCGATCGCTATAATTATCATTACGATAACATATGTTCTTTTGTCTACAGCCATGTTTTATGCCGTTTTTAATAATTATGCGCTAGAATGTTTGATATTACAATAAAAGCAATCACGCTCAGCACAAAAAATATTATAACAAAATCAACCAAGCCAAATCCCCTTTCTGATCCGGTTGCTGACTTTGGCGGTTTTTTCATGATTGAACATAATGTTTTAATATAATCCACCAGAATTTCTTGTCAGCTATTATTTTTTAATGTGTTTCTGTATTTTTTCTATGACTTCGTATATTGAATGCTGTGTTTTTACAAAGTAGTCGGCCGCCCCCAATGTCAGCGCCTTTTTAATATTTTCGTCCTCGGCAAGATTTGACAGAACAATAACCGGAATATTTTTAGTGCTTTCATCGGCTTTCAATTCCGAAAGCACGTCAAGGCCGACTTTTTTCGGCAAAACCAAGTCAAGCATTATAGCATCAGGCTTGAAGCTTTTTGCCATTTTCAGCCCCTCCTCTCCGTCCTTTGCAACTTTTGCTTCATATCCCTGCGAAGCAAACTCCTCTTTCACAACCTTGTTTAATGCTTCTTCGTCTTCGATTATTAGAACTTTCATATTATTTAAATTTAAATTTGTTGTTTATTTTTTCTATTATATCATATTTGCCTATTGTCTGGATTCCGGCAACCACATACTTATTCATTTTTTCCACATTGTCTGAAATTTTTCCAAGCAAAAATCTCAATTCATTTTCCTGGCCGGCATCCAGCGTCTCTGAGGCCATTATCTGCAAAGAACGGTCGACATCTTTTTTAATGACATTGTAGGATGCGGCCGCATCTCTCTGCGACATAAGAATTCTTCTCAGGCGTTTGATTTCAGACACTCTTCCCCACGTCCAGCCGATTACAAAGATGACAAGAAAAACAAGCACAAGTGCAGAAAAAATCCTGATGATTACCGTGTACGCTCCCTCCAAATTTATTTTTTCAGAATTAATTGTCAGGCTCGCAAAGCCGTCCTTTTGGGCAAATGCCTGTATATAATAATTTCCTTTTTTAATCGGCTGGTCAAAAACGCCTGTCCAGTCCCCGTTTTCATCAGAGTTTGTGGATAAGGAAAAAATTTCATTATTTGATGAATCCTTCAATGTCAGCTGGATGCTTGCATCCGGATCGGCTTTTCCGGTGACGGTAATCCCCTTTCCAGAAAAAATATTTTCCCGAACAGCGTTAATTTCAGGAGCGGAGAGATTCGCTTCCTGTGAAAATATAACCAAAGGAAATCCGATAACACCCGCCAGCGCCAAACCTAAAAATAGAATTTTTATTTTATTCATGTTTTAAATTTTGAATATTGAGAAATTATACAATAACAAAATAATTAAAGCAAAAAGCTATCCTTTTATAGCAGGTATTTCGACAAAAAATACAGATCCCTTTCCTTCTTCCGATTTGAAATAAATTTTTCCTCCAAGCGCTTCGACCGTCATTTTTGTTGCATACAAGCCGAGTCCGTTTCCTTCCGGATCGTGCGGAAAAGCATTGTTTGCCCGGAATAGTTTCTCAAAGATTCGCTTCTGCTGGTCTTTTGGAATTCCAATTCCATTGTCTTCGATTTCAAATAACAGCACTTTCCCCTTCTCTTTCAGCCGACAGATAATTTCTCCTCCTTTGCCGCTGTATTTTATTCCATTTGCAATCAGATTCTCCAGAACCATTCTTATCAAGTCGGGATCTGTCCTGACATCGGCAATCTCACCCTCGCATTCAAAGTTAATTTTTTGTTTTTTCTTGCGCGCAGCAATTTTTTCTTCTTTAATCAGATCCTGCAAAAGCTTCTTTGGATTTGTCAGCATCAGGTTTATTTTTACACGGCCGGCTTCGAGCCGCGAAATATTTAACATAACAGCGATTAATTTTATCATCCTTTCGTTGCCGTGATAAATCTGCTCAATATTTTTTTTCTGCTTCGGGGCAAGCTTGCCTGCTTTTCCTCGCAAAAGGAATTCCGAATACCATTTAATAGCGGTTAGCGGCGTTCTAAGCTGATGAGAAGCAAGTGAAACAAACTCGCTTTTTGATTTGTCTATCTGTCTCTCAACCGTGACATCCCTAAAAACATCAACAGCACCCACTACTTTTCCATTCAAAACGACCGGAGCCGCCGTGACGTAAACGGGAAACTTCGAGCGGTCGCTTCTTGTGTAATAACATGTATTTTCCGTTCCCATAGTTGCGCTGGCAACCACTTTCTTTCCGTGGACCAGCGCTTTATAGAGCGGGTCTTTTTCTTTTGCAATTATTTCTCCCTTTTCATTTTGCGCCAATAAGACCTGTTCATACGGTTTGTTTATAATGCTCTCGCCTCTTACATACAAGGAATCTTCAGCCTCCTTGTTTACGAATGTTATTTTTCCTTCGTTGTCTATGGCAACCACTCCTTCTCCGATGCTGGACAGGAGAGCCTCGTCTTCAACCCTTATAGCATTGATTTTCTCTTTCGCCTCTTTTTCAGCCTCATAAAGCTGTCTGATGCTTTCTGTCTGTTCGTCAACTTTTCTCTGCAAATTTTTGTTTAGACCCAGAACTTCCTTGTACAGCCTGGCATTATCGATAGCTGCGCTGGCCTGATATGAAAGGATGCTTAGCATTTCCAAATCCTCCTTTGTGTATGCATCCTTTGTTTTCTTCGGGCCAAGCAAAATTAAGCCCTTTAATTCCTTATTGCTGATCAGCGGAATGCATAACGAAATATCGAGCGCCTCCATTTCCGTGTTCATTTCAGAAATTATTTTTGCATCGGTAAGGTCATTTGAATCTTCAGCTATCTTGCCTAATTCCTCTTTTACAACCGGCTTTTGCTTTTCCTGAAGATATTTCTTAAAATTGGAATTATTAACAAAATCTCCCAAATCCTTTTTGAATCCGGAGAGAGCAGTTTTTTTATACTCATTCTTGTCTGCCTGAAGCAGATAAACTGCCACATTTTCCAATGCGATAAACTCTTTTATGGTGCCGGTAATAAGGTCAAGAACCTCGCCCAAATCATTCATATAACTCAATTTCTGCCCAAGCCCCTCGATTGTTTTCTGATATTTATAAAGGGCCGAAAAAAAGTACTTGTTGGCAAAATTTTCAACAAACCCGTAAAACCACGAGAATGCGCCGGCAAAAGCGAGCGCAACAAGAATTCCGCTGATATACGATGAGTTTGTAAAAACTCCGCCGAGGTAAGTCTGGTAAAGCCACACGAGCGAGTAAAATGTAATGTATGCAAAAGCGGCGGAAAATATATAAATAAAGAACTTTCTTGCAACAATTCTCAGGTCCATCAGCCGGTACTTTAAAATTGCATACCCGACAACTAAGACGCCCACTGCAATCGTTACGTTAAAAAGCGGATAAACATAAATTCCGTACACCGGGAAAAAACTTGTGCTTCCGCCTGCAAATCCCACCAAAAGCGACAAAAACAGATATTTTAGCTGGTGCCTCTTGAATCCCTGCGACTTCTTATATCTTTTCCAGATTGCATACAAGCTTAGAACAGTTGAAAGACCGAAAAGCAAAACGAAAATATTATAAAAAACTGTCGGATGTGAAAGGTAATAAATTTCATTGAAAAGAAAATCCACCTTGTCGATGAACACGCCGTCAAAAAAGTTCAGCGCAAGGAATAAAAATCCGGCCAGATATATGAATTTCACCGCCCATTTTTTGGTGCCAAGCAGGACCGTCAAAAAGTGCAATAAAAAAACCGGAATAAAAATAACTCCGGCATAAGCGACTCTCCACCAGAATACCGCGCTTTCTGGACTGGCCGAATTTGCAATCTGATATCCGCCAAATCCCCAAAGCATAATAGAGAAACAAAACAACCCCCAGATAAAGTGCTCTTTCCTGTTCCCTCTTATAATAACTATAAACCCCTCGATTAAACTCGAAACGGAAATTAAAATTCCCGATAAGGCAAATAGATTCATGTTAGAGTATTTTAGCACTTTTTTAAAAAACAAAAAAGCTTGCGCTTCTTCAAGCGCAAGCTATGAGTTATTCACATGTCTGCTGGCATAACGCCTGCAGAATTTTTTTCCTGGCCTTGGCCTCTTCCGTGCTGATTGCAACTTTTTTCACAACGATTTTGGCAACAGGCATAATCGGAAGCCCGAACCACCACCTGTGAGATTCAACCTCAAGGATCTGGGTTTCAAACCCCCAGCACTGCCCCAACCCGTCATCGTATGTGACAAGCGGAAGAAGGTAAAAGCACATCGTCGTATCGCGCCAGCCCCAAAGCCGTTCAAGCACAAGAGGCAAAGTTGTTTTTTCATAAATGTATGCTTCGAGCACGGGCGTTTTCAGCCACCAGCCAAAAAATGGCATCTCGCCGGAAAGTTCCGGAATCGGCCGGTGCATGTCAATCATCAGATATGTTCCGCGGGGCTTAAGAACCTCCAGAACTCCGCGAAAAACTTTCACCGGCTCTGAAATTCCTCCGATGCCGAAAACCTGCGTAACTCCGTCAAAAGTGTTTTCGCCGAAGGCGACAAATCCTTCTTTCGGGGTCGTTAGCTCGGTAGCATCGCCCCTAACAAAACCGTTCAGCCGTTTCCGCCTCGCAATGGCGAGCATGTGCTCGTTGTAATCAAGACCGGTAACATCGACTGTAACGTGGAGCAATTCGGAAATGCATTTTGTATGTCTGGGAATTTCTCCCGTTCCGGTGCACAGATCCAGTATCTTTACAGATCCGTTTCTGTTCCGTGCAAGGATTGCGGCGAGCCAGGCAGCCATCTTTCTGAAGGAAAGATCCATTCCCCGCGTTGTGATGTGGTGATCGCGGTCGTAATGTTTCGCCCGTTTGTCATAGACCTTATCTACATCCTTCTGGTCGAGCTCACCCGCCCTGCTCCTCGGCCGTAGAAAAACGACGACGAGCAAGGAGAGAAACGTCCGCAACACAAACAGGAAAAATCCTTTCACCGGCCCGTAGTGTACAGAAAGCGGGCTTAGAATGTATTCAGGCAGATGCTTTTTGGCCTCAACCTCATCCTCTTCGGCAAGGACCTGGCTGAAACGCAATTCGGAAAAAACGGTGCTCTGATTCAGAACGTTTGCCATATGGCTCTCCTTTCCAGGAAACTGTTTTTTCAAAAGCCGGACTATCGCCCGGCGAGCTGGATTTAATATATCACTATTACGGATTAAATCAAACAAAAAGCGGCCGATTTTCATCTGCCGCATAAATTTTTCACTGTTTGCCGAAATTACGGGATTTTGCGTATTCAAGAATGAGATGCACAAAATCTCTCGTTATTTCGGGGCAGGGATAGTATTTTTTCCCCAAAGCTTTTGCTGTCTCAGCCATTTCAAACACCGCTTCGTGCCTGATATATGGCAGATACGGCTTGCTGTTTCTGTCGAGAATCTTCTGATAAGTTTCAATTGCTGATCCACCGGTCAGCTCACGCTTCTGCCCGTAATAAAATCCTTTTATTAACAGGGCTTCCAGTGAAACATCATTGAGCCACCTGCCAAGAGGCGGTTTCTCGTGAGCCACATTAAAAACTTTTCCTTCTGCCGGAAGACTGATAAGCTCGGCCAGCATTTCGGCCACCCAGTCAACAGGAACAATATTCAACGTGGATGTTTCTGCGAATCTAAGGCAGATGGGCAAATTAAGAAATCCGTCTCTGTCGGTGAAGATGCCCTCGCACATTCTCCTGCTATTTTCCTTGAACGTGTCACGGAAATGCCAAAGATTTTTCAGAAAAGCATAGTAGCCGGTGAAAAACGGGATTTCCCCGGTTTTTCTGTCGCCGACGACAATCGGCAGGCGGTAAATGGAAAAATCAGGCCAGTTTTCTGAAAGCAGGATTTCTGCCTCGTTTTTTGTTTCTTCATAAACGTTGCGGAAACCTCTTCCGTTTTTCTCACAACGCTCCGGCAGGCTGTCCGCCTCGCCTGCTACATAAACCGTGCTTACCTGGTGGACTTCTCTTGCGCCAATTTTATTGGCGAGATTAATCACATTTGCCATACCCTGCACGTTTACATCGTGAGCAATTTTTCTTGAGCTTTCATCAAAGCCGATGAATGCGGCGACGTTTACGATTTTTTCGATTCTTCCTTCAAGCCACAGAAGCGACCGGCATGGAATTCCAAGATCCGGCAGCGTTATGTCGCCTTCAACCGCAAATCTCCATCTAATCAGCGGCCTTCTCCCCAAAACTTTTTCCAGCCGGACGACAGGATTCTCTTTGTTGCTGCGCACCAGATAAAATGGGACATTTCCTCTTGCTTCCAATTCACGCGCAAGAAAAGGCCCAACGGTGCCAGTAACTCCAGTTACCAGGATACTCATAGGAACCTCCCGTTGAGTTGATTTTTCAAAGGACAATTTTCAAATAAGTTTGATAATAATACAAAAAAATACCGGTTTCGTCAACCGGCATTCAACCGTTAAATATTTAATTAAGAATCCAGACAGAGTAGTTCAGATATCCGGCAAATGAAACCCACAATATATATGGAATAAGCAGATACGCTGAAATTTTTGAAACTCTGTAAAAATTTATGATTGTGTATAAAATAGCAAACCAGAGCATCAGCAAAACAAAAAAGGCAAGCCCCGGAGATTTCAAACCGAAAAACGCAATCGACCAGAATGAGTTTAATACGAGCTGAAATGCAAAAATCAAAATGAGATTAAGTTTTTGCCAGCTGCCTGAAACAAATTTTTCTGAAAAGCGGTTCCAAGGTTTTATTTTTGATTTAAAAATTTCATTTCTTATTTTCCAATTCGCAGACCAGACAATATAAAGCGAGATTCCCATTAAAATATACAATATTGTCCACACAGGTCCGAAAATCCAGTTGGGCGGATTTAACGGAGATTTTTCAAGCGTTTTATACCAGCCATCGATTGCCGAAAAAGTAAAAGCGCTTCCGATTGCTCCCGCCATCTCGCAAATTATTATCGAAAAAACAAATTTGACGAGCTCATTGTATTTCATAATTTTCATTTTAATTATTGCAATCTTCGGGGCATTCGTTTTTATCCTCTACACAGGGGCAGTTCAAGTTGTCGGGACAAACTGTTCCGACCTCCTGGCAAATCCCGTCTCCGCACTTGCTTACACAGACGAAAAGGCCGTCTTGCATGGTTCCGCCTCCAACCTCAATTCCGTTCTGCAAAATCTGCACATCGGCATCTCCCTGTTCTTCCTGCGTGTTTTGCTGGTTTGTGTCTTCCTGCAAAACCGGCTTCGCGCCGGTATAAAGTTTGTAAACAATAATCCCGCAGACAGCCAGAACAACGGCAACTCCGAGAAAGCTTATAATAATTTTCTTGTCAATTTTTGAAAACATATTTTTGTTGATTATCTCATTTTACTCTTTTTGAAATGTTTGGCAAACATCTTTTTCTATTTTCTTGCTACTGAATTAATTCAGTAGCAAGTTCAGTAGCAAGCAAAAAACTCCTCGCGGAGTTTTCATTGTGGGCGCGGAAGGAATCGGAAAGTTGCCCGAAGGCAATCCCTCGCTGCGCTCGGATTTCGGGGAAAGATCCTCTCCATACCGCCGCCCTTATCTAAAAAACTCCTGAAGGAGTTTTCATTGTGGGCGCGGAAGGAATCGGACCTTCGACCTCTGTCTTATCAGGACAGCGTTCTACCACTGAACTACGCGCCCGCTATTAAATTACTTTAAATTTTAGCAGAAAAATTGGTACAAGTCAAAGCGTGTTTATAAATAAAGAGGGTTACTCAGAGAGTAACCCATATGATGAAACGGTCCGCTTAGGCGGAATAATGAGAGGGATGTAAAAGAGCGATTTGGGGACAGTGGCAAAGAAGGAAAAGAAGAGAATGTGCGGAAGGTGCGCATTTTTGGGTGAAGCGCTGAGCTTCGTGCGATGCGTCACTTTTCGACACGGTCTTTTGGGTCGACATGCCCTTTTCGTTGTAAGGATTTGTGGCAATGTGGCCAACTAAGACGTTCTTCTCCTTTAGCAGGGTGCTACTTGGAAGTGAGGGATTAACAGTCCTCCGATACCTTTCTGGCTCCACAAGCCAGGGGTAAATTCCAGTGCTCTGCCACTGTCCTGAAGGCTTCCCGCAAATTGTGGGAAATCTTCAGGACAGTGTTTTGTCAAATGTCTCTTCGCCTTGATCTTAGCAAATCGATTCTGCTGTGTCAATAGCCGGTTAACTCAGCAACACAAGCTGTAATAAACGTCAAAAGGATTCGTATCCAGTATATAGTCGTAATAAAATATTAATTAAATTTTGCAAAATGTATAAAAGCATGTTTAAAAACGAGTTTGCTGCGGTTCTTGGGGCGGTTGCCGTTCTGGCGCTTTCTCTCGCAGGCGTTTCTGGAGTTCAGGCGCAGATGCGCGACAGCAACGACAGCCGCATGATGCACAACGACAACAGAAATAACGATTGGAACAGAAACAACGACAACGACGGCCGTTGGGATCGCGATTCAAATTGGGACAGAAATAGGGATAATCGCAATAACGACAGAGATTGGGACCGCGACAGAGACCACAGAGACAGAGATTGGGATAGGAGAGACAGAGATTGGGACAGAGACAGAGACTGGGATAGAGACAGAGACTGGGATAGAGACAGAGGCAATCGGGACAGGTGGGATCGCGATGACCGCTGGGATCGTGACGGAAGAAATCGCGTAAGGTTCAGATATTTTGACCGCGGTGACTTCAGAAGATTCAGCAATTACAATACATACTGGTACCGATTCAGGCCGAATGACTGGTACAGCTACTGGATGTCGCTATATTATAGCAATTACCCGCTATGGCTGTATTACTATAATGTAATTTACGTTTACAGATAAAGAATTAAAAATCCGCCCTCACGGGCGGATTTTTTTTGCTGCGGGACTTGGATTCGAACCAAGATACCAACTTCCAGAGAGTTGTGTCCTACCATTAGACGATCCCGCAATTTTTTTAAACTTTTAGATACCTTCTGATAACAATAAAACTTGAAATTATTCCCAAGAAAATTCCGAATCCGAGCTGCACCAGAATGAAAATTATTATATTGGAAATAAAATACTTAAAGGCAAAGAATCCAGGCATTATTAATGAGATCTTTGATGAAAACAGATAAACCGCAATTAGCGATATGGCAAACGAAATTGCAAACGCAATTACTCCGTAAATTGCCCCCTGTATAACAAACGGCCCCCTGACAAACCAATCAGACGCTCCGACGATTTTCATCGTGCTGATTTCGTCTTTGGAATTATCAACTGTAAGTTTTATCGTATTTAAAACAACAAGTATAGCGATAACCATCATAAAAATCCCGAGCCCGATTCCGAATTTATTCACGTTTGAGGTTATCGAAAATACCTTCTCGATTATATCTCTTTTTTGGGAAAAATCAACCTTTTCAATAAGCCCCTTGTATTTGTCGGACTGAAGTATGTTTGAGATGTTTTCATACTGCGACGTTTTGCCTGTCGTGACAATATTCAGAGATGACAGAAACGGATTACCTCCAACCTCCTCGATTGCCCGCGCAAGCGACTCATTGCCTTGGTGCTTTTCGTTAAATTCCTGCAAGGCCTGCGCTTCTGAAACGTAAGTCACGCTTTTTATGTCCGGAGAAAGGTTGGTAATTTCATCTTTTACCGACAATATATTTTCTTCGCCAGTTCCCTCCTTAAAGTATGCCGTTATATCAATTTTATTTTGTATTTCAGAAATAATGTGATTTGCCATCCCCTGAAACATAAGAAGGCCTGTTGCCAAAAGTATCGTAACTACAAGCACGAATATTGCAGCAATATTTGAACCTTTGTTTCTTCTAAAATCGGTTACAGCGAAATTAAAAATCCTTTCAAAGTTTGTAATCATAGTTTAAATTATAAATTTACCTTCTTTTTCGTCTCTGATCATTTTTCCATCCTCCAGTGTAATAACTCTCTTGCCAAGCTTGTTTACCACTGCCCTGTCGTGAGTCAGAAGGATAACCGTTTTCCCTGTTTTATTTATTTTTTCAAGCAATGAAATTACTTCATATGAGTTGTACGGATCAAGATTTCCCGTGGGCTCGTCAGCTAAAATGACCTTGGGTTGATTTATCAGTGCCCGGGCAATTGCCAGTCTCTGCTGTTCTCCGCCGGAAAGTTCGCGCGGAAAATTATCTGCTCTGTGCTTTAAACCGATTGTTTCCAGCACTTTCGGAACTTCTGTGTTTATTTCATCGTTTTCTTTTCCCTCGACTTCCAGAATATACGCAACATTTTCATAAACAGTCTTTGTGGCAAACAGCCTGTAATCCTGAAAAATGCTGCCAATCTGCCTCCGCATGCCCTGCAGTTCCGGAAGCGTCGCATCGCCCACGCTCAGATCTCCAAACATAACCTGTCCGGATGTTGGTTTTTCCAGTCCCATAATCATTCTAATTAAAGTGGTCTTCCCTGCTCCCGATTTTCCGACGATGGAAACGAATTCCCCGCCGGCAACGTCAAAAGACACGTCCTGAAGAACGGTTGTATCCGGATCGTAAATTTTTGTAACTTTTTTAAATGAAATCACCTTAAATGTCTGCTTTTATTTCAGCATTAATAAAATTTTCTATTTCTCCGTCGAGAACCGCTTCTGTATCGGATGTTTCATATTGAGTGCGGAGGTCTTTTACCATCCTGTATGGATGCAATACGTATGACCTGATTTGATTGCCCCAGCTGGCAGAAACCAGATCCCCTTTTATCTCCTTTATTTCTTTTTCTTTCTTTTCCTGCTCAAGCTGATAAATTTTTGCATAAAGAACCTTCATCGCGTTGTCTTTGTTCTTCCCCTGCAATCTTTCGGTTTGCGACGACACAACAATACCGGTTGGAATGTGTGTTATTCTCACGGCCGATTCTGTCTTATTTACATATTGTCCGCCCGGACCTGAGGCCCTGAATGTATCAATTCTCAGGTCATCGGGCTTTATTTCAATTTCAGAATCTGTTTCTTTTATTTCCGGTAAAATATTCACAAGAGCAAATGACGTGTGCCGGAGTTTTTGCGCAGAAAACGGTGAAATCCTCACTAATCTGTGAACGCCGGTCTCTTTTTTCAAAAAACCATATGCATAATTTCCTTTTATTTCGGCTGTGACTGATTTTGTGCCGATTCTGCCGTCCGGACCGCCTGCATCGCCAAATGCCTGATGCAAAACTGAAAATTTAAATCCTTTCAAATTGCAGAATCTTTCATACATCCGCAGAAGCATTGTCGCCCAGTCCTGTGAATCCTGGCCTCCTGCACCTGAAAAAATCTCAATAATCGCATCTCCCCTGTCATATTTTCCGGAAAGATAAATTTTAAATTCCTGTGATTCTATTTCTTTTTCCAGTATTTCACATTTTTTTTCAAGACCTTCCTTCAGCTTTTCATCGTCTTCAGAAATTTTTTCTATTCCCTCCAATTCAGTGATTTCTTTATCTATTTTTTTGAAGCTTTCTATTTCCTCCTTTATATTCGATATTTCCTGCTGGACCTGCGCGGCGTGCTGATTGTCCTTCCAAAAATCCGGTTTAAGAGATTCCGCTTCAAGCACCTTTAATTTATTTTCTTTTGAATCAACATCAAAGGCGCTCCATCATCTGATGGAGCCTGTTTTTCAATTCCTCAATTTTTCCTGTATCTTCACTCATTCTTTATTTAATTTATCACATTTAAAAAATATTGAAAAGAATTTATTCACAAAAAATAGCCCCCATTGAGGCTATAAGGAAAAAGACGGAGCTTTTAGATAAATCGGCTGGACAAGGAAGTCTTGCTCCGGTTTTACTACCGGCTCGTATGTGCTGTAAATTCTTATATTGCCCTCTGAATCCTTCACAAAAATCCGTTGTTCGTGATCTGGATCTGCAATAACAAAAAGCCGGCAATTGGGTAATTCTGAAAATTTCATATATTCTCCTTTCAAAGTTCAGAAAAAAGTGGAGCCGAAGGTGGGGATCGAACCCACGGTCTATCGCTTACGAAGCGATTGCTTTGCCAACTAAGCTACTTCGGCGTATTGCTCCCTCCCTGCCGGCAGGCAGGTGCCAGGCCGTACTGCTCGGCATTCTGAGCGGGTAACGGGAATCGAACCCGTATCATATCCTTGGGAAGGATAAGTTCTGCCATTGAACCATACCCGCGATATGAAAATACTAAACTAAAAATGGCATAAAATCAATTGCCGAATAAATGGCGGAACGTACCTGACAACGCTCCTGAAACCCAATCAATCCAGCTCTTTTTCTCCTTTGCGTTTTCTTCTTTTTGAGATTCCTGGCTTGTTATGAAAGCAACAACAGTTTCTCCTGGCTTTTGCATATCGAGCTGTTCTCTTGCCACTTTTTCAAGATAATCTTTGCTGTCTGCCTGCGCAATATTTTCTTTCAAATTTTCGTTTTTTAATTTTGCCTGCTCAATTTTTTCTTTTAATTCGGCAATTTCCTCATTCAGCCGGATTTTTTTTCTGTAGATGCTGACATCTTTGTAAACCAAAAAAGAAATTAAAATAATTAAAATAATTCCGCCCGTAACTGAAAAAATATAGTTGAGCGGGTTTCCCTTTTTCTTTTTCTTAAAATTTGCTACCATTAATAAAACAAAAATTATGAAAAAATTAAAATCGAAAACTGTTTTTAAAATTGTCTGGATAACCCTTATCAGCCTTGTTGCGATCAGCACGATAGTCTGGTCTGTTGGAATCGGACTTATGTTCTAATTTTAGCAATTTTTGGAACACCGTTCAAACAAAAACAGCCGATGTGGCTGTTTTATTTTACGATGCCGCAATACTCTTTATCGCGTTTTCATATATATTAATTATTTCTTTTGCTTTTGCTTCATCGAGAGCAAAGTTGGGGTCATATACAATGGAATTTCTAACCGAGTGTGCCTCAAACACATCTCTCTGGTTTCCGACCACTCCGCCTGCCTGTCTGACAACATCCTCAAATGTTTTTCCTTCGTAACCTCTGTCATCGAGAAGCTGGGCAAGAAGATCGTCTGCTTCAATAATTGCGAGTTTCAGTTCAGTTTCAGTGCCGATTTCCATTCTTTTTCTTATTTTCTGAAGTCTTCTGGTAAATTCCCTTATTCCGTACGGCTGCCACGAAAAGAATTCTGTTACGTCCTCCAAGAAATGATACTGCACCCATGTGCTGTTAACCATAAAATATATGACAGCACCCAGGAAAAACATTGCAAATGTAATAAAAATCAGCTTTACGAGCAAAAGCTGTTCCTGCAGTTCAGGGGAGGAGATAAAGTAAATAAATTCTGTTATGCCTAAAAAGTTGTATATTGTTTCCCAGGACAAATTTGTAATTTTGTTATATTAGTGTAATTATACACCCAAAAATTTAAGACAACAATTTCTCAATCTGGGAGGCCGCTGAAATAATTTTGTTTTCCTGGAAATGGTTTCCGATGATTTGCAATCCGACTGGAAGCTTGCCGATTTTGCCAGCAGGCAATGACAGTCCCGGCAGTCCGGCAAGTTTAGCCGGAATCGTATAGATATCTGCAAGATACATCGACAGCGGATCTTCGGTCTTCTCCCCTATTTTAAACGCCGGAAAGGGTGAAACCGGACAAAAGATCAAGTCAGCTTTTTCAAAGGCTTTTTCAAAATCTTTCTTTATCAGCTGGCGGACTTCTTGGGCTTTTTTATAATAAGCATCGTAATATCCCGAGGATAGGCAATGTGTTCCTATCATTATCCTTCTCTTTACCTCCGCGCCAAATCCCCTGCCCCTTGTTTTTAAATAAACATCAAGCAATTTGTCTCCGTCTTCTGACAATCCGTATTTTATTCCGTCAAATCTTGCAAGGTTTGCCGATATCTCAGAAGGATCAATGATATAATAACATGCCAGCGCATATTTAAAGCTCGGCAAGCTGATTTCTACAATTTCAGCCCCCGCTTCTCTTGCTTTTTCAATCGCATTTCTTACAATATTTTCAACTTCTTTCTCCAGCCCTTTAGCGAAATATTCTTTTGGCAGGCCTATTTTCAGGCCATTTAAATTTTCATCGGACTTTTTATATGAATAATCGGCGCTTGTCGCATCCAGTCTGTCTTTTCCAGCTATTGCCTTAAAAACAATTTCTATGTCATCCACATTCCGGGCAAAAGGTCCAATTTGATCAAGGGAAGATGCGTGCGCAATTAATCCGTATCTTGAAACGGCGCCGTATGTCGGACATAACCCCACAACTCCGCAAAATGATGCCGGCTGCCGGATAGATCCTCCCGTGTCGGAACCCAATGAGTACATTGCCATTCCAGAAGCAACGGAAGCCGCCGAACCACCCGAACTTCCTCCGGCAACTCTGTCCAAATCTGAAGGATTTTTGGTAACTCCAAATGCGGAATTTTCTGTCGAAGACCCCATCGTAAATTCGTCCGTGTTGTTTTTACCCAGTATCACGCTTCCGTTTTCTTTAAGTTTTTTTACTGCGGTAGCATCATATGGAGCGATATAGCTTTCCAGAATTTTTGAGCCGGCAGTGCATTTTTCTCCTTCAACCATAATCGCGTCTTTTATTGAGCAGGGAATGCCGGTTAATTCGCCGCAATTTCCCGAAGCGATTTTTTTGTCCGCCAGTTCGGCCTGGAACATCGCCAGTTTTTCAGTCAACGACAAATACGAATTTATTTTTTTGTCTTCTTTTTTTATCTTCTCAAGGTGCGCCTTTGCGAGATCAGCCGAAGAAAACTCCTTCTTCTTAAGGCCTTCGTGCGCCTGTCTGATTGTCAGTTCGGTTAGTTCTGCCATTATAAAATCGCTTTTACTTTTATATATCCGTCTTTTTCGTCAGGAAAGGCTTTGGCCAGCTTTCCTGTTTTATCTATTTCTCCGTTTACGGCTTCGTCCTTCCTAAGAGAAGACATGTCTTTTGCCGAGATTTCTGCGGTTTCTTTTGGAGCCTTTTTTAGTAAATCAAAATAATCCAAAATAGAAGACAGATCTTTCTGCATTTTTTCTATTTCTTTTTCTGAAAGCTCCAATCTCGCAAGCGCGGCAATTCTTTTAACTTCTTCTTTTGAAATCATTTTTAAATCTTATCAAATTGGAAAAAAATAAACAACTTTCAATACCGGATTCAAGCAAATATCCCGCTTTCGCGGGATATCAATTATAAAATAAGTCTTTGCTGTTATACCGGCACCATCCCCTCTTCATCTTTTGCCAGTACATCTGCCAGAGTCGCCAAATTTTCAAGAGCAATTCCCGATCCCCTGACAACAGATGTCAATGGATCGTCAATTATTCTGCACGGAATTTTTGTTTCTTTTGCAATCAAGGCGTCCAGTCCTCTGAGCAATGAACCGCCTCCTGCGAGATAAATTCCATTTGTCATCACATCTGCCAGAAGCTCCGGCGGAGTTTCTTCAATCGTTGTTTTAATAGCAGACAAAATCTGTTTTACTGATCTGTCTAACGCACGCTGAACATCATCGTTAAAAATAATAACTTCCTCCGGCAGGCCGGTAACCAAATTTCTTCCGCGCATAGGCATTTCTTTTTTTTCTTTCATCGGCATGGCTGAACCGATGTTTATTTTTATCTGCTCTGCCGTTCTCTCTCCGATAAAAAGCTTATATTCCTTTTGGGCAAATTGAACTATGTCGTCATTCAGTTTATCGCCGGCAACCCTTAGAGAACGGGAAGCGACAATTCCGCCCAAAGAAATTACAGCAACCTCTGTGGTTCCTCCGCCGATGTCAACAATAAAATTTCCTCCCGCATCCTGAATCGGAAGCTTTGCCCCGATTGCAGATGCCACCGGCTCCTCAATCAAAAAAACAGTTCTTGCTCCTGCATTTTTTGCGGCGTCCCTGACGGCTTTTCTTTCAACCTCAGTTACTCCGCATGGAATTCCGATGATCACTCTGGGCATGTATCCCAGGCCGAACATTTTTTTACCCGATACGGCCGCTTTTTCAATAAAGTATTTTAGCATCTGCTCGGTAACTTCAAAATCGGAAATCACTCCGTTTACCAGCGGCCTTGTGGCTGTAATATAGGAAGGCGTTCTACCAACCATTTTTTTTGCCTCTTCTCCGATTGCGAGTATCTGGCCAGTTTTATTGTTTACGGCAACAACAGAAGGTTCGTTGATAATAATTCCCTTGTCTCTCACATAAACAAGCGAATTGGCCGTTCCCAAATCAATAGCCATATCAACAGATAAAAACGATAGCAATTTTTTAAACATAGCGCCGGAGTTTCTACTTTAAAATTTTTGAAAGCTGTTTGATTTTGACAAGTTTTGCCGAGCTTTTGCTTCGCTCTTTCAGTTCAACAGAATCCTGCTTCAGCGTCCTTTCAGAAACAACTATACGATAAGGAATTCCCATCAGATCTGCATCGGCGAATTTTTCGCCGGCAGTTTTGTCTTGTCTTTCGTCGTATAATATCTCAATATTTTCTTTTTGTAAATCTGTGTATAATTTTTGCGCAGTTTTTAAAACCTTCGGCGTGTTCTCTATCTGAATCAGATGCGCAGAAAAAGGCGCAATTTCTGCCGGCCAAATAATGCCTTTTTCATCATGGCTGATTTCCACAACAGCTCCCAGAACCCTTCCAAGCCCGATTCCGTAACACCCCATTAATACCGGCTTTTCTATTCCGTCTTTGTCCCGGAATTTCAGGTCAAAAGGGGCGGAATACTTTGTGCCAAGCTTGAAGATGTTTCCCACCTCGACGGATTTTTTTGTTTCAAATTCTGAATTTTTGCATTTCGGGCAGAACTGGTTTTCTTCCTTAATTTCCCGGTTTATGGCAATCTTGCATTTTGAGCAGACATAAATAATGTCTTCGCCGGCTTCAGTCACCGTCTGGAATTCATCTGAATATTTTGAAAAGCTTCCTCCTGATGCCAGAGTCTGGTATGTTTGTTTGCCTATGCCGGCCCGCTTAAAAATGTTCGCATAGACTTTTGCCATTTTGTCATAAAACTTATCAAGATCTGACTGGTCTGAATGAAACGAGTAAAAATCTTTCATTAAAAATTCTCTTGTTCGCAGGATTCCTGATTTTGCCCTAAGCTCGTCCCGGAACTTTGTTTGTATCTGAAAAACTGAAAATGGAAGATCTTTATAAGACAATACAAATTTTTTTGCCAATGGAGAAACAACCTCTTCATGCGTGGGACCCAAGGCATATTCTTTTTCGCCTCCGCCTTTTACCTTAAACAAAATATCAAGAGAATCCCATCTGCCGGTTTTTTCCCAGTTTTCTTTAGGATGAAGGACAGGCATCAAAATTTCCTGCCCGCCGGCTTTTTCCATTTCTTCCCTGATAATGCATTCAACTTTCTGTAAAACCTTAAAGCCCAGAGGCATATAAGTATAAACGCCTGCCATAAGCTGGTCGACAAAGCCTGCACGCACAAGCAGATCGTGCGATACAGAGGACGAATCAGCTGATTTTTCTTTTTGAGTCTTACAAAAAAGCTTTGATTGAAGCATATTTTTATTTTTTAGTATTTTAAATGCAGAAATAATTTGCTACCTCTGCAGGCTTGATTTGAAAAAATCGGCCACTCTGGGGATGTCAAATCGCACAGTAATAAACAGAGACAAACCAATAAGTATAAAGAAGAATGTTGCGGTTACAATCTGCTCAACTTTTGGAGACACCGGTTTTCCTTTGATTTTCTCGATCAGAAGAAAAACAAGCTTCCCCCCGTCCAGCGCCGGAATTGGAAAAAGATTAAAAATTGCGATAAAAACAGAAATCGCCCCGATGAAATACAGGAAGAATCCGGCTCCATAATCAACCGCTCTCGCCAAAAATACTGTTATTCCCAACGGCCCTGCCAATTCCGCGCCCTGAGGAACGCCTTTTCCGACAAACAAATTTCTTAAAATATCCCACAAACCGGCGACTGATTTTACCGTAATTTCCCACGTATATTTTGCGCCTTGAATGGGCGTTAGATACCAGGGATATTTTTGAATCAAAGTCGCCATTCTTTCGAGTCCCACGCCAACCGCTCCCTGCCCCTGCGGATACGTTTCGCGCGGGCTTAGTGAAGTTTCCATTCTTTCGCCGTTTCTTTCAAATACAATGTCCACCTTTTCCGAAACATGGGCTTTTACAAAGTCCTGAAAATCCTTTATTTTGTCAATTTTTAAAACTTCCGGTCCGACCTGAGCGCTTTCATATCTCTGGCTTTTAATTTCAACCAACACGTCCCCGCTCTGTAATCCCGCATTCTGAGCTGGAGAGTCCGATGCAACAGAAACAACAGTCACCTTAGGATTCGTTACCCCGCTAACATCCTGGTCGCCAACCGGGATATCCGCGCCAATTCCGAATACAACAGTAAAAATGACAATTGATGCAATCCAAAAAGCGGCGACTCCGCCGATAACAATAAGGACTCTCTTCCAAATGGCAAGTTTTGAAAAACTCCTATAATCGTCCAGTCCGCCCTCCTCTCCGTAAATCCTGACAAACGCGCCAAGCGGAATCAAGTTTACTGAGTAAATTGTTTCTCCTATTTTTTTCCCGAATAAGCGCGGAGGATACCCAATGCCGAACTCATCCACACGCACTCCGAATTTTTTTGCAATTATAAAATGGCCGAATTCGTGGATTATCATCAAAGCAATCAGGCTTAAAAGCGCGATTACAAGTGTAAAAATTGTAGTTAATAGCATAATGTTTCCGCTTTGATAATAATATTTTTAAAATTCGTATAAATAAATTAGTGGAACCTTGAAAAGGAGATATTGATGGCAATCCAGGTAAAAGTTTTTCAGTGCATCCAGTTTAACAAAGATCACATCGGAGAATTTGAAAAAGAGATAAACGGCTGGATTGAAAGCCTCCCGCCGACAACGGACATATTAACCCGTGAAACCTTCAGCAATTCCGGCTTTGTCGGCCATCAGTTCGTCACGGTAACAACTTTACTCGTCTGGTATAAGCAGTTTTCCGAATAGCTCTGTTCGCAGGGCTTTTTTTACATTATCTCCGACTTTTTCCTTTCGATTAAATTTTTAATTTTCTCGTTGTATTCGTCAATTATTTTCTGCAATTCGTCTTTTCCGCGGAATTTGTCGTCCTCTGAAATCTGTTTTGCTTTTTGCGCATCCTGTATTTTGTTCCATGCATCTTCTCTCCAGCGCCTGATTGTCTGTCTTGCCTGTTCTGCTTTTTCATTTAAAGCTTTTGTCAAACCCACTCGGTATTCCTCGGTAAGGGTCGGGAGATTTAACCTGATTAAATTTTTATCCACTGCCGCCGACATTCCAAGTCCCGACTGCGCAATCGCTTTTCCAATCGGCTCAATATAAGAAGAATCCCATGGCTGTATGACAATCTGATTTGTTTGAGGAGTGGAAATCGCGCCGAGCTGCTTCAATGCAAACTTGGAACCAAAAGCAGTCACCTCAATGTCTTCAACCAGAGCCGGAGACGCTCTCGATGTCCTTATTTTTGAAACCTCGCCTTCTAAAAATTTAAATGTTTTATCAAATTCCGGCTTAACTCGGTCTATAAATTCTTTATACGTCGGCATATATTTATAATTGCATTAATACTACTTCCAAAGCAAGCTTCGGGCTTGCATTGGTAGATGATATTTTGTAGTCAACTTTCTCAATTAATTCTAAAATATTCTTAATTTTTTCGACAGAATAGCTTTTTTGTTTTGCAGTCGGCTCAGGATAAAATCCGTTTGCATTACCAGCTCCCGTCTTCAAAAGCAAGAGGTGCCTGAAGTATCTTTGCAGAACCTCAAATATTTTTTTCAATCTCTCTCCTTCCAGATCAGTAGATTTTGAAAATTGGAATTTAGCCCCCAGTTCTGAATCTGCTATTTTAATAATCTCTTGCACCGCATTTTTGTCCTCGGATAATTTATCAGGATTTTTTACAAACTCATCCGCCCTGCCCGGCCTGCCTTCAGATATTAATGATACTAATTCTGCATCCTGTGATTTTAACCCCTGAGACCTTAAATATTCCTTAATTTCGCTATCCTTCACTTTAAAAAATTTAACGTTCTGGCATCTTGAATAGATTGTTGAAAGCAGCAAGGCAGGATTTGAAGAAATCATAAAAATTATTGTTCTCCCCTTCGGCTCTTCAAGAGTTTTTAGAAAACAGTTTTGCGCCTCAATACTCATCTCCTCTGCATTGTCCACAATTACGGTTTTATATCCTCCATAATAGGATTTGTATCCTAAAAAGTTCTGTGCATCTCTAATTTGGGCAATCTGGATTTCTTTTTGGTCTTCTTTCCGCTCAACAATCAGCAGATCGGGATGGCTTCCTTTTTCAATAAGCCGGCAGCCGTTGCATTCCCCGCAGGACTTATTTTCTCCGGTGCAGTTTATAATCTTTGCTATTTCTTTTGCAAAGGTTTTTTTACCGAGCTGCCTTTCGCCTGTAAGGAGATACGCATGCGATAATTGTCCCAGCTCAAACTTATTCCGTAGGAAACCCCATTGCTTTTTGTGCCCTAAAATCATTTAGTTTTTATTTTTTTGACATTACAACTTTCTTGTAATCATCCAAATGTTCGAGCACTACTCCCGTTCCTTTTACCACGCAAAATAACGGCTCTTCTGCAATAAAGCACGGCACTCCGGTATTCTGCGCCACCAATTCGTTAATTTTTGGAAGCAGTGCGCCTCCCCCCGCCATAATAATTCCTTTGTTCATAATGTCGGCGGAAAGTTCCGGCGGAGTTTCAGAAAGAACCTGTTTTAAAACCTGGATGATTTCAATCAATGTGTCCGAAATTGCTTCGCAGACTTCATTGCTTGAAATCTTTATATTTCTCGGAAGACCCAAGATCAAATCCCTTCCCTGAATTTCAAGGTATTTCGGGTCTTTCTGAGGCAGGGCCGACCCGACTTTGATTTTAATTTCTTCGGCTGATTGCGTTCCGATTGCAAGATTATATTTCTTTTTTATATATTCGGCGATTGCCATGTCCAGTTTGTCCCCGGCAACCCTTACGGAGTGCGCAGTGACAATCCCGCCCAGCGAAATAACCGCAACCTCAGAAGTTCCTCCGCCGATGTCAACAATCATATGCCCTGAGCAGGAATTAATCGGAATTCCGGCGCCGATCGCCGCAAGAATGGGTTCTTTGGCAACATATGCTGTTTTTGCCCCCGATGAAAGCGCGGCCTCAATTACCGCCCTTCTTTCTGTGCTAGTAATTCCGGCGGGCACCGAGATAACTAACTCAGGCTTAAACATCCTGAACCGGCTTGCTGTTTTTGAAATAAAATAGCGCATCATTGCCTGCGTCACTTTATAATCAGCAATAACGCCGTCCTTTAAAGGCCTATAAACCTTGATATCTGCCGGAGTCCTGCCGATCATTTCCTTGGCATTCTCTCCTACTGCTAAAATTTTATTATCAGCGAGAGAAACAGCAACTACGGACGGCTCATACAAAACAATTCCTTTTCCCTGGACGTAAACAAGGGAATTGCAGGTTCCCAAATCAATTGCGATTTTAGTATTAAACATGCGAAAATTTCCAATTTACAATTTTCAAATTTTCAAAACGGAACTAATCATTCAATCCTTGAAAATTTATTGCAAATTGATAATTGATATTAATTGGTTCGTTTGATATCCGCTCCTATTTTTGACAGCCGCTCCTCAATTTTTTCGTATCCGCGGTCTATCTGATAAATATTTTGGATCGTTGTTTTTCCTTCTGCCATCAATCCGGCAATAATTAAGGAGGCTCCTGCCCTGATGTCCCATGACTCAATCGTCAATCCGGAGAGCTCTGATGGCCCGAAAACAAAAGCTCTGTGCGGATCTACAATTTCTATGTCTGCGCCCATTTTTCTCAGTTCGTTTACATAATTAAACCTCCCTGGATATAAAGGATCATGTATAAGGCTCTTTCCCTTTGCCCTTGTAAGAAGAGGAATTACAACCGGAAGCAGGTCTGTCGGGAAACCGGGATACGGGAGTGCCTGGATTCTCAATGCATTTAATTTATCGGTATATGAAACTATAACATCATCCCCCTCTTTTTTAAAGTTAATTCCAAGCTCGTCTATTTTTTTAAAAAACAGGTCCAGATTTTCCATTGGAACATTTTTAACCCTGATCGAAGAGCCCGGAACTGATGCTCCGATAACAATGAACGTGCCGGCTTCCAGGTAGTCAGAAATAATTGTATGCTCAGCTCCATTAAGGTTCTTGACGCCTTCAACTTCGATTGTGTGTGTCCCGGCACCCTTAATTTTTGCTCCCATTGATGAAAGCATTTTTCCAAGATCTTCAACATGCGGTTCGCATGCGGCCCCCTTGATAACAGTTTTTCCTTCGGCAAAAACCGCAGCAAGCATAATATTTTCCGTTGCAGTTACAGAAAATTCGTCCAGGACTATTTCTGTCCCTTTCAAATTTGCGCAATCAACAGTGTAAAATCCATCGTTCCTCTCGATTTTCGCGCCCAGTTTTTCAAAAGCATCCAGGTGCACATAAATCGGCCTTAATCCGATTCTGTCACCGCCGGGAGCAGACATCACAAAATTCTTTGCCCGCGAAATTAAAGCGCCAAAAAGCAACACAGAAATTCTGGTTCTTGAAACCTTTTCAAAGTCCATTTTATCAAGCTCGAGCTTTTCTGCTTTGATTTTTATTTTCCTTTCTGAAATGTTTTCGATGCCGACACCGATGCTTTTAAAAACTTCCAGAATATTAAAAATATCTTCTATTAACGGAAGATTATCAATAACACATTCCTTGTCGGTCAAAAGACAAGCAGCAAGTATTGGACCTGCCGCGTTTTTTGAACCCCTGACTTCAATTTCTCCGGAAAGGCGTTTTCCGCCCTGAATTACAAATTTTTCTGCCATTTTTATGGTTAATTGTTTTTATCCTAATCCAAAAACCCGATATTGTAAACCCTGAGTGTCAATTGAAAAAAGCCGGCTTTTGTGATAAAGTCAAACCATATTTATGAATAAAAAAATACGTCTAGTTATATTCTTCGCCTGTATTATTTGTTTCTTTGCGGCCGCTCCGTATATTGTTATGTATTCAATCGGCTACAGGATAGATTTGCAGAGATGGAAGATTGTTTCAACGGGAGGAATATATATAAGGAGCTTTCCTTCTGCCAACGAGGTTACCATAGACTCCAAAAAAACTGTTAAACCCGGCCTGTTTGACAGCGCTGTTTTCGTGCAGGACTTGCTTCCGGGACAGCATACAGTCACGGTAAGAAAAATCGGGTATTTTGATTATCAAAAAACTCTTGAGGTTACCGGAAAACAGGCAGAGAAAATTGAGGATATCCTGCTTATAAAAAAAGATATTCCCTTTTCTGAAATTGCGCAGAAAGCAGACTATCTTTCATTGTCAGATGACGGGAACAGATTTTTTTATGCTGTCTTCAAGCCGGCTTCAATTGAAGCGAATATTATTTCCAGGAACTCAGAGAAGCACACAATGACAGTGCTTTTACCCGCCGAAATTGCAAATATAACAGATTTGATATGGTCCGGAGACTCAAACAAGCTTTTAATGAAATCACAAGGAAAATATTATCTGCTTAACCCTTTTGAACAGAAGCCGAAAGCGCTGCCGCTTCCCTATCTTTCATCTGCAAAACAAATTTCTTTTGACCCGAGAAATTCAGACGACTTTTTTTACGTGATAAACAAAAATTTATACTCCAGCAAAAAATCCGTTCCTATTATAAAAAATGTTGCTTCGTATTATTTTGCTGACGGAGGAATAGTCTGGCTCTCGTATGACAGCAATATTTACAATTCGGATTTTTCGGGAAAGCTTATTTCAACCCTTTTTGAAAAGCCCTACTCAGTAAACACAGCAAATAGTTATAAACTGGCAACCTCACAGGAAAATATTTCTTTGCAGGAAAACCAGAAGCTTTTTTTCCTGAATAAAACCACAAAACTTTTTGAGGATTTTTATTCCCCTATTGCCAAAACAAGCGTTTCTCCAGATGGAAAAAAATTGCTTTATTACAATGAAAATGAAATTTCCTACTTAACCACAAAAGATGGACCGGCCGAAAAAGTTTTGCTTGCACGCCTCCAGGAGAAAATTATTGACTGCTACTGGCTGAATAATGATTACCTGATTTTTAACACGCAAAACAGCATCGTTATTTCAGAAATTGATCCGCGCGGACACATCAATATGCACACCCTCCCCCAGACGTTGATTGCCGGCGGAAAAGAATTCAGCACAAAAGGAGCAAAAATAGCCTTTAACCGAAATGACGGAAAGATATATATGCTTTCCGGCAATACGTTAATCGCATCGGAAAAAATCACTCAATAAAAAATCCCCGTTTTGCGGGGATTTTTTTATGCCTGCAAAGTCTCAATTTTCTTTTTGAATTCCTCCCATTTTACATTTTCTCCATCCGCTAACTTGCATATGTCGCGGAACTGGCAATATGTGCACTGCCAATTTTGGGGATATTCCGCCAATCTTGCCGGAACAGATCCCTCTTCAATCTGTGTTTTTAAGGAATAAAATCCCTCGAGCAGCCCTTTTACCAGAACCGGATCATAAGTAATTATAAACTCCTTTAAATTTTGCTGGTCTTTGTCTATATACAGTAAAATTCCTTTTTTGATATTAAAATAGTGCAAATACAACTGGATCTGATAAACGTTCTCCTCTTTCGGCTCTTTTAAGTTCCGGAAAATCATGCTGTTCATGCTTTTAATATCCAGCACATAATTTTCGTTGTTAACGCACAGGATTGCGTCTGCCCTGCCCGAAATTATTTCCTGCGCCGGAATTGGAATTTCTGTCGTAACTCCTACTCTCAACCTGTATAAAATATTAAAAATATTTCGGTGAAGATGTTCGCCGTGCTCAAAAACTCTCAGTAATCTTGCATCCATCGGTTCTCTTGGAACATTTTTGAACTTAAAAAAAACAGCGCGGGGGCATTTGCCTGCATCTGTTATATAAAAATGAGTCTGATCCCTGTTTTTTTGGTTCTCGATATAAAACTGGTCAATTAGTTCTTTTAACATATTCTGAATTTTATCATTTTGAAAAATTTGTGCAACCCTGAACATAAATTGACAAAAGAAGTTTCTTCGGTTAGTTTAAGAATAGTTCATTTGTACACCGTTTTGCTAAGGAGAGTAGAATGCCATTGCGAGTGTTAAGCCAAAAAGCATCGTTAAGGGCGTTTGAACTTGCCAAAAGTTCATACCGACCGGCAGTAATCATCGAGCTGACAGAAAAAATTGAAGCAAAAATTCGCGTTGCAGAGTTTCGAGCGTCTTTTACGGGTCTTATTGACCAAGGTTTGGTCGAAGAAATTGTCGCGATGAAACTTGAGCTGAATGCTCTCTACGGCGATTGGACCGAGGGAAAAATTTCTTAGAGTTTATCCCATTAAATAACCGCTTCCCCCAGCGGTTTTTCTTTTGATTTATTTTCTTAATAAAAAAAGGCCGCTGGGCAAAACCATGCGGTCGGGGTCAAATTACGATGACCTTATTTTTTGCGAAAAATCAGCATTCCGCCTGCAACAACACCAAGCATTAGCACAAGTGCGCTCGGCTCGGGAACAGGTGCAAATTCGCCATATGCAGTATAAGTTCCTTGAAAGTGGACAGTCCCCGTTGGATCCGGCGTTTCCGTAAACTGGAAATCGAAGTTGTTTGCCTTGGCAAACGGGCTTACCTGCAGGGACGCATTTAGATTGACCCAGAGTGGATTTCCATATTCACAGAGGGTCATAACTCCGCCCCGTGCTTCCCACCCATTAACATATAGGAATGCCGGCGAATAAGCCATTGACCTGGTATTGTCCATCGTTTCCACTCCAGAAAAGCTCAAAGTGGCCGTCCACTGCTTGCTTCCCGGCTCAGACTCAAAAATCCATGCCGGACTGCCAATCAGCCGATAGGCGCTGTTAAAGCTAACCCAGAGATGTGCCCACTCGAACTGAGGAGCGCCCTCATGGTAATAAACGTAGTTCTGGATGCCACCGCCGAAATTGTAGTTATCGAAAACATAACTTTCGGTCAAAGTGGAGCCCGGAACAAGATAGCTTCCATCCAGCGTATCGCCCTTGGCCATACTGGCGAATGCGAGAACCAATACCGCCACTGCTACTTTCATTTTCATCACAATCTCCTTTGTGCAAGAACATCACTGTACTTTCTTGATTATACTATGGATAATATACAATGTCAATAGATGCCTTTCCGATATGAGTGCTAACAAAAAACCGCCTTTCGGCGGTTTTCCATTATCTCTTTGCCCATTGTGGCGCTCTTCTTGCACGCTTCAAACCGAACTTCTTTCTTTCTCTCATTCTCGGATCTCTTGTTAAGAATCCGGCTTTTCTAAGCCTCTTTCTGAAGTTATTGTTGAAATCAACCAATACTCTGGCTGTTCCGTGCCTTACTGCTTCTGCCTGGGCGTGCCTTCCTCCCCCTCTCACAACTACTGTGATTCTGAATTTGTCGAGGCATTTCATTTTTTTCATTGAAGCCGTCGCTGTCTGCTGGTCTTCTGAAACTTTGAAATATTCTTCGTAGGGTTTGTTGTTTATTAAAAATTGTTTCTCTCCTCTTGTAAAAAGCCTTACTCTTGCAACAGCAGTCTTTCTTCTTCCGATTGCCTCAAAATACCTGTCGGGCTTTGAAGCAAGCTCCTTGTCAAATTTAAAATCTTCCAAAGAAAAATCATCTCCGTCATCATCTGCAATGTCCGGTGTAACGTATGCCTGAACCGGTTCTTTTATTTCTTCAACCGGCTTTGGAGCTGTTTTCTTTACCGGCTTTTCGGCCGGTGTTTTTTTAGTTGTTGGTTTCTTTGCTGTTGGCATGTTTCTATTTCTCAAACTTTAATCTATTAATCTGTCTTGCCCTCAATTTGTTTTTTGTAAGCATTCCCATAACTGCTTTTCTCAAAACCTCTGAAGGTCTTTTTGTGTGAAGCTCTTTTAATGTCATCTGTTTTAACCCTCCCAAATATCCTGTATGCCTGTAATAAATTTTGTCTGTAAATTTCTTTCCGGTGAATTTCATTTTATCTACGTTTTTTATTGTGACAAAATCCCCCATGTCCTGATGTAAAACAAATCCCGGCTTGTTCTTTCCTCTCAACAGGTTTGCAACTTGTGTTGCCAGTCTTCCAAGAATTTTTCCCTCTGCATCAATTATGTGATTTTCTCTTTGAATCTTTTCCATGTTATTACTTAACGAGTTCTATAATTACCATATTTGCTCCATCAGACGGCCTCGGACCAAGCCTCATTATTCTTGTGTATCCGCCGTTTCTGTCCTTGTATTTCGGAGCAATTTCTTCAAATAATTTTTTATTTATTTTGGGAGAAAGAACCTGTGCCAAAACTCTTTTGTTGGCAATAGTGTTGTTCTTTGCCCTTGTTATAAATTTTTCGGCAACAACACGAAGTTCTTTTGCCTTCGCTTCTGTTGTCTGAATTCTTTCGTGCAAGAAAAGACTGGTCACTAATGCTTTCAATAGCGCTTTTCTCTTATTTTTTGTTCTGGATAATTTTCTTCCTTTGTTTAACTTTCTCATGTCTATTTAAAATCCTATTATTCACCCGCCTTTAATTCCAAGCCGAGTTTCTTTAATCTTTTCTTTATTTCCTTTATTGCAACATCGCCCATTCCTTCTAGCTCAGACAAGGTTTTTTCTGATTTTCTTATCAATCCTCCGACTGTCTTAATGTTATTGTCGAGCAATGCATTTAAGGTTCTTGTTGAGAGCTTTAAATCTTCAACATTTGTTTTTGTGGCATCTGCCTCAGCTTCCGATTTTTCTTCTTCTCCGCCCATTAAATCGGGGGTCTCATCCTTAACAGCGGTTTTCGGCGCTTTTCCTTCAAAAATAACGTTGAAGTGCTTAATTAAAATGTCGCACGCCTCAAAAAATGCTTCTTCCGGAGTGATTGTTCCGTCGGTTTCGATTTCAAGATTTAATCTGTCAAAGTCAGTTCTGTCACCGACACGCATGCTCTCTATTTGGAAGTTAACATTTTTAATCGGAGTGTAAATTGCGTCAAGTGCAATCACGCCGATTTCCGCTTTTTTATTTTTTCTCTGATCCTTCGGCTCATATCCGATTCCCTTTTCAATAAAAAACTCCATTTCAAATTCTGTTTTCTTGTCGCTGATTGTGGCGATATGCTGGTCGGGATTTGCAAGCTCAACTTGAGCGGGCAAATCAATGTCCGATCCCTTAACTTCTTTCTCCCCCTTCACTTTAAGGGTAATCCTCTGCGAATCGCCTTCGTGTATTTTGAATCTCAAATTTTTGACATTCAAAATAATCATTATTGTGTCTTCTAAAACGCCCGGAATTGTTGAAAACTCGTGGGATGCTCCCTTAATTTTTATTTCAGTGACTGCCGATCCCTGCATTGAGGAGAGCAAAACTCTTCTCAAACTGTTTCCGATTGTAACGCCGTATCCAGGATAAAGGCCCTCTATTTCAAAAAGGGCGTGATTCTTTTTCTTGTGGATAATTTTTGGCGGTAACGGTAATGGAATCATATAATTTTGCATCGAGCAACAGATATGAAGCATAACAATGTTATTTGCTCCCTATCACGCGCTCCATGCGGTTAGCGTGAATAAAACTCGAATATTAAGGAAATTTCTGCAGGAGGATTTACTTCCGCCAAAGAAGGTTCTCCGACAGGCTTTCCTTCCAATTTTTCTTTATTTAAATTCAACCAGACCGGCACTTCTTTTCTCTTTAAGGATTCTGACAAAGAATTGAATACCGGCTTTTTTTTCTTGGTTTCTTTTATGGTAATAACATCTCCCTTCTTAACCTGATATGAAGGAATATTTACCGGTTTTCCGTTTACTAAAAAGAAGCTATGCGAAACCATCTGCCTTGCGTGCGTCCTTGTCGTAGCAAACCCCAGTCTGAAAATTGTGTTGTCCAGCCTTGTTTCAAGTTTTTTGATCAACTCGTCTGCAACGTTTTCAACCTTGCCCATTTTTGCAAGAGTTTCTTCAACGTATCTCTTGAACTGTTTTTCAGAAAGGCCGTACCATTTCTTGAGAGCCTGCTTTTCGTTCAACGATTTTTTATAGTCCGAGGGAGCTCCGCCCTTCCTCTTCTTCTGCGGACCGGGGGCATAAGCCCTTCTTGTGAGTGCGCATTTCTGAGACAAACAGCGCTCTCCTTTAATGAAAAGCTTTTCTCCAAGTCTTCTGCAAGTTTTACATTGATCGTATATTGCCATAATTCGTTATACGCGTCTTACTTTCTTTGGCCTGCATCCGTTGTGAGGAATAGGCGTGACGTCTTTTATAGAAATAATATTTAACCCTTGTGTAACCAAAGTTCTGACAGCAGACTCTCTTCCTGCTCCGATACCCTTTATAAGAACTTCGATTTTTTCAACTCCTAGTTTTTTTGCGATATTCGCAATGGCTTCGGCAACCCTTGATGCAGCAAACGATGTTGCTTTCTTTGTCCCTTTAAATCCAACCGATCCCGCCGATTTCCACGCTAAAACTTGTCCTCTGTGATTTGTAAGGGTAACTATGGTGTTGTTGTATGAAGAAGAAACGAAAACTTTCGCTTCGGCAACCCTTTCAGAAGCTTTTACTTTTGCTTCTTTTTTCATGGTTGCTTCAACTTTTTCTTTTTCTTTAATCAGTTCTTCCTGATTTGTTTCTATGATATGCTTTTTTCCCATGATTTATGAACGAAAGTGAATAAATCACACTGAGTCCCGACGGACGAAGTGTAAACAATTATGTCGGCGTAGCTGCAGGCTTTCTTCCCGAACCCATGGTCTTCCTGACATTGCCTCTTATTGTTCTGTTATTTGTTTTTGTCCTTTGGCCTCTTACCGGTAATCCCTTTGCATGCCTCATTCCCCTCCATGCTCCGATGTCTTTCAGCCTTTTGATATTAATCATAACCTGCCTTCTCAAATCTCCCTCGATTTTGTGATTTTTTTCAATAAGCTCCTTGAGGTCGTTAACTTCTTTTGGGGTAAGATCTTTTGCTTTTTTGTTGGCATCAACCTGTGCCAGTTTGAGAATTTCCTTACTCAAATGGCCTCCTATTCCATATATATAGGTTAAAGCAATTTCTATTCTTTTGTTTTCAGGAATATTTACTCCCGCAATTCTTGGCATGACTTTTAGTAAAATTATTTAAGTATGATTTTATTTATCCCTGTCTCTGTTTGTGTTTTGGATTCTTTTTGCAGATGACATAAATCCGACCCTCTCTTCTGACGATCTTGCAATCTTTGCACATTTTTTTAACTGATGGTTTTACTTTCATGATATAGAAATATTATGAACCCCGCCCTCTATGCTAATGTAAAAAACAAAAGCCCAGAGGGCGGGGTAAAAACTCGCTGTAGCTCGTTTTATTTTAATCTATACACTATTCTCCCTTTTGATTGATCATAAGGCGTCATTTCCAGCGTTACCTTATCTCCCGGCAAAATTGTGATTCTGTGGAGTCTCATTTTACCGGAAAGAAATCCTATCACCTCTCTTCCATCCTCCAATGCTATCTTAAAGAATGCATTCGGCAAGGCTTCGATAACCCTTCCGTCGCACCTTACGACTTTTTTTGAGTCTTGGTTTTTCCCTTCGTTCACTGTTTTATTTTACCCTGTTAAATAACTTCGGCCACGCCAAAGTTAAAATCTGCTTTTAATTTAACTGGGTGGAATTTATTATACTAACAAATTAATAGTTTAAAGTCAAGCACCCAGGAGCATAACGCAATATTCCTTGTTTTCCTACCCGTTTTTTTAATCAAAATGGAGTTTAATCCTGATTTTTTCCTTCTCTGACGGAGCTTTCATTGTCCAGAACGGCCAGAGTTTTACATCAACTTTTGAAACATTCTCTCCGAAATCCGCACTCACCTCGTTTATAATCTGATTCTCTGTTTTTTGGCGGAAGGAACTTACGTATGTTTCCTTGTTTATCTCAGCATAATTTTTTCCGGAAAAAGAAATTTTTATGGTCATTTTTCCGGTTTTCAAATCGGCTGAGTCCACCGAGTAGTCCATCCAAATGCTTTCGTCCAATATGGTGTTTCCTGCCGGAGAGCGTGAAAGCAAATAATCCTTCACAAACATTCTAAGATCCTCCTTTTTGATTACCAGCGCAGAACCTTTCAGCTTTACCTGATAATTGAAGTTTGAAGCCGCCGTTCCAACCTTCACTGACGGCGAACTTTCTAAAATATCAATTAACAGTGCATCGTCCAAAAGAATTTGTTCTCCGGTGATTTTGGATTTTAAGGATTCTTTTAATTGCTCTCTCGCTTTTTCTGTCACCGCTGTCTCTGCGTCATCAACATCTTTTTCGCTTACCTGCCTTACGTCTTTTTCAGATCCTCCGGACATCGAAGCAGACGAGCTGGCATACACGCTGTAATAAAGAGGATTTCCGGCAAGTTTTGGAACAGAAAATTTTGCAGGACCGATATTTGATCCGCTTCCTGCTTCAACCGCCTGAACCTTCACATCAACCGAACCGGGCGTAACCTTGCTCCCGCTCTTTTTTCCGGCAGGAATTACAATACGAGACAAGCTGATAAAATATTTTCCGGAATCGGATAAAAAGTGCGTCCCGATTTTTAATGTCACAGAAGAAGTCTCATTGTTAAACACTTTTATTGTTCCCCCTGCCTTGGTATCCTCAGCTGATTCGCCAGTCGCCTGAAATTCCTGCGACAGCTCCTTTTCATCTTCTATAAACTGCGCCGGGATAATACCTTTTACCGGGTCAACCGCATCAGCGCTTTTATCTGCAGTAATTTTCTCTTCAAAATTTAAAATTTCAGTTTTAGGCCAGATGGATACTTCTACTCGTTGCAGTTTAAAATACAAAAAAACGGCTAATAAAATAATAACGACAGCCCCCGAGATATAAGCAACCCTCAAGAAGGGAAAACTGCTGGCATTGTGACGGACGGCATGCTTTGTATGGGCATGCTTGTGCACAGTTTCTGCTTTTTTGCCCGCTTCGGCTTTATGCCGTGCTTTAGGCGGAACGATATCGTAAATTTTTTTAGCCATTATAAAAGTTTAAAAAAATTATTTTTATTCGAGTATCGCTTTGATTCTTCTTACGCCGGAGGAAGAACTTTCTTCCTTTTGTATTTTAAAGTGTCCTAATATTCCTGTTCTTTCAACATGAGGCCCTCCGCAAATTTCTCTGCTTGCAATATCATCTCCTTCTCCCACTGTGTATACTTTCACCTTTTCGCCGTATTTTGATTCAAAAACTCCCATAGCGTTAAGCTCACGGGCTTTCTCAAGAGTCATTTCTTCACAATAGACAGGCAAATCTTTCTTTATTATATCATTTACAAAATTTTCTACATCTTTTATCTGTGAAGAAGTCATTTTCTCTTTATGCGCGAAGTCAAACCTTATTCTTTCAGCAGTAATATTGCTTCCTTTCTGAGTCACGTGATCGCCCAAAACTTTTCTCAATCCCGCAAGAAGCAAATGTGTTGCAGTATGATATTTTGTTGTCTGTTCTGATGCATCAGCAAGTCCGCCCTTAAACATTCCCGCAGAGGATGTGCGCGATAATTCCTGGTGTTTTTCCTTGGCAATACCGTATTCTGTATGAAAATTGCGAGAAATTTTAAATTTCTTTTCGCGAGCAATTTCTTGACTTAGTTCAGGTGGCATCCCATACGTCTCATATAACCTAAATGCAGCATCCCCGGTAAGATGACCCATGCTAGTAATTTCTGATGTTGTCTCTATAATTCCTCTTTCAATTGTTGCGCCAAATTTCTCTTCTTCTTTGGAGAATTCAAATCTGACAAAATCAAGGTTTTTTAAAATTTCTGGATAGGCGCTTTTGTAGTTTCCGGCAATAATTTCAGCAACATCTGCAAGCCAATTCTTTCGGCCAATTCCTAGTTTTTCCCCGAATCTTATTGCTCTTCTTATCAAGCGTCTGACAATGTATCCCTGCCCCAGATTACTCGGAGCAACTCCTTTATTATCTCCGACAATAAACGTTGCCGCCTTCAAATGATCGGCAACTATTCTGAAGGACTTTGGGTCTTCGTTATATTTTTTTCCGGATAATTCTTCAATTTTTTTGATTATGAAATCAAATGCATCCGTCTCGTAAACATTTTCTTTTCCGTTTAATACTGCAACTGTCCTTTCCAGTCCCATTCCTGTATCAACGTTTTTTTGTTCTGCCGGAAGAAACTTTCCATTTTCATCTTTTACATACTGCATAAAAACATCGTTCCAAATTTCAACCCAGTTCTTGTTTTTTGGATCAAAAGTTTCAGGAGCCGGCTCATCATTCAGTTTCCAATAAAACATCTCTGTATCCGGACCGCACGGACCGGTCTTTCCGGCAGGCCCCCACCAGTTGTCTTCTTTTGGAAGAAAAGCAATCCTTTCTTTTTTTATCCCCAAAGATTCCCAAATTTTTGCTGATTCCTCGTCTTTTGGCGCATCATCGTCTCCGGAAAAACATGAAACTGCCAGGCGGTCCAGTGGAACCTTAAGTTCTTCTGTCAAAAATTCAAAGCTCCATTTTATCGCATCTTCTTTCCAATAGTCGCCCAACGACCAGTTTCCGAGCATCTCAAAAAAAGTAAGGTGCGTATCATCACCCACATCTTCAATATCACCTGTTCTAATGCATTTTTGCGCATCAGTTAACCTTGTTCCTTCAGGGTGTTTTTGTCCGAGCAGATAAGGCACCAAGGGATGCATTCCGGCGGTAGTAAACAAAACGGTAGGATCGTTTTCCGGAATCAAAGAAGCTGAAGGAATAACTGCGTGCCCTTTGCTCTTGAAAAAATTTAAAAATTTTGTCCTTAATTCGGAGGAATTCATTACTGTATTCTACATTAAATTTTTTTGCACGGCAAGAATCGCCTTCGTATACAAAAACGGCTCAACTCACGTTGAGCCGTTGGAAAAAGACGGTGTTACAAAAATGTAATAAAAGAGGCCGTCAGATCAAGACCCCTTGAAAATTCTGACGGCCCTGGCCAAGTTTTGTCGGAGTCGAACCGACGGTTTGAACATGGCTGTTCCCACCCCTCCACGGCCCACCTGGCCACCACGCAACGGCAACGCGCCCTCGCGACGAAGAAGTTTATATAAGTTCGGAGGCAATATGAAAACCGATTAAGAGGGTGGTGTCGCTTTAGCGACTCTGCACAAGCTGGCGCCCGTGCTTCAATGTCTCCCACCTACGCAGCACAACAAAATCAGTTTCCACACAACCAAGCGTTTGGGAATCGGACCCAACTGCTCCGTTTCCGGAGTTGTCGCCATAACACGCTTTTTTATCCGAACTTATTTTCAAAGAGCAAAATGATGGCTTAAAGGGAAAAACGCCGAAGTCTGCACGCGTGCACCGTCGTGCGCTTGGCCGATGCAACTGTTTTTCCTGCGCGGTTATCGCCTGCCTGCCCGTCAAATCCCGTAAACGGACGCCGAAGGCAGACCACTGGGGCCAGAATTGCACTTCTTTTGGAGGGATGTGCTTTTCAGCTCATTGTGGACGGATTGCGTCCCCCAGTACAGAATCGGACTCTGTCGCACATGCATTAAGCCATCAAGGGATTTTAATATTTTTTATTATACAAAACAAAATAAATATGTCAAACCCCTTTCCATGAACGGCTCACTTCGAAGTGAGCCGTTCAAAAAAGCAAAAAATTCCATACAAAAACCGCCCCCGGCGGTCAAAAATACCCAGAAAAACCAGACAACCAGCTATGTATACCTGTCTGCAACGACTGATGCTGCAAACGACAACGGTTTTATAATCGGTTCGAATCCGCTGCTCCTTATCAGTCCCACCACTTCCCTGACCATCTCTTTTGTCTTGCCGACTTCACCGACATCTGCGTGAATGTACTGAAACTGATAATTAAAATTTGGCGAAGCCTTACCGAATTCTTTTTCAAGAGTTTCGCGCAAAGAAAGAGCAAGCTCGCAGGACAAATAAACCTCGTTTAATATCCTGCTCTTCCAATTTGTAGGCACGTGGGCGAATTTTTTCAGAAAATTATCCGGATAACGCATTTTTTTAAGAAAAAATCTCCCGCCGGCTCCCGTTCTCAAAACAACAATTGCAATCGGAAAAAACGGCTTGTCTGATGAGGGCGAATCACATCCGACAACAATATCATAAAAAAATTCCGGTTTCTCGGAAATGTAGTTATAAATCTCGCCAATCACCTCTTCAAAACTAATATCGCCCTTGCTGGGGCTGAAGAAGCTTCCGTTATTTATGATGTCATCGTTCATATTTTTACACTACATAAAACAGCAAAACAAGTCAATTCCCGCAATTTCTGACATTCCGATATTCTGTCATTCTGCCGATTTTACAATTTCAACAAAATCATCTGCATTCAACGAGGCGCCTCCGACGAGCAATCCGTTTGCGCCGGCATCCTTAATGTATGAACCGGAATTATCTTTTTTCACACTTCCTCCGTAAAGAATTCTTGTGTTGTCTGCAATTTCCCTGTTATACAAATCAGATATTGTTTTTCTGATAAAAAGCACTGAACTCATTGTTTCATCAACCGAGCAATTATTTCCGGTGCCGATTGCCCAAACAGGCTCATACGCAATATTTATGCTTTTCATTTCTTCCCGCGTTACGCCTTTCAGCCCCTCTTTAATCTGTTTTTCCAGAACCTCTGATTTTTTCTGCGCATCTCTCTCCTCTGCTGTTTCGCCTATGCAAAAAATTATTTTAAGCCCCTGCCCTAGAGATTTTTTTATTTTTTTGTTTATCTGTTCGTCTGTCTCGTTAAAATATTTTCTGCGCTCTGAATGGCCCAGAATTACATAATCTATGTCCAAATCCTTCAGCATTGATGCAGAGATTTCTCCGGTATAAGCCCCTTTTTCTTCGTAAAAATCGTTTTGCGCCCCCAAAGAAAGTCCGTTCAGCTGGGAAAGATAAACAAACGGCGGACAAACAACCACTTCCGATTTTGCCGTTTTTATTCCTTTTTTAATTTCATCAAACAGCTCTTTTGCCTCTTTTGCGCTGTTTGGATTCATCTTCCAGTTTCCTGCGATTAATGGTTTCATGTTGAAAATAATTAATTAGCTGATTTTAACATAAAACAAAAAACGGCAAAAGCCGTTTTATTATTCCGTCAGTATCTTTGCTCCGTTTTTTGTGACTGCTATCGTGTGTTCAAAGTGCGCTGATAATGACCCGTCTTTTGTTGCATATCCGTATCCGTCTTTGGCTGTTTTCAGATGATAGTCGCCCATCGTCAGCATCGGTTCAATGCAGATTACCATTCCCTCTTCAAGTTTTGCTCCCTCGCCCCTCTTGCCATAATTCGGGATTTTCGGATCTTCGTGCAGTTCTTTTCCAATTCCGTGCCCGCATAATTCCCGCACTACTCCATATCCCTGATCCTCCGCAAACCTTTGTATTGTATTTCCAATGTCTCCAATAGTATTCCCCGGCCTGACTTTTTTGATTCCAAGGCGCAAGCATTTTTTTGTTACGTCCAAAAGCCTTTTTGCTTCGAAAGAAATTTTCCCCACGGCAATTGTTTTGGACATGTCTGAATAATAATCCTTGTAGTAAACGCCCAGATCCAGCCCGATCACATCGCCCTCATAAAGCACCCTGCCCGAGGGGAATCCGTGGACAATATCCTCGTTCACCGAAGCGCACAGGCTGAACGGAAAACCTTCGTAATTTTTAAATCCCGGCTTTGCGCCGTGCTTTAAAATAAGGGCCTCTGCGGCCCTGTCCAGCTCCAAGGTGGTAATTCCAGGCTTTACCATTTTTTCAACCTCACTTAAAACGGTTGCCAGGATTTTGCCCCCTTCTGCCATTATCTTAATTTCTTCTTCGGATTTTATCGTAATTGCCATTTACTGCTTTGATTCTACTGCCTTTAATACGTCTGCAAAAACTTCCGCGACTGTCTGCTCGCCATTTACTTTATGAACGGGCAAGCCCTCTTTCTCAATAAATTGAGAGACAGGAAAGGTTTGTTCTTTATAAATCTCCAGTCTTGTTTTTATTGTTTCAGGATCATCAAGCTTTTTCCTTCTTACAAGTTTTGATCCGTCAAGCGGGCATTCTGACAACTGCTCGGTTTCCTTATTAAAAAGAATTGAATGCCTTATTAATTCGCAAATTCTTCTGTTTGAGTTTCTGAAAATTGTAGTTTCGGCTGATATTTCGAGCATTACAAATCTTATGTTTTCTGCTCCGTATAATTCCTTCAAGAGCGGGATTTCCCTTTCTGCCTCGTAAAGAGTTCTAGGAGAACCGGAAAAAATAATGGATTTGCCCATGTCGGCAAGCTCCTTTATTTTTTCGGTCATCAAATAGACAACGAAAGGCGGACTGTTAAGCAATCCGGCTTCCCATCTTTTCTTTTCGTCCTCTATTTTATAGGTCTGGCCTTCAATTTCAAAAGTCTTTTCGGGGGGAAACTCGACAAAGCTTGCCTCAATAACTTTGCTGGATTCAAAATGATAGAATCCCGTTTTGTCTGCCAATATTTCTGCCTGCGTTCCCTTTCCTGCCCCGGGCTGGCCGAATAAAATTACAACTTGCTTTGACATTTTATTTAAAAATTAAAAAATTTGTTAAATAATCAAAAACTTTTTAACCGTTAGGTTAAAAAGTTTCATACTCTCGCATTTGCAATTGGGCGTTTACCTGACGGAGCGTGTCGAGCACCACCGATACGACGATTAACAATGAGGTGCCTCCGATCAGGAATGTGAATCCGGTAACTCCGGTCATGCCCGCCACAATAGAAGGCAGAACCGCAATCAGTCCAAGGAATATCGCGCCGGTAAACAACACTCTGTTTAAAATGTGTTTGAGATAAACTGTTGTGGAATTCCCCGGCCTTACGCCCGGAATGAATCCCCCCATTTTCTGCAGATTTTCTGCTATGGTTTTCGGATCAAAAGTAACGGCTGTATAAAAATATGTGAACATTATGACAAGCAGAAAATACAATATTCCGTGAATCCAGACATTATTAAAGAATGCTCCGATGTTTGTTGCCACAGTTCCCACAACTCCGGGGTAGCTTCCGAAAAATCCTGCGATCATGCCCGGAAATAAAAGTATTGAAAGCGCAAAAATAATCGGAATGACTCCAGCCGGGTTAACATTGAGCGGAAGATATGTGGAAACGCCTCCATACATTTTCATTCCCCTTACTCTCTTTGCGTATGAAACCGGAATGTTTCTTCTGGCCTCTGTAATCAGGACAACACCCGCGATTATCACGATTGACAGCACAATAAATAAAAGATATGAGGGAATTCGCGCCGGATCCCAGCTTACGAACGTCTGAAAAATATTCATCGGCAGGCTTGCAACGATACCCGCAAAAATAAGCAGTGAAATCCCGTTTCCAAGGCCCTGTTCGGTGATGATTTCTCCGAGCCACATTAAAAACATTGCTCCTGCAACTATTGTAATTATAGAGCTGATTAAAACCGGTAAAGGAAGAGCTGATATGATTCCCTGCTTCTGAAAAAGCATCAGCATTCCATATCCCTCAAATATTGCCAATGGAATTGTGAGCAATCGTGAGTACTGGTTGAATTTTTGCCTGCCGGCTTCTCCTTCTTCTTTATATAACCTTTCCAATGCGGGAAAAATCATTGTTAAAAGCTGCAATATAATGGTTGCAGTAATATAGGGCCCAAGTCCCAGCAGAACAATAGAAAAGTTGCTTAAAGCTCCTCCTGAAAATAGGTTCAGAAGGCCGAATACCTGATTTTGTGAGAAAAATTTTACAAGATCCTGGGCTCCGATTCCGGGAATTGGAATGTTGGCCGCGATTCTGAATATAATAAACAATGACAGAACAAAAATAAATTTGTTCCTCAGCTCTTTGTTTTTAAAAAGAAATACTACTTTGTCGTACCACATAATTTGTGAGCGAAGCGAATAAATTACCCTGACATTTTAAAATGGAAGGGTTTCATTGCCTACTTAACGTTCCCTCCTGCTTTTTCAATCGCCTCCTTTGCTGATTTTGAAGCTTTGCAGTTTTCAACTGTTATTTTTTTTGAGATTTTTCCGTTTCCAAGAATCTTTATTTCGGGAACTCTTCCTCTTATCATACGCACTAATCCCATTTTTATCAAATTTTCAGGATTTACGGTTTCACCGGCTTTAACGTGCTTTTCCAAAACATCCAAATTTAACACAGCTGAATAATCGTCCAGCTTAAACCTTCTGTATCCTCTCAATTTAGGATACCTTTTAATAAGCTCTCTGATAATTGGCACCATTTTTCTTCCGGCTCTTGAGCTCTGGCCCTTATTTCCTTTTCCTGAATAAGTTCCTTTTCTTCCGCCTCTGCCAACTCTCTTTTTCCCTTTTGCTTTGTGTTTTGGCTGTAATTCGTGTAACTGCATATTATTTTGCCTGCTTTGATTGCTCAGCTTTTAATTTTCTTAACGCTTCCATTGTTGCTCTTGCGTTATTCAACTTGTTTTTTGAACCAGACAAAATCTTGGAAGAAACATTTTTTATCCCCGCGAGATCGCAAATAATTCTGACTGCTCCTCCGGCAACAAGTCCTCTTCCTTTTTTTTGCGGTCTGAGCAAAATCCTTGCCGGACCGATTTTTGCCTCCACCTCGTGAGGAATTGTTCCATCCATTACAGCAACGCTAATAAGGTTTTTCTTTGCTCTTCTTGTTGCTTTTTCTATTGCCTGTGAAACATCTTTGCCTTTATCAATTCCGATTCCCACTTTTCCTTTTTTGTCTCCCGCCACAACTACAGCTCTAAACCTCAATCTCTTTCCGCCGCCGGTAACCCTTGTAACCCTGGCCAAATCCAAAAGCTTGGAATCGAATTCATCCCTTACCTGGTCTCTCCGTGGACCGCGATTTCCTCCTCTTCCTCCGCCAAATCCGCGCCCATGTGATTTTTGCATCGGGCCGGTTCCATACGGCTTAAAGCCGTCTTTTGCCGGAACTCCGGTCTGCTGGTTAGAATTTTTCTGTTCTATTTTTTCTTCCATAGCTTTTTATATTAGAATTTTAGCCCGCCTTCCCTGGCGCCTTCGGCAAGAGCTTTTACTCTGCCGTGAAAAACGATTCCTCCTCTGTCAAAAACAACTTTTTCGATTTTATTTTCTAATCCCTTTTTTGCAATCAGCTTCCCAACCTCTCTTGCCAGCGCTTTTTTGTCTCCTTTTGCATTTTTAAGCTCTTTATCGGAAGCCGATGCTATCACTTTTGCATTTTCATCATTAATAAGCTGGGCATAGATGTGATTTGCAGACCTTGCAACACAAAGCCTCGGGCGGATTTTTGTTCCACTTATCTTTGCTCTGACTCTTATATGGCGTTTTACGCGTTTTTCCTTTTTGGTTAACATGTTTTACTTTTTAGATGATACAACTTTCTTACCCTCCTTTCTTCTTATTTTTTCGCCCTGATATTTAATTCCTTTGCCTTTGTAGGGTTCTGCTTTCTTCTGTTTTCTTATAATGGCTGCTATTTCCCCGACAGCCTGTTTGTCCGCTCCGGAAACGGTAATAACGTTCTTTTCAACAAGAAAATTAATGCCTGCCGGTTTTTTAACCTTTACCGGATTTACAAATCCAAGATTTAAAACCAATTCATCTCCCTGAACCGCGGCCTTAAATCCTACTCCTTCAATTTCAAGTTTTTTTTCAAAACCCTTTGAAACTCCCTCTATCATGTTAGAAATAAGAACCCTGTATAACCCCCACAAAGCGCTTGCTTTTCCGGTGGCAGTTTCTTGCCTTATTGAAACCAAAACCTGATTGTCCTTTTGCTCAACATTGATTTCTCTGTTCAACTTCAAATCGAGGGTTCCTTTCGGACCTGTAACCTTTAAATTTTCATCCTTGATTTCTAATGTTATCCCTACCGGAATTTCAATTGGTCTTTTTCCTATTCGTGACATGATATTGTTGTATTATGATATTATATAGCTTCACAGGCGAGTGCCTTCCTACCAGATTTCGCACAGCACCTCCCCTCCCAATTTTGCTTTTTTTGCATCTTTGTTTGTCATTAATCCCTTGGGTGTTGAAATAACTGCAATGCCATATCCGCCCTTTACGTATTTCAATTCTGAATGTTTTTGATAAATTCGTTGGCCGGGCTTTGAAATCTTTTTCAATCCCGCGATTCCTGGCACTCCATTTTCATATTTTAAAACAATTTTCATTGTTTTTGCTTTGCCCTTGGCAACTTTTTTGACGTCAGAAATAAAATTTTCCTGCATCAGTATTTTTGCAACTTCAAATTTTAACCTTGAATAAGGCAAAACCACTTCGGCCTTCTGCACGGCTTCGGCATTCCTTATTTGGTTTAACATGTCTGTTATTGGGTCTGTCATATTTTTACCAGCTTGATTTTTTAACTCCCGGAATTTCTCCTTTATTAGCAAGTTCTCTAAAACAGATTCTGCAAAGGCCGAACTTTCTCATATAACCGTGCCTTCTTCCGCACTTAAAACATCTGTTCACCTTTCTGGATGAAAACTTTGGCTTTTTATTTGATTTTGCAATTTGTGATGTTTTTGCCATGAATTATGAACGAAGTAATAATTCATCCTGAGCCGACAAGGCGAAGGATTACTATTTATTTTTTTCCTCTTTCATCGGAAATCCTAAAAATTTATATAATGCCAGTCCTTCCTTTTTGCTCCTCGCGTTTGTCGATACTGTAATTTGCAGTCCGATAATTGTTTTTTCTTTTTCGGTAAATATTTCAGGGAACGAAATGTGTTCTTTAAATCCAATTGTCAGATTTCCGTTTTTATCAATATTTTTGGGATCAATTCCCTTAAAATCCCTCGATCTTGGCAATGACAAATAAATCAATCTTTCCAGAAAATCCCACATCCTGTCTTTTCTTAATGTGACTTTGGCTCCAATCTGAAGGCCCTCCCTCAGCTTAAAACCGGCGATTGATTTTTTTGCCTTTGTCAAAACCGGCGCTTGTCCGGCAATCAAACCCAAGTCCTGAGTAACCAGTTTATATAATTTTTCCCTCTCTCCTGAGGTTTTGACCACAACTTCCCTTCCGAATGAGGTATTTAAAACAACTTTCTTTATCCTCGGAACAGCCATAGGATTTTTAAATCCCATTTCCTTCATCATTTGCGGTATTACCTCTTTTTGAAATTTTTCTTTTAAGCTTTTCATGTTTTCTCAAATAATTTCCGTTTGCCTGCGAGTTATGTGCTTTGCCCGCATTTTTTGCAGATTCTGTCCTTTTTGTCTCCCTCTATCTTATATCCGACCCTCACTGCCTTTCCGCACTTTGAACAGATGACCTTGACATTCGATGTAAAAATCGGGGCCGGAACTTTCACTATCTGCCCTTTTTCACCTTGTTTTTTCGGCCTGATATTATGGACCTTCATATTTACTCCCTCAATCAAAACCTTTCTCTCCTTTGGAAGAGCCCTTAAAACCTTTCCCGTCTTACCCTTGTCTTTCCCGGTAATTACTAAAATATTGTCTCCTTTTTTAACTTTCATGTTTTTAAAGCAATTCAGATGCCATCATCGCTATTTTTTCAAAACCTTTTTCTCTTAATTCTTTTGCTGTGGGACCGAATACTCTTCCCCCCTTCGGCATTTTTCCGTCGCCTAAAACAACAACCGCGTTATCGTCAAATCTGATATAAGATCCATCAGCTCTCTTAAACTCTTTTTTTTGCCTGATAATTACTGCTTTGACTTTTTCGTGCTTTTTTACAATTTTTCTCGGTTCTGCTTTTTTAACCACGCCAACAATAATGTCTCCCAGCTGAGCATAACGCTTTCTTGTTCCCCCGGGTACATTAATGCATTGCACTATTTTTGCACCTGAGTTATCGGCAACTTTTAGCATTGACCTTAATTGAATCATACCTTTGCTATTTGGTCGGATTAATCTTTTGTATAACTTTCCATTTTTTGTCTTTTGAAATTGGCGTTGTTTCTTCTATCACAACCCTGTCGCCCATTAAATATTCTCCTTTTTCATCATGAGCTTTGTATCTGTTGTGGACCTTATATCTTCTTTTGTATTTTGGGTGTTCTTTCATTGTTTCAACTTCAACAACGATTGTCTTTTGCATCTTGTTTGAAACAACTACACCTGATAATTTTCTTTTTGGCATATTACTTTTGCTCTTTAAGAATGGTTAATATCCTCGCAACATCTTTCTTCGTATCCTTCACTTCCTTTACATTCTTTAATTTATTCGACGAAAACTTAAACCTGATATCATTCAGTTTTTTCTTCAGATCATAAACCTGCTTTTCAAGCTCTTTCCTGTCTCTTTTTCTTAATTCGGCTGTTTTCATATTCGCAATTAATTCTCCTTTTTAACAAATTTTGTCTTAATTGGCAACTTATTGCCTGCACCTTTAAACGCTTCTCTGGCAACCTCTTCTTTTAATCCGTCAAGCTCGAAAATAATTCTGCCGGGTTTTATCGGATAAACATAGTGGTCAACAGCTCCTTTTCCTCCTCCCAAGGCCACCTCCGCGCCCTTAAATGTTACCGGCTTGTCCGGAAATACCCTGACCCAAAGCTTTCCTCCCTTTTTTAAGTATCTGATAATGTGCCTTCTTGCAGATTCAAGCTGTCTGGCGGTAATCCATTTTGTTCCAAGGGATTTTAATCCATAGCTGCCAAAAGCAACCTCGGTCGCGCGTGTTTCAACTCCTCTGGTCACTCCCTTGTGCCACTTTCTGTGCTTTACTTTTTTGGGCATCATTATTGCCATATCTTTGTTCTTCTAATTTATTTATCGAATTTATCTCCTTTGTAAATCCAGACTTTTATTCCGATTTTTCCATAAGTGCAGTGAGCTTCCGCCTGCGCATAATCTATGTCTGCTCTGATTGTGTTTCTGGGAAGTTTTCCCTGTCTGAGCCATTCTTTTCTGGCAATTTCAATTCCGTTTAACCTTCCGGATGCTTCAACCCTGACTCCTTTGACGTCCCTGTTTTGCATTACTTTTTCAATTGAACCTTTCAAAACCTGCCTAAACGGAATACGCTTTTCGATCTGCTGGGCTGCAAATTGAGCGACCAATGAAGCAGATCCCCAGGGATTCTTAATTTCTCTGATTTCAATTTTTATTTCTCTTTTACCTTCTTTTTTTCCTATTTTCTTTTCAATTGCTTTTTTGAGCGTATCTACCCCGCCTCCGCCTCTGCCAATAATCAAACCGGGCCTTGCTGTGGAAATAATTATATTTAATTTATTTGCCGAATGCTCAATTTCAATATTGGACACTGAAGCCTCAGCCAATTTTTTCATCAGAAAGTCCTTAATCAAAAAATCTTCCATCAAAAACTGGGGCATTTTTTTGCCATAAAAGCCTCTGATGTTCCAGTCTTCTGTTCCCCTTATTCTAAATGATTTTGGATGGACTTTGTGTGCCATAATTTATTTTTTTACTGCTGTTTTTCTTGTTCTCTTTGGTTTTTCAGTTTTCTTTGTTTCTATTTTTGCCGATTTGACTGTTTTCTTTATTTTTTTCTCGGTTTTCGGTTTATCCTCGATCTTTGCCGCTTCAACCTTTTTTTCTTCAACAACTGAATTATCTTTTAATATAAGTATAATGTGCGAGCTTCTCTTCATTATGGGGTAAGCTCTTCCGCGCGACATCGGGTGCCATCTCTTCAATGTCGGCCCTTCGTTAACCATAATCTGCGAAACAAACAAGTTCGATTCCTGCAAATGAAAATCATGTTTAGCGGATGCGACCGCAGAATTCAAAAGCTTCAAAACAGGATTGGCTCCTCTTTTTATTGCAAACTCGAGAATAGTCCTTGCTTCTTCCGTTTTTTTTCCCCGGACCAAATCTGCAACCTGTCTGACTTTTCTTGGGGCTATTCTTAAATAATTTAATGATGCTTTGACTTCCATGTTTGTTTATTGAAATTCTATTTCTTTGCTGCCGGCGTTTCTACTTTTGCTGCCGCTTTTTGTTCTGCTCCAGCTTCGATTTCCCTCTGCATTTTTCCTCCATGCCTTCCAAACTTTGTTGAAGGCGCAAACTCTCCAAGTTTATGGCCAACCATATCTTCTGAAACGTAAACGGGCACGAATTCTTTCCCATTATGCACTCCAAATGTATACCCGACCATTTCAGGCGAAATTGTAGAAGCTCTTGCCCAGGTTTTGATGATAATTTTTTCGTCTTTTCTCAATTTCAAAACCTTTTCGAGCAAATTCTGGTCTATATATGGTCCTTTTTTAAGACTTCTTGCCATATTACTTCTTTCTTCTTTGAATAATGAATTTATTTGTCCACTTTTTCTTATTTCTTGTTTTTACGCCCAAAGCAGGTTTTCCCCAGGGTGTTTTCGGATGCTTTAATCCAATCGGCTGTCTTCCTTCTCCTCCTCCATGCGGATGGTCTACCGGATTCATTGCAGATCCCCTGACGTGAGGCCTTCTTCCCTTCAATCTGGATTTTCCCGCCTTTCCTACTCTGTAAAACCTGTTTTCCGGATTGGAAACCATTCCAACTGAAACGAAGCAATCATTTTTAATTTTTCTTACTTCTGTCGATGGCATTTTTATTGTCGTATAGTTTTCCTCCTGCGCCAATATCTGAGCCGATGATCCCGCTGACCGCACAACTTTACCCCCCTTACCTGATTCTAATTCAACATTATAAACCGAAATTCCAACAGGAATATGTTTTGCATGCATTCTGTTTCCGGGATTTAAAGCGGCCTTTTCTGCAAAAATAATTTCGTTTCCAACTTTCAGTTCCTGCGGAGCAATTATGTACTGCTTTGTTTTGTCTGCATATTCAATCAATGCAATAAAAGCAGTCCTGTTTGGATCGTATTCCAATGCTATCACTTTTGCCGGGCTATTTAGTCTTGTCTGGGAAAATTCAACAATTCTGTATAGTTTTTTAACTCCTCCTCCCTTGTGCCTTGTTGTTATTCTGCCCGAAGATTTTGACCTTCCAACGCTCCTTCTGACGTATTTCAAAAGACTTTTCTCTGCTTTCTTTTTTGTAAGCTGGGAGAAATCAATTCCTGTCATTCCTCTTCTGGATGGAGTTGTTGGTTTATATGACTTCATGATTGTGAACGAATTATCCTGAGCTCAGATCTTGAGCGAAGGATTGCATTATATTATCTCTATTTTTTGTCCTTCCTTTATTTTAATAAAAGCTTTTGTATATCCCTTTCTGTATCCCTGCGTCCTTCCGAGTCTCCTTTTTTTTGCCGGAATTTTAACAATATTTACCGACAAAACATCCACTCCGTAAATTCCTTCAATTGCCTTTTTTATCTCTGTTTTATTCGCTCCGTCTATTGTCCTAAAAATATACTGGTTTTTTTCTGATAAAATGGATCCCTTTTCCGAAATATGGGGCTCTTTAACAATATCATAAGAAAAACCGTAGGTTTTTTTCTGCTTCACGCTTGTCATTTTTGCAACCTCTTTTTTCGGCTCCTGTACTGCTGGTTCCTTTTTCTCATCCCTTTTTACCGCTTTTTCGGTTTTCGGCTGTTTTCTTTTTGCCGGAGTTTTTTTCCCTTCCCTTGCTTTTTCAGTTGCATCCTTCTTTTTTAAAAAATCAAATAGTGCTGCCATGTCTTTAAACCTTAAAAGTTTTCTCAATTGTCTTTATTCCGTCCTTTGTCATTAATAAATATTTATACTGTAACAAATCTGCAACATTTAAATTTCTTGCGTCCTCGACAGCTGTTTTCTTAATGTTTCTTGCAGACAAAAAAGCATTCTTATCATACTGCGGAAGAGCAATGAGCAGGCTTTTTCCGTTTGCCGGAAGTTTTTTTAATGCCTTTGCAATTTCTTTCGTCTTGGGTGATTCCATTTTTAATTCGTCCATTACAATCAAAACTTTATTCCTTGCTTTTTCGGAAAGAACCATAAGCAAGGCTTTTCTTCTCATTTTCTTTGGGATTTCGCGTTCAAACACTCTTTCCGTTCTCGGACCGAATGTGACTCCTCCTCCTCTCCACAACGGCGATCTTATTGATCCATGTCTTGCCCTTCCTGTTCCCTTTTGCCTCCATGGCTTCTTCCCGCCACCCGAAACTTCTCCTCTGAATTTTGTGTGAGCAGAAACCTGGCGCTTGTTTGCCATCTGCGAAACAAGAACTTGGTGAACCAAATCAGCGTTGAGCTTTACCTCAAATATTTCTTTTGGAAGAGAAATTTCTCCCACCTTTTCGCCTTTCTGGCTGTAAACATCAGCTTTCATATTATGCTCTTATCTCCAGCAATGTGCCCCTGTGTCCGGGAACTGCTCCTCTTAATATTAAAATATTGTTTTCTTTATCGATTTTCTCAATTTTTAAATTCTTGACGCTTATTCTTTCATATCCCATTCTGCCAGGCATCTTTCTTCCTTTCTGCACGTGCTGCGGAAAACGCCTCCCGGTTGAACCGATTGTTCTTTGTTCGTGTTTTACTCCGTGCGTCTTGTTTCTTCCGTGAAATCCGTGCCTTTTGACGCCTCCCTGAAATCCCTTTCCTTTTGAAATTCCGGAAACTTTCACCTTATCGCCCTCTTCAAATACTGAAACGCTAACCTCGTCACCGACCTTAATATCATCGCCGGATTCAATTCTGTTTTCTTTAATATGTTTATATTCCTTCCCCTTCATTGTTTTCTTTATTTTGTTTTTCTTTTCTATCCTAACAAAACCAACCTGAAGGGCTGAATATCCGTCTTTCTCTTTTGTTTTTTTCTGGAGAATATAGCAAGGACCTGCGGAAACCAAAGTAACAGGCACCAATTTGCCTTCTTTGTTGAACAACTGAGACATTCCAATTTTTTGTCCTAATATGAATTTCATACTGTCGCTGTTAATAAAAACTGGGCAACTTGCCCAGTCCGGCAATGTTGTTATTCCTGTAATATTTTCTTTAAAAAATATCCATGGAAAAGTTAACTATCGCTCTAATTTCTTATGGTTAGAATATAACCATATCTTATTAAATTTTTATCGCAATGTCAACACCTGACGGGAGATTCAAATCTCTCAATGCTTCTATGATTTCAGCATTCGGGCTAAGAATATCGATAACCCTCTTGTGAACCCTCATTTCGAACTGCTCTCTGGCGTTCTTGTGCACAAAGGTCGATCTGTTGACGGTGTACTTCAGAATCTCAGTAGGCAAGGGAACCGGTCCCACAACCTCTACTCCGTAGCGGTTTGCAATATCAATAATCTGTTTTGCAGAATTATCGATAATTTTGTGGTCATAAGCGCGAAGCTTAATCCGAAGCTTTGACAGCTCCGGAGTACCCTCAGCCTTCTTTTCTGTGTCCTGAGTCTTAACAGATGAAGCTTTCGTAGGTTTTTTCCTGCTAGTTGTCTTTTTAGCTGGCATAATAAATTATATAAAATACATTTTTCTTGCGAAAAATGAGCACCTGCCAAAATTGTATAACCTTGGCAGGTGAAACATTTTCAACAAAACCGCTTTATTTGATAATCTTTGTGACAACTCCTGCTCCAACTGTTCTTCCGCCTTCTCTGATGGCAAATTTCTGTTTTTCTTCCAAAGCTACCGGGGCAATGAGTTTTACTTTCAGGTTTGCTGTGTCTCCGGGCATAACCATTTCTGTTCCCTCGGGCAAAGTTACGTCACCTGTAACATCGGATGTTCCAACATACAGCTGAGGTTTGTATCCTGAGAAAAATGGAGTGTGTCTTCCGCCCTCTTCCTTGCTCAATACGTAAACCTCGCATTCAAATTCTGTGTGAGGCAATATTGAACCCGGCTTACAGATAACCTGTCCTCTTTCCACGTCTTCTTTCTTTAATCCTCTCAAAAGAATACCAACGTTGTCGCCGGCTCTTCCTTCGTCGAGTGATTTCTGGAACATTTCAACAGATACTGCAACTGTTTTCTGTGTCGGTCTGATACCTACGATTTCAACTTCTTCGTTTGCTTTGATAACGCCTCTGCTGATTCTTCCTGTTGCAACTGTTCCTCTTCCTTCAATTGAAAATACGTCTTCGATTGCCATTGCGAAAGGCTTGTCTAAGTCTCTTGCAGGCTCTGGAACATAGCTGTCTACTGCATCCATCAATTCAATGATTGGCTTTGCAGCTGCATCATCCGGTGATGTTGCTTCCAGTGCTTTCAAGGCAGATCCCCTTATAATAGGAGTCTCATCTCCGGGATATTTATTTTTCTTTAAGAGTTCTCTGACTTCAGATTCAACCAGGTCCAAAATTTCTGGGTCATCAACCATATCGCATTTGTTCATAAATACGACCAATGACGGCAATCCAACCTGTCTTGCCAAAAGAATGTGTTCTCTTGTCTGAGGCATAGGTCCGTCCGGAGCTGATACCAAAAGAATACCTCCGTCCATCTGGGCGGCTCCCGTAATCATGTTCTTGATGTAGTCGGCGTGTCCCGGGCAGTCAATCAAAGCATAGTGCCTTTTTGGAGTTTCGCACTCCAAGTGTGTAATGGAGATCGTCACTCCTCTTGCCTTTTCTTCCGGAGACGCATCGATCTGGTCAACGTTCTTATCTGAAGACTTAAAACCGCGAAGTTTCGAGACCTTCATGATAGCAGCTGACAATGTGGTTTTACCATGGTCAACGTGGCCGATGGTACCAATGTTTACGTGAGGTTTGGACCTCTCAAATTTTTCTGCCATATTATTTTTTATTTACGAAATTCCAAATTACAATCTACAAATTACATAGAGTGATTTGCGATTTCGAATCTGGAATTTAATATGAACTTATATTATTATATTTTTTGTAATCCGTCAACCCGTTTTGGGTGTCGGAAAAACAAAACCTCTGCTTTACAAAAATTTCGGAATTTTAACAAATTCCTGTAAAGCAAAACTTAAAGTAATAATAACCTATATTTTTTGCCAAGTCAACAACTAAAAAGCATCAGATTTTATACATTGACAATAACCATTAAAGATGATATAAATCAGCCACTTAGCATTTTGAAAATCTTTTTAGGATTTCTCTGACCAAGGAGGGTTTTTATGAACATGGCAGAAACGATTGCAATGGCTTTCGCCCTATTTGTACTCTGTCTTCTCGTTTTCGAAAGGAGAAAATAATGAGGTGGGAGTACATGTGTCAACGACTTACTTACGATCAGGAAGATCTTGAGAAAGAACTCGACAAGTTTGGAGAGCAAGGCTGGGAGCTAACAACCTCTTCAGAACTTCGCTCAATTACCAGCCACACTCCGAACGTCACCGTCTTCGTTTTCAAGCGTCCGAAAGGCGCAACACCTCACGACGCGTTTGCTGGTTGTGACACAGGAATGTGAAGGAGAACCCAATGAAAAGATACGAATACAAGTGCGTAGCCGAAGAAGGCGCGACATCGTTCGAAAAAGCGCTGAATGTATTGGCAAATAATGGCTACAAGGTTATTTTTTCAGCTGTTTTTCCCGGAGCGAAGGTTCGAGAAACTGGGACAACTCTCGCTTATATTGCAACTCTCGAGCGCGAGGTTCCCGAAACGGCCTTACCGGAACTGGCTTCGCCAGAATACGAGATGTATTGTCAGCTTTGCGAGAAGCGTTTTCCGGGTGATCTGGATGATCATTTCCGGCAAATGCACTCTGGCCTAAGGCCGCTTTAATCTATAAAAAAAAGGAGATTGCAATGAGTAAGGTAGAATACAAAATCTTGCGGCCGTTTGGCAGTCCAGATAGCGATGACTGGGCAAAAGAGCTGAATTCAGCGGCAAAGGAAGGATGGCGCATAGTGCCACCCCTCTGCTCGTTTCTCTACAACGATTCATTTATTCTAATGGAGCGCGAAGTTCCAGAAACGAAAACGCCCGCACCCGAAACGGTTGTCGAGCGCAGAGTTATCGGTGACGACGGAAAATTCCGGATTGAACAGCCGGAGTCCGTTTGGGCGAATCTTGAAAGGGCTACAAGTCCAGACAACGGATATTATTTCACAGAAATTGGAGAGGAACCTGAAATAGAAATTGTAAAAGTGGTACGCGGACAATATCTCTTAATTGGTTGCAACAGGTGGTTTCCAGTATTAGGAGACCAGAGATTTTGGGGACCTATCCCCGAATTTGATCGTCCGCCCGACGAGGAAATTGTTGTCCGGGATATTCCCAGAGAACACTTTGAAAGAACTCCGGGAAAAGTGGAGGTAAATCCGAACAGCAAAACAAGAGAGATGACCCTTGGACAGCTTTCGGAGCTAAAACCCGGAGGCTTTGAATAGTCTCATCGGGTCCGACAAACTCAACAAAACCCGCCTTCGCAAGCTACTTTGGTCAAAGCGCGCCTTCGCTAAAGCTACGGCGGGCGAAGAAAGGAGAACGCGGTGAAAGAAACAAAAGAGATTCGTCTGCCAATCGATACGCCTCCGGAAATTTCCCGGAAGATATTAGGCAAAGATGAAAAGAACGGATGGAAAGTCACCATTTCAAGAAGTGAGCTCGTTTACGTCTTGATTCGCGAAGTTCCCGATCCGTCCGCAGTGCAAACACCATCCTCCGTCGGACACACTCTGATTGAGGAAGCGGAGGAATCTTTATCAGAACTTCCCTCCCCTGAGGAGATGCGGAGGGATCTCTGGAAGAATTACCAAGCTTTGGCTCCCGGCGAGGAATATTCCGGTCAGGAGTAAAGTAAATATATGTATCTGAGTCGCAAGACAAAGACTTTTTGCCCCATAGGTATACTACGGGGCTCTTTTTTTACAAAACCCGAACGGCTCCTAGGGCGCCAGTACAATATTAGAATCAATTTAGCGGAGCCAATTACAGCAATATTTCAAGGCGCGAGGAAGCGAACTGATGCAGCGAGAAATGCATCGTTCGCGACGAGCAACGCAGAAGATTGCTGTAATTGGCCCGCCCCGAAGGGAATACAAAAAATGGCTGATTTCGTCGTTACAGCTTCGTCGATGTGCAAACACTTTGCACAACCTCCTCGCTGCGTCTTGAAATCAGCTCATTTTTTGTATTCTAAATCTGATTCCTAATATTGCACTGGTGCCCTGGCGGAGTGAGCCGTTCGGCAAATTTTAGTTTTCAACAAAAAATGCGCATTTTCGTGCGCATTTTTACTTATTAGAGTTTACTGTCTTTTTCCGTCTATAATCTCTTGTGCCACATTAGCTGGCACCTGTTCATAGTGGTCAAATTCCATTGTAAAGCTCGCCCTTCCTTCTGTGAGAGATCTCAATCCTGTTGCATATCCAAACATTTCAGACAATGGAACCATTACATCGATGACTTTCATCCCGACTCTTTCTGATGTTTCTTCGATTTTTCCTCTTCTTGAACTTAAATCAGAAATAACCTGTCCGAAGAAATCCGGCGGAGTAATAACCTCTGTTTTCATGACCGGCTCAAGTATGATCGGTTTTGCAGCTTTGGCCGCTTTCTGGAATGCCATAGATCCTGCAATCTTGAAAGCGAATTCAGATGAGTCAACATCGTGATAGCTTCCGTCATAAAGCGTAACTTCAACATCAACCATCGGATATCCTGCAACGATTCCTTTGTCCATTGCTTCTTTTACTCCTTTTTCAACAGGAGCGATAAATTCTTTTGGAATTGCTCCTCCCTTGATTTCATCGATGAATTCAAATCCCGCTCCCCTCTCTTTCGGCTTGATTTTCAGCAATACGTGTCCGTATTGTCCCTTTCCTCCCGACTGCCTTACATATTTTTCTTCACCATTGGCTTCGGCCAAAATTGTTTCTTTGTATGCAACCTGCGGTCTTCCGTAGTTTGCGTCAACATGGAACTCTCTCCTCAATCTGTCGGCAATAATATCCAAGTGCAGTTCTCCCATTCCGGAAATAACAGTGTCTCCTGTTTCCAGGTCCTCTTTGATTCTGAAAGTCGGATCTTCTTCTGTGAGCTTCCTGATAGACATAATAAGTTTCTCCTGGTCGGCTTTTGTTTTCGGCTCCACTCTGATTCCGATAACGGGCTCTGGAAATACGATTTTCTCCAGAATTACAGGAGCTGTCTTTTCACAAAGAGTGTGTCCTGTGTTTGTTGCCTTCAATCCGACAGTTGCTCCGATTTCTCCGGCATAAAGTTCGTCCAATTCCTGCCTTGAATCGGCGTGCATCCTCAAAATTCTGGCAATTCTTTCCTGTTCTCCTGTATTTGCATTTAAAACATAAGATCCCTTTTTCAAAACTCCCGAATAAATCCTGAAATATGTAAGAGTTCCCACATAAGGGTCTGCTGCGATTTTAAAAACCAAAGCGGCAAACGGTTCGTTGTCATCTGCCTTTCTTTCTATAACAGCTGCTGTTTTCGGATCTGTTCCTTTTTGTGCGGGCAAATCCAATGGAGAAGGAAGATAATCAACAACTGCATCCAAAACGGGCTGGACTCCCTTGTTTTTCAGTGCTGTTCCGCACAAAACCGGAACCAGCCTATAAGCAAGAACTGCGCGCCTCAAAGCGGCTTTCAATTCTTCCAAAGAAATTTCTTTTCCCTCCAAAAATTTTTCTGTAAGAATGTCGTCGTCGCCTGCGATTTTTTCAACTGCGATTTTGTGCCATTTTTCAGCTTCTGCCTTAAATTCCTCCGGAATTTCTTTTTCTACAACTGTTGTTCCTTTTTCGCCTTCAAAATACAATGCTTTCATTTTAAGCAGATCAATCACACCTGACATTTTTTCTTCAACACCCATCGGAATTTCAATAGCAACTGCATTCGGGGTCAGTTTTTTTAAAATTGAATCAAAGCTCTTGTCGAAAGATGCTCCCATTCTGTCCAGCTTGTTAACAAAGCACATTCTTGGAACAGAATATTTGTCTGCCTGTCTCCATACTGTTTCTGACTGAGGCTCAACTCCGGCAACTCCGTCAAATACGACAACCGCGCCGTCCAAAACTCTTAGAGACCTCTGAACCTCGGCGGTAAAGTCGATGTGTCCGGGGGTATCAATAAGGTTTATCTGGTAATCTTTCCAATACATTGTCGTGGCAGCGGAGGTGATTGTAATTCCCCTCTCTCTTTCCTGAACCATCCAGTCCATGACTGCCTCTCCCTCGTGTACTTCTCCGATTTTGTGGGAAACTCCGGTGTAAAACAAAAGACGCTCAGAGAAAGTTGTCTTTCCAGCATCGATGTGAGCAATAATTCCGATATTTCTTAGTTTGTCTAAAGGATGTTTACGAGGCATAATTTTAAACAAAGCATGAAACGAAGTTCCATGCTTTGAGTATACAATTTAATATATTACCTGGCAAAATGGGCGAAAGCTTTGTTTGCTTCTGCCATTCTGTGGGTGTCGTTTTTCTTTTTGATGGCTGAACCTTCGTTGTTTGTGCAGTCAATCAGTTCCTGCGCCAGTTTTTCTGCCATTGATTTTCCTTTCTTGGCTCTTGCTCCGTCTAAAATCCATTTTGTTGCCAAAGCCAGCTTTCTCTCTCCCCTTACTTCCATGGGAACCTGATATGTGGCTCCTCCGATTCTCTTTGGCTTTACTTCCAAAAGAGGCGAAGCGTTTTCAATTGCGAGCCTGAAAATTTCAACGGGCTCTTTTTTTGTTTTGTTTTTTATAATTTCGAAAGCATCATAAACAATCCTCTGCGCGGTCGTTTTCTTCCCGTCTTTCATTACTTTGTTTATAAACTGCCCGATTGCTGTGTCGTTGTAAACTGAATCCGGCTGTGCTTTGTGTTTTTTGTAGGCTCTTCTCATATATATAGTAGATTACTTGGCTTTTTTGGTACCGTATTTTGATCTTTCTTGCTTTCTGTTTTCGACTCCGGCTGTATCCAAAACTCCTCTCACAATGTGATATCTTACTCCGGGCAAGTCCTTAACTCTTCCTCCCCTGATTAAAACAACCGAGTGTTCCTGAAGGTTATGCCCTTCTCCCGGGATGTAGGCTGTAACCTCCATTCCGTTTGAAAGCTTTACTCTGGCGACTTTTCTCAAAGCCGAGTTAGGCTTTTTAGGTGTTTGTGTAAAAACCTTGATGCAAACTCCCCTCTTAAAAGGTGAAGGATAATTTGTAGGCCTGTTTTTTAGAACGTTAAAACCGCGTTGCAGTGCAACTGTCTTTTTGCGCTTTTTTGCGCTCTTTCTGTTCTTTTTTATTAACTGATGTATTGTAGGCATTTTTTATTTTATTGATTTAGAAAAACAAGCGCGCCTTGCGCTTATGTATTTGTAAGTTTAACAAATAATCCCAAATACGTCAATAACCCCTTTATTAGAGAAACATAAAAGGAGTGCCAGTTACGAGCGAATACAGAAAACCGGCGATATTACCCAAGCCCTGCAGGCCTCCGAAAAAGATAAAAAATATCAGAAGAAAAAGTCCATACTGCTGAAGAAAAGTTCTCATCCTTACGTCGGGCAAAAATCTGAATAAAATCCATGACCCGTCCAAAGGAGGAATCGGAACAAGGTTAAATACCCCCCACAGAAAATTATACAGCGCAATTAAAGACAGAAAGCTGATAAAAGGGGTCGTCTGGGGCATATCCAAAAATCTGATAATCAGTCCAAAAAATATTGCGATTGCAAAGTTTGTTGCAGGGCCCGCAATTGCCACTTTTAAAGAACCCCATTTTTGGTCGCGGAGGTTATAGGGATTTACCGGGACAGGTTTTGCCCATCCGAATATCGGCCCCGCACCAGCTGTAATAACCAGAAGCATTAATGGCAATATAACCGAGCCAAAGGGATCTAGGTGTTTTAAAGGATTTAAAGTCAGCCTTCCTTCATATTTTGCAGTAGGATCTCCCAAAGAATAAGCAACACTGCCATGGGCAAGCTCGTGCATTATTACAGAAAAAAGCAAAACAATAATTGAAAAAATCGCCGTAATGGGTTCCATATTTTTTATGTTATCAGATAATTTTTATATATACAAACAAAAGCAACAATCAATATTCTACCAGACATCTTTTAAATTAAAAGACCCCCGTTTATGGTCATTACGGTTGCAATTATTTGAAAAATGGTATATTATAGATTTATTAATTAACACGTATATGGCAGAAAAAGTTTGTACAATTTGCGGAAAGAAATCCGGAATGGGCGTCACTCTTGTTAAATTGAGAGGAAAATACAACCCAACAAAAAAATCAAGAAAGTACCCCAATCTTCAGTGGGTTCGTTTGGCTTCCGGAAAAAGAGTGTTAGCTTGTGCCAAGTGCATTAAGAGAACTTCGAAAGTCTAAGCTTTCTTTCTATATAAAATGAAAATAGATGCTAAAAGCATTTATTTTTTTATACATTTATGCGATAGTTATTTTAGCGGGATATAGTGTAACGGTAGCACGAGTCCATGGGGTGGATTTAGTTTGGGTTCAAATCCCAATATCCCGACAAAACAAAAACGCCCGTACGCGGGGCGTTTTATATTATTTAAACAAATCTATTGCATTTAATAAATTCTTTACTCCGCTCCATAACCCGGCTGTCAGATTGTGCAAAACAGAAGTGACAGGACCGGTTAAAATTGGAGCATAGTGGGCAGTAATTGTTTTGTCGCGATCCATTGTGATATTAATCAGAGCGCTGGTACCTGTTACATCGCCCGACCAGTTTGTAAAATTATATTGCGGATTGGAGCTTGCTTTCATGACAACCACAGATCCTGCCATATATCTTGATGTATATATTTGATCGGCACCCGTACCGCCTTTTTCAGAAATAACCGTCAGAGTGTATGTTGTCGATGAAACAGGAATAAAGTTTGCATTCAAAGTTTTGTCAGAATCCATAATCAATGTCAGGGGATTTAAAGCTTTCATAAAATTTTCGCCAGACCACCATGCAAACACATATCCCTGCGGTGGCGTCGCTTGGAGAGTTATTCTTTCTCCATCAAGATAAAACGGCTTGTCAGGATTTTTTGTTACTGTTCCGCCGGAATTAGTGTTTACGGTCAACCTGCGCGTTCGTGCAATTACATTTACTGCATAAATCCTGCTTAAATTGTAAAATTCTCCGGCGGAAGGATTTGTCCAGTCCAATGTCATCGAAAAGTCAACCGCCCTTCCGGACGAATCCGTTCCGGAAACCTTGAACGCTCTTGCCTGCGGATATGCGGTCTGTTTTACCGCTTTTGATATGTTTTTAAAAGTTACGTAATAAAATTTGTCCGGATAGATTACAAAATCAAGGGGCTTGCTTGTTTTGTATCCGCCCGGAAGAACAGCAACAGTTGAGTTTTTCCAAGTATTGTCGTTTTGACTGTCAAATAAAACTTTTCTCCACGTGCCGGCAACAATTTTACCATCACCCGCGGAAATATCTGCTTCTGCTATTGATACGTTTCTTATATAATAAGTATCCGTTTTTCTGCCCACAAACTCCAGCGCAATTTTATCTGCGGAAAAAGCAAGTTTTTCACCGTCAATCAGAAGCCTTATCGTATCGGTGTTATCGACATCTGTTTCGGAATATCCTTCATCTGCCAAAACAGATAATTCCCATGCAACGTCGGGATATGCCTTGGTCGCGATCGTCTTAAAGACATAGGACTTGTCGAGTTTATTGCCGTCAAAATCACTCGCAATAATACGGACTGAAACGCTTTGAAAATAATTGAAATTCGCGGGAGGGGTGTATTCTAGAATTAAATTCCCGTTTTCTTCCGTGATTGCAGGAGCAACTCTTGCACTGTTTACATATAAAAGAATACTGGATCTGTTTATGCCGGGATTTGCGTCGGAAATTTCAAGAGAGATTTTTGTGTCAATCGGAACAAAAAATTCATTTGCTTTTGGCGCAGATGAGACAATTACTGGAGCAATTGCGTCTGCCTGACCGCCGCCGATTATAATCGGATATCCTGCGGTATTATATTCTCCTGTCGATTTTTGCACGTAAACGTATGCCTGAACACCCTGTGCCAGCGTTCCCGGATTTACGGTAAAAAGGACCAATTCATCTGTCCAGGAAGAAATATATTGAGAAACTTTAACCGTGCTTGCATTTAATGTGTCTTTGTCTGCAATTATCACATAACCTTTGACAGAGCCAAATTTTGCCCCAATCGCCCTTCCGGGCTTTCCTTTTATATACAAACCTGCGACCGTTGAAAGCACCGGTTCATTCTGGGAAGGTTCTGTTGTTACGCTTGATTTATATAATCTTCCGGAATAAACTCCTGCTAAAAAGCTTGTGCCGCCGGCATTTAAAGATGCGATAAACCAGCTTTTACTCCCTCCGCCGGCAGGCCATCTTTCAATCCACTTTTGTCCGCCGTCAGATGACGTATAAAAACTTCCCGTTGAAATCGCTGCAACCAGGTGCTGTCCTGTCGAATCTGAATCAACACGGCTCCAATTTTTATTACTGTTTCCGGCTGGTTGTGTTTCCCGCCAGGTGCTTCCTGTGTCTGCAGAAATATATAGTCTTCCGTTTCTTGCAGCGACTATTATATTGGATCCAGACGAACTCATGCCTGCAGAAATCCACTCCTTTATTGTTGCGCCAAGCGGTTTTACCTCAGTCCAGTTGTTTCCGGAATCTTTTGATAAATACAAATTGCCTCCCGTCACTCCGGCAATAATTACAGATCCCGAAGAATTTGATTCAATCATGCTCCATCCCATGTTTTTGTTTCCATTTGGACGGACTTCTGACCAGTTTACGCCAGAATCTCTCGAAATATACATTCTTCCGTTGTTTACAGCTGCGAGCAATTGCGATCCAGTGCTATTTGAAGCGGACGCTTTCCATGCCTTATTATAATTTCCAGCCGGCTGTTTTTCCTGCCAACTTTGGCCGAAGTCAGAACTAACATAAAGTCTTCCGCTGTTTACAGCTGCAATTAAATTTTTTCCTGATCCATCGCATGCAACAGTCTGCCATGCTTTGTCGGCGTTCCCCGCCGGCTGTTTTTCCTGCCAACTAAAACCGCCGTCTTGAGATAAATACAGGCGCCCGCCATTTACTCCGATCAAAATTGTGTTCCCCGTTGAATCTTCCGCAACAGAATACCAATTTTTGTTGGTATCTCCCGCAGGCATTATTTCGTCCCATTTAAGGTTTTCTGCGCCTGACACAAAAGGCGCTCCGGCAAAAAACGCCAGGCACAAGAGTACGCAGTAATAAACAGCAACTATTTTCATGAAATTTTTTTGATTCTATCCACGATCTCTTCTGGAGTTGATTGCGCTTTAATTAAATATTCCATCGCTCCAAGTTTTATAACCTTATCGATGTCGCTTTTTTGATCTAAATTTGATAGAACAAGCACCGGAATATTTTTTACCTCCGGATCTGATTTCAACATTGCCAGCACCTCAAACCCATCGATTTCCGGCAACAACAAATCAAGCAAAACCAAATCCGGCTTTTCCTGTTTTGCTTTTTTTGCGCCGGTTTTCCCGTCTTTTGCCATCGAAACTTCAAATCCTTCCGATTTTAGCTTTTTCCCAAGCAAACCGATTAAAAACTCGTCGTCTTCGATGATTAAAATGTTTTTCCCCATATTTTTAAATTATTAATTTCTATTTTTTAATTAAAATTCTTTTCGCGGAAAACTGATATAGAATGCGCTTCCCTCGCCTTGTTCGGATGTAAACCAGATTTTCCCACCGTTCGCTTTTACTAAGTCATTTGCAATATAAAGACCCATTCCCGTACCAGTTGAAACCATCTCGCTTGCGTTACTTGCTCTAAAAAACTTTGAAAATACCCTATCCTGCTGGTCTTTTGGTATTCCAATTCCGGTATCCTGTATTTTTACTTCAATTTCGTTTTTATTTGTTTTCAGACTGATAGAAATATTGCCATCTTCGGGAGTATATTTGACCGCATTTTCAAACACGCTCTGCAATGCCGATTTTATGCCTTGTGCATCGCCAATTGCAATGGGTGGTGCATAAGACAAATTCTTAAATTCCAACGATATTTTTTTTGCCGAAATCAAACCGCTGTTATCATAAATTAAATCATTTATTGCCTCTTCAAGGTTGACGTGGGCGTCTTTTATTTCTCCCCCGTTCTTCTCAATTATTAAGTTTCCCAAAAGGGTAATCATTTGTGAATTTTTGTTAAAAAGTTTTTCCAGCACTGCTTTTTGCTCCTCAGTGACTTTCCCAAAATCCCCCTCTGCAAGCATTTTCAGGGACCATTTTTCTGCAGCAAGAGAATTTTTAATGTTATGCATTACCGCAGAACTTCTTCTCATTAACGTTCTCTCGGATCTTTTCCCGGTGTTTTGCTTGTCCAAATATCTGTAAAGCCAGAAAATCAAAATAATGGATGCAAGAAATGTTGCGGAATATGCAATGCTATTTTCTTTTGAAGAAAACAGGACGGATTCCAAAAACAGAAGCGCAAGAAGAATTAAGCTGGTGGTTACGACTAAAAGAAAATATTTTAAAAACTTAATTATTAATTCCATAATTTAAATTTGGAATTTCTTTTTAATAATTCCGTCTTTACCAACGCTTATTAAAGAAGACCTGTAAACCTCGGAATAAGATCCGTCGCTATTTTTCCTTTCAATTCGTACATTGTATCCGCCAGGCGAAACTAGACAATAATATCTGCCGAATTTGTCTAAAACTCTCCACGCAATCTGGCGATCTGTTCCAGCCATAAATATCCTGATTATTCCGTAAGAAAGAGGGCCTCCGCTCGCCTGTTCAGAAACGATTCCAAACGGCCTTGGCTTTATGCCAAAAATCCTTAAAAGAAGGAATATAAAATATAAAATGATTATAATCGTGTTGTAAGGATAAGGCGCAAAGAAAAATGCAACGAGGGCGACAATAAACCCTATTACAAAGAATATGTCCGAAACCTCCCTTAGCGCGGAATCCCATTTTGAATAATATTTCATTAGTTTTTTGTCCCTTTTTGCAAATTCGTTCCAGTCAAAATTTATCGGATCTAAAGGAATGTTCCTTATTACAGCTTCATTTCTGCTCCTTACATCAAACAATTCGCCAAAATACAGATTCGCATAAAGTTCGTCCTGCGTTCTGCCGGCAAGTTTCTTTGAAGGGAAAATGTAATGAGTTTTATTTGCCTCGATTCTGTATGTTCCGGTCTCTGTCAAAAAACCATAACGCCCGTCCAAATCTGTGATTGCCGACGCTATTTTTTTTCCGTTTTGATCTATAAGAGTTACATATGCAGGATCCAGCGGTTGTTTTGTAATAGAATCGTAAACTGTTCCCCATGGCACAGACCTCTTTTTAATTCCAAACGCGGTAAGGAGCAGGCTTATCAGGCGCAGGGGCACAAGAAAAATTTCAAAAAAAGAAAATGAAAACGCCATACTCGCGCCAACAGCTACAAGTCCGAAAGTTGAAAGAGCTTTTGTCGCATAATACCCCGCCGGAGTTTCAATAATTTTTTTTGTTTCTTCAATTACTGTCCCAATAAATTCCGGAATTTCTTCGAAGGGCTCCGTTATTATTTCTATTATATCAGGTTTGCACTCATTGTCAGAATTACATTCGTTTTCTCCGCCACCCTCAACGTAAATACATTTCCAATTTTTGCATTCTGAGTGTAGAGCACCGGTTGTTCCCGAACTGCAATCTCTGTTTGTCTGACATTCATCATCCCCTTCACCATCAGTGGGGACACACTGGCGCTCGACATTGCATATATTATGCCTTCCCCGGCTACAGTCTGAATCTTGCACACACTGGTCAATCCCAACGCCGGTAACAGATACGCACTGTTTTTGTGCATTACATTCAAGGTGCGTTCTTTGGCAGTCACCGTCTATCACACAGAAATCGGGACCAGCGCCCTCAACCAAAACACATTTTTTTTCGCTATTGCATTCGCTGTGCTGTTCGATCTCCTCCTGACAGTCTTCGTCGCTATCGCATTGGTCAACGTCTTCTCCATTTACCTGCACACATTTTTTTTCTACATTGCATTCGCTGTGAGTTGCGGTTCTGCAGTCCTGATCTGTCTGGCATAAATTAGAGCCGACACCTGTGACCTGTATGCACTGGAAAGAAAGATTGCATTCATTATGTGTCTGGCAATCATTGTTAGTCTGGCACATATTTTGTCCTTCACCGTCCACCGAGACACATTGTTTTTGCTCGTTGCAAACATTATGCCTAATAGATTCGCAATCCGAATCAACCTGGCATTGGTTGGTTCCAAAGCCCAAAACTGAAACACATTGTTCTCCAAAACAAATATCCGGGTAGCAGACAATTTGCGCTCCGCTGCATTCGTTGTGGGAATTACTGCAATCAGACTCCGTATAGCATAAATCAGGACCGGGAGTTTCAACGGACACGCACTGTCGTTGCGTATTGCATTCTCTGTGCGAAGTGCAATTTGTATTCGTTTCGCATTGATTTGCTCCGGGCCCGATTACAGAAATACACTGAAGATCAGTATTGCACTCGCGATGGAAAACGGGATTCCACGGACATAATCCGCAATCTGCCTGGCAACTCGCGCATGTCTCTCCTGATTCGCATGAATCATTTCCGCAGACTGCCGGGCATGTTCCGCAGTCAGCTGGGCAAGTGGAACAGCTTTCTCCACTTTCGCAGCTTGCGTTTCCGCAAACAGTGCCTCCGCACGAAGCCGCCCTCCAATCTGTGGTTACACTGCAATTTGTACAGTCAAAACTTATATTGCCGGCGACATCCCCCGTTGCTGTTCCCGAAAATTCTCCGTCGCAATTAATTGTCACCCCCGAAAAATTTATCCAGCCAACGCCTTCCCCCCAAGCATATCCTGAAAGGGTTCCCGAAGAATTTGAGATTCCGCTGTTTGTCGGGGAAAGATTAATCCATCCATAATTGTCATTCCACGCATATCCGGTGATTTCGGTGTCAGAAACCACAACATTTCCATTTGTGGGATTAAAATTAATCCATCCCATATTATCAGACCAGGCATATTTGTTTGTTGAATCGATCGTTCCGTCTGCACCAAAAACAAAAACGGGAAATAGAATTCCAGCAAATAACAAAAAAATTTTTATGCTCTTTCTCATCGGATGAATAATTTTCCTATTATATAAAATTTCTTATCCGTAAAACAGTGGATAATCATAAACACCTTATTCTAATGCTTTTTGAATCAAAACCGTTTTTAATTCTAAGAACAACTCCCCCTTTAAATCTCAAGGGGGTGCTCGTTGCAGGACCGACAAGAAATGATCCCCCGAAGATTGATACACTGCACGATGGTTCGTCATCACAGACTTTCATGTAGAAATTGCGGTTGCCAATGTCTGATGATTGGGCTGTATATGTGCATGTGTCTGTGACTGTCGGCTGGGTTACATTGTCGTCAGAATAGCACCAGCAGTTGGTCTGGGATGTGTTATCGCAGTTTGTACAAGAGGAATCTTTGCATATGTACATTTTGACATTGTCTCCTGCGTCTGACTCGGTCCATGTTCCTGTGAATGTGAAGTCGTATCCGACTTTGTTTGATTTCGGAGATACTGTGACAGACGAAGCTGTGGGGGTGGTGTTTGCGGCCGGAGTATATGTGATAACGAGCTTTGGATCGTTGTCTGTGCCTGTTTGGTCAGCGGAGTAGTAGGTGTAACCGGTAGGATTTGTGGAATCAAAGCAACCGCCCACGTCACAGCACTCATCTTGTGTGTTTTGAGCCTCAAACCACTCTCTTGTTGAAAACTTTGAAATTCCAGTTTTAGATATGTTGCTGATCCCAGAAGCATTCAACGTAAAATCATTATATGCGCTGGCTGTGTATGCTTCCCAATTTAACGGCGCAAATGTAGTTGATGCCTTCCATGTGTCAGATAAAACTGTACTCCCGACGGCTGCATAATCTTCGTTGACTAAATCGTCGTCTGATTCAGGAGTTGCGGAAAAGACATTAAAAGCGGACGAAAATCCTGGAACGTGAGACTCTGAGACGACATAAACAGAAAGAACAGCTGCCGATATTGTTGCGCCACTTGTAAGATCTGATGTGTCAAAAAGAAGTATTCCGCGATACGTTCCAGTCACTCCTTCTGTCTCATCAATTGTGTGATATGTTCTAATAGTCGTTGCAGTATCTGTGTGTGTATCTCCTGATCCAGGATACCTTGCTTGGCACCATTGCGGAGTTCCCGTTTCGGCCACATCCCCGTCAACTGTTGTCCCTCCAGTGCTTGCATCCGGATATACAGTCAAAGTCGCACCAAAAGCAAAGTCAGCAGATAAAGCAAACAGCAAAGAAATTAAAAATATTTTTAAAAATTTATTTTGCATTCTCTGATTGCAACTTAACCGTTTCTCCCACAATCCTTCTGAGTGCTTCAGGAATATCTTCTCGGTAGTTGTTTAGCTCAACCTCCTCGCCGTATTCGACTGCAGTTCTTTTTGTTCCAATACTTACGAGTATCGGCGGATTTTGGTAATAAAAAGGCAAATCCAATTTAATTTCTTTTCCATTTTTTTGCGCAGAAACCATTACTTTTAAAAGACTGTTTTCCATACTTAAGCTGGTAATCTTAATATCAATTCCTTCATAGGCATATTTGACGGGAGTTCTTATTTTTGTAAAAGCTGCAATTTTTGCCAGATTTCTTTCCTCCGGAGTCATGTTTTTTATCTGCTCTGCCAGCGAAGGCCTTTTAAAGATGTACGCCGTATATGCAAGTCCGCACGCTCCAAAAACAATCAATAAAATAGAAACCGCCCAAAATATTTTTTTTCTTGTAAATATCATAAACACCTTATTCTAATGCTTTTTGAATCAAAACCGTTTTTAATTCTAAGAACAACTCCCCCTTTAAATCTCAAGGGGGTGCTCGTTGCAGGACCGACAAGAAATGATCCCCCGAAGATTGATACACTGCACGATGGTTCGTCATCACAGACTTTCATGTAGAAATTGCGGTTGCCAATGTCTGATGATTGGGCTGTATATGTGCATGTGTCTGTGACTGTCGGCTGGGTTACATTGTCGTCAGAATAGCACCAGCAGTTGGTCTGGGATGTGTTATCGCAGTTTGTACAAGAGGAATCTTTGCATATGTACATTTTGACATTGTCTCCTGCGTCTGACTCGGTCCATGTTCCTGTGAATGTGAAGTCGTATCCGACTTTGTTTGATTTCGGAGATACTGTGACAGACGAAGCTGTGGGGGTGGTGTTGGAAACTGCCGGAGTATAATTGATAACCAATTTCGGATCATTGTCTGTGCCTGCCTGGTCTGCGGAGTAAAAAATATATCCTTCCACTTCAGTCGTGCAAAATCCCGCACACGGAGGAGTGGTGCCGGTCACATCATAACTCGCCTCTCTGGTTCCAAATTTTGTTATGCCTGTTTTTGATATATTACTTAATCCAGTCGCATTCAAAGTAAAATTGTTATATCCAGATGCAGAAAAACTGGAATATTCTATTGCAGTCGCCTGGGCTGTTGTACCAATCTGCGCATAGTCGGCATTCGCCAAATCGTTGTCTGAAGCAGGAGTCGATGTATAGACATTAATACTTGTAGAATCCGGGTGCCCGCTACCCTCAGAGGATGACTGATTATATTTTGCCTGTCCAAACAAGGATACCGTTGCCGACGAAACCGTAGCATCTGATCCAAGAGAGGAAGTGTCAAAAAGTAAAATACCTCTATAAAGAAGTGAAAAATCGGGCTCTCCGGAATCAGCATACTGATAATAAGTCCTAATTAAGGCAGAAGTGTCGGAATGCTGGTCGCCTGCCGCACCCGTTATGGATGGCCACGTAGTTCCAGCAAGAGACTGCTCACCAACATCACCATCCACGGTTGTTCCTCCAGTGCTTGCATCCGGATAAACGGTCAGAGTGTCTGCACGAACATCTAAACAAAACAAAGCTGTTCCAAAAAAGAACAGAAGAAAGAGAATGTATTTACACTTTACTAAAAGGGTTTTTATTTTGTTTGCCTCCATTCCGAAAACAAACGAAAAGCTATCTGCCTAATAAATTATTTATGGGCTCGAGCAATCCGTTTATCAAATAATTAAATTCCTTAACCAGAGAGTTTTGCTTGATGTTATTAACAACTTTTGATAATCCTGCGCTGGAACTCTGAATAATTCCGGCAGATGAAACGGCATCGATCCCGTCGCTGAAAATAAATTTAATAAATTCAACAGAAGCTCTTATCACATCGGAAGAAAAATTAGAAAGACTTGTTGCAGCCGATGCAGCAAGTTTTGAAACAGGTGTTATAAACGAGAAGTCCATTGTAATTGCGCCTTTTGTCGAGTTCCATACCGAATTCATAAATCCGGCTGCAGACTCCTGAATGATTTCGCCAGCGCTTGGCGTTTCCTGCTCTGATTCCTCTTGAGCATCTTCAGTTGTTTCCTGCACCGTTTCCTCCGCATTTTGTTCTTCGCTGGCGTTTTCTTCTGATTCAGCTGGCTGTTCGATCGGTTCTGCAGGTTCTTCCGAAGATTCTACTGGTTGTTCAATCGCTTCTTCTGCCGCAACAGCAGCTTCCTGCGCTTGAATTGTCGCTTCCTGTGCTTCCTTTGTTGCTTCCTGCGCCTGTTCAACAGCTTCCTGTACCTGCGCAACTGCTTGTTGGACTGACCCCTCCATCTGTTCTGCCGGCTTTGATGCGGCTACTGTAGCCGAAATAGAACTGCATTCTCCGTTCACTTTGACCCATTCCCCGTTTCTTATCCATGTACAATAAATTTCGCCTGTATCCTGGTCAATCATTTCTATTTTCTTAATCCGTGCAATATCTGTTGTTGATCTTTCAACTGCCAAATCTTTAATATGCACTACTCCGTCAACAAAAGAGATGCCAAGTGACACAAGTGAATTTGTAATTTTTGTTAAAAATGGCGTTGTGTCAACCTCTGAAATCGTTCCTGTTCCATAGCTTCCGGCGCTTGATAATTCTCCTCTTGCCTCAGCCAAAAGCTGTTTTTTAACGCTCTCCCATTTTACCCAGATTCCGTGAAGGGCGTCATCTTCATATTCTTCATTGATCATTCCCAAGACGATATCGCCTGTTTTTATTTTTTCTCCGGAAATTGGATCTGAAGTTTCATAACTTGGAATCTGAAAACCGGCAGTGTTTCCGGCATAATGCCAGGCACCTCCATATCTGTAATAAATTCCCGGACTCGAACCCGAGTTAATAACGATAGATCCGTTGGAATCTGATTCTGTCGGAGCGCCGCTCGAAACTCTGGTTACCAATGTTCCGGTTGTGCCTCCGCCCATTGTTAAATTTCCAGACCATGTAAGATTTGTTACGCCCGATCCGGATCCTATTGCGACTGTGTTTTCGGTCCCCTCAAAATCAAAGCTTAGATTTTCTTTGTATGACGAAGGCTTGCTGCTTCCCAATATCAGTGTGCCCGAATCAGAATAAACTCCGGGGTTTCCGGCTGTTCCCGGCGTAAAAATAATATCGCCTCCGCTTCCGCCGGTGTAAACATTTACATTCAAATTTCCGATGCTGTCAGAAGATAATGTAGAATAATTTGATCCGTCGTAAATAAGTTTTTCATTCGGAACGGATGCAGTTGTTGTTAAACTCAAAGTATTTCCGTCAAAGGTCAAACCGGCGCTCCCGCCGATTGTATTAAGCGCCGTGGAATACAAAATTTGATTCGCGGTTGTTGTTGTTGGATAAGTTGCCGTTGTTGCTGTCCAGTTTGTTCCGTCTGCGCGCAGAATTGTTCCTGTTCCCGAGGCAGTTGAAGGATAAGTTGCAGTAGACCATGCTGGCGCAGCCGAAGCTCCAGACAACAACACCTTGTTAGCAGTTGGGGTTCCTGATAAAATCGCCAAAGCAGATGCTCCGGAGTAAACAATTCCACCCGTTGATGCTGTCAGACTGGCAGCTGTTCCGCCTTGATCAAGACCAAGCGTACCAGTTGATGTAAGCTGTTTGTTAGAATCGGTAAAAACAACCTTCGATGCTGTCAGCCCATTATCGATTATTTGTGCAAAGGTTCCCGTACCGGCAGTTGATGTAAATCCCCCCGAACCAGAAAAATTATTTGCACCAAACGAATAGGCGGCAGGAGCAACAACACTGCAATTTGCAGATCCGACAGTGCAAGCGGGATCAAGCGTTGCGCCCGCATCATATTTGCTGTCAGGCGGAACGGCAAAAACATAAACTGCAGAGCAAAACAAACCGGCAATAACTAGCGTACTTAGTATGCAGAGAACCGCATTTTTTGGAAACAAAAACTTTACAACCGAAGAACTCGGCTTTCGTTTCGGCTCGCTTTTAACGTATCTAATTTTGATTTGCTCCATCCCGAACAAATACGGTAAAAATATTACCTAATTTTAACATCAAAAGCACTTGTCAACAATGTGGATAACTAAAAAACCGCGCTGCGTATCGCAGGCGGTTTTTTAGTTCTATTTTTTAACTTCTGGAGGGGCTTCCTGGACCGGCCCTGGCGACGTTTCCCCTATTCCGGAAAGCGCACTTTGCCCGCTTCTGATATTCTCCAAAACTTTTTTTACCTGAGCATTATTTGGATAAATGCTTGCGACTTTTTCCATGGTTTCAAGAGACTTTTCTTTTTGCCCAAGTTTTTCATATGTAAGAGCAAGCGAATACAGCGCATTCGCATATTCAGAATTCAAGCTTACTGCTTTCTCAAGCTGAGTTTTTGCGTTCTGGTATCTTCCTGTTTGAAAATATACAATCCCTAATTGATAATACAAACCCGGATCGTTTGGCGATTCTTTAATGGCTTCAGACAGAGCGCTTATCTCCTCGTTAATTTTCCCCTGCGCCTGATAAACCATTGCCAGCTGGAATCTTGCCGGACTATAATCTGATTTTATTTTTATCGCCTCGTTAAGTTTTACAATTGCTTCTTCCAGAATTTTGTTTTTTGAAGTAGCGTTTGCGGGCAAAAGTGCTTTGCTCGCCAAAACGGATCCCTGTTGCGTATAGTAGTACGGATTTGCTGGCTCAAGCTCAATTGCCTTATCATAAGATGTCATTGCCCAATCCTCGGCGCTCTGCACAAGCCCGATGATATTCTGATAAACATATCCGCGCACAGACCAATTGCCCGCACTATTTGGACTTATATCCGTGGCGATTTTCGTTCCGTTTATTGCGTTGTTCACGAGAAGTTCAATATTTCTTTTTTCAGAATCCGACAAGCTTTCTTTGTTTGCCTGCTGCGTGGCTTTAACAAGATATGCTTGAGACAACTCCAGCAGATACGAGTCTTGCTTCGGATTTAACGTTACAGATTTTTCTAGCAATTTTATCCCCGCGTCCAAATTTCCGGCCGAAAGCTCTTTAATACCGGATAAATATCTTGTTTCGGCATAGTAACGCTGGCCATATAGAATAACTATCCCCAGACCGAAAATCAAAAATAAGGTCGATAAAAATGTGACGCCCAGGGTTAGAAGCGAAGAAGGCGAAAGCGTGTATTCTTTTTTGTTTTTTGAAACAAGCGCGATAAACACAGCAATAAGCAGAAAAAATGCAAAATCCAAAGCCAAATTTGAATTTCCCAGAAAATAAGCAAGCACAATCAGCAAAATGGAAACAATCGCAGATCCGCCCAAAATCCACTCCCCGTTTTCGCTTTCATCAACTTCGCTGTGTTTGGAAGCCAGATATCTGAAGATATAAAAAAGAACAGTTAATATCAGGGAAATAAACGCAATTATTCCGATCGCGCCCGTGGTTGCCGCAACAGTCAAGAATTTTGACCCGGCTGAATCAAACCTCAGGTTCCAAAGCGGACCCTTGCCGAAGTCGGCATTTTTGTACTTCGAAAAATCATAAACAAATGTGCCCGGACCGGAACCTGTTACAGGAAATTTTGAGAGAGTTTTAAGCGCAACCTCAAGGCCGGACGTCTGGCCAAGAATCACTTCTGTTGGCCTGCTGAATAATGCTATCTGCGGTTTTATTAAAATAAAAAACAATGCCACAACAAGAAAAAAGGTCGGGATGCTCAGCCATCTTAAATCGAACAAGTCCTTTTTCAGCATGGAAAATAAAACAAAAAAAACAGATCCGGCAAGAACAAGCCACCATGCAAGCTGGAAATTGATTATCACCAGCAATACAGCAGAGAAAATCAGCGCCGCTAAGGCAAGCCACCTTATCCAGCTTTTGTCCGCCATAGAGAGCGCTGTCAGCAAGGGAATGGCTATGGCGACAAAAATTCCAAGGCTGGAAACAAGACCAATCGTATTGAAGCTGAAAATTTTTGAAATATTTAAAAATGGAATTCCCGAAAGCTGGATGAATCCGGCAAAAACCGCAACTGCGCAGGACGCAATAAAAGTTTTCAGAAGATTAAAAGTTTCTTCTTTTCCGAAAACTGAAATTAAAAAGTAAATCACCGCAAGGCAAAAAACCGTTAACAAACTTTCAGAACTGTTTTTCGTAAATCCCCAAAAGCTCGAGTTGTTATCAAGCGAAAGAATCGTTGAGAGCCCGTACGCCAGCACAACCAGCAAAACGGGAATATATGTTTTGTTTAAATTTAAATCCAGCTTGCCCGAAATCAGGGCTTTTACCACGGTTGCAGAAAGGCCGATAAAAGCCAGTAAAAGCAGAACCGCCTGCTTGTTAAAATCAACCGGATCTGCCGTAACGGGGAGAACTGCCAGAGGCAGAAAGAACGCAAGGGCGTAAACGCTGAATTTTGCTGCTTTGTCGCAGATTTTTATCGCCAGAGATAAATTTTTTGCCATTTTATATAGTTAAAGCTATTTGTTAATTATATAAGTTTGAAATATTATGTAAAGCAAAGTTACCCCAAAAAACGCAGGCAAAATTCGTACTTTTAGTCTTGACTTGGGTACTTTCAAAGCTAAAATAAAAGTAGCTCTGGCATTTCTAAATTTTCTACACAACTTTTCTTATAGGGAGCCCAAACATTTGTTCTGGCTGTGGCCAGGGCGTGAGGGCACCCACTTTAATTAGATTGCTAGAAATTTATGGAAAGTCAGAGCAATTAAAAAGCGCCCCATTGGCGCTTTTTAATTATTTTTATCAAGGCTATTGTTTATTGCAGAAGCCGGTATTTAAATGCCCAAAACCTCCACAAGCTGTTTGATAAGAGATACGACAACCGGAGGCGGCATCAGACTGTTTGAAGACATTCCCTCATCGTCTTTTACCTCCCACGGCTTTTCCGAAATTTCAACTTTACCGCTCTTTTCGTCGTATGAGTATGAAAATTCCGGAGTAATTTCATAATCGTCGGCAAACTCCCCCGTTTTTTCAACCGGGATTGTATTTCTCAAAAGCACTTTTGGAATTCCCTGCAAATTATATGCCTCCTTAATCAGGAGTTCGTCTTTATCCAGCCTTTCTTTTATCGGGGCAATTCCGTGCTCATCGCCTTCTTTCATTACCATCCTTGCGCCCTTGCAGGACGAATTGTCACATATTAAATGGAATTTGCCCGTCTCTTTTTCATACTCAACATTCTTTGTTGGAAGAAGCTTTGTGCTTCTTGACGTTTGGCACAGCGGGCAGATAACTCTTGTTTTTACCCTTTCATCAATCACTGTTGTGGGAACATCAATTAAAATAAACACGTCAGGATCTTCCCTATATCCGATAAGGTCGCGGAAAAACAGCGAATACGAAACTTGATCCAAGTCGCGCGGAAAACCGTCAATAAAAATTGCTTTCCTGCCAAGCTTTGCAATTTCTCTTTTTGCCAAAGCCAGAATTAATTCTGATGGCAGCAATGTTTTCGTTGATCTTTCCTGCAGAGACTGTACTATTTTGTCGAGCGAATGGTATCCCCTGTAATTTTTCTTCAAAAATTCTTCCAGTTCTTTTCTTTTTTCGGGATCCCTGACAGTTTCATCAAAGGATCGTATCATGTCTCCAATGGAAAAATGAGCAATCCCGTCTTTATCAATGATCTCTGCAAGCATTTTTGCATACGTTCCTTTTCCGGAAGATTTTTTCCCCATGAGGTAGGCAATAAATGTGTTTTCTTTCAAAAATTCCCTCATTCTTTTAATTTCATCACCGGCTTTATATTCAAAATACTCCTGCCTATGTTTTACATCGGTAAGGTCAAATTTTTTATATGAAGCACTTTTTGTTTTAAATATCGGAAAGTCTAAGTCTTTCATAAAATTATTTTTTTACTGTTAAATTTTTCCCGTCAGATAGAAATTTTACATCTCCATCGCGGTCTGTTCTCAAAACCTTTATACCAAATTTTTCCAGTCTTTGCAAAACCTCAGGAGTCGGATGGCCATACGAATTTTTCCCGACTGATATCACGGCAAATTCCGGTTTTGTGTTTTGTAGAAAAAATTCCGAAGTTGAATACTTTGAGCCGTGATGGGCAACTTTCAAAACATCAATATCCATTCCAAAGGCATTTGCCAATCCGTAAGAATTGGCAAGCCGGCTTTCTGTTTTTTGAGCAATATCCCCTGTAAACAGAAATGAAACTTCACCGTATTTCAGAAGAGAAACAATTCCTGAATCATTGCTTGAATTTTTCATTTTAACACCACTGAAGCTCTCTTCCGGAGAAAGAGTTTCAATCAGAACATTTCCCGCCCTGATGTTTGCGCCCTTTTTTATTTCAAAAATTTTTGTATTTTCTTTTTTTCCTCCGGCAAGCCAGATATTTTTCTTCTCATTTTCAACCGCCTCTGTCCATTTTTTATATTCTGCATTGTCGCTCCTTGTCCCTGTCCAGAAAACATACTGCACATCATATCTTTCAAGAACATCCAGAAATCCGGTAAAATGGTCTTTTTCGGGATGCGTCAGAATTATTGCGTCGATTGTTCTGTCTGCAAAAGGCATTTCCTGTGAAAGCTTTTCCAAAACAGACGAATCCGGCCCCCCGTCGATTAAAATCTGGCGTCCTTCCGGAGTTTTTATAAGTGCCGAATCACCCTGCCCAACATCAAAGAAAACAACCTCCAGCAGTTTCGGCCTTTGCAGATAAAATACTTCCTGCCAGGCAAAAAAATTAAGAGCAAAAAGGGCAATACAGATTGTTGCCGGAATTTTTTTCATACGCAAAAGCCGCCTCAGTTCAGGCGGCTTTATATTATTTCAGTCCCATTATCTTGAACATCTTTGTTCCGCATTTTTCGCAAGTACCTGTCATGGCTGCCCTCTTTTTTCCGCCTTTGCCGTTCATTTCCACTTCCTTCTCATCTTTCATATTTCTTTTGGCCTTGCATTTTACGCAATAAGCTTCTGTTGACATGAGTTTGAATTTTGAAAATTAATAGAGTTCTTCGACCTTGGTTTGGTTCAAAAATGAGTTATTCACAGTATTACGACTATTTTATACCATCAAAAACTCTTGTCAAACATAATTTGAGCTTTTTTGTTAATTTGCGCACCAGCCACCGTCCACAATCATCACAGATCCGGTCATATAAGATGACTCGTCTGAGGCAAGAAAAAGCACTGCGTTTGCGACTTCTTCTGCGCTCCCTTTTCTTTTCATCGGAATAGGAGCAAGCATCGCCTCCATTTGCTTTACATCCAATCTTGTTGAAGAAGCGCCGGGCGTATCAATGGCTCCGGGGGCAATACAGTTTACACGTATTCCCAAGGGAGCAAGCTCCAGAGCCATAGCTTCAGACATTCCCACCATTCCGCCTTTTGATGCGCAATAATGGGAAAGGCCGGCAAATCCCATGCCAACCTGCCCCATCGCAATTGATGTAATATTTATGATTGATCCGGATTTCTGCTTTGCCATTTCATTTGCGCATGCCTGGGCCATCAAAAAGCTTCCTTTAAGGTTTACGTCGATGACTTTTTCAAAGTTTTGTTCGGGCATTTGCAGAAAGGGTTCGAACGGAAAAATTCCCGCATTGTTCACCAGAATATCAATTTTGCCGAATTTTTTAATTGCTTCTGAAACGACCGTATCAACATCTGCTTTCTTACTCACATCGCATTTTACTGCTATCGCTTCTCCGCGCATCTTCTTAATTTCTGTGGCAACAGATTCGCATTCCTGCTGGGAAATATCTGCAAGGACAACTTTTGCGCCTGCATTTGCAAATTTTATTGCATCGGCTTTTCCCATTCCTTTGGCTGCCCCCGTAACGATTGCTACTTTTCCCTTTAATTCGCAAAACTTTGGAGTTGTTTTGTTTAATCCGAACATATTTGAAAAAATAATTTAGTATTTGCTTAATTATACAATAATTTTTTGCAAACAAAAACGGCTCATACGGTGTATGACCGCCTGAGCCGTTCAAATCTAAATTATTCCCTGCAACAGTCTATAACATACTGTACCATTTTTCCAAGCTTTCCCATTATGCCTGTTTTTTTGTCGTCGTCTTTTTTTGAAATCTGGTTTTCTTCTATTTTTTTAACGTCCCCCAAATCTACCATTTTCAGATTCAGCCCCCAGAACAATGAATAAAGTTCATACGCTTTTTTAAAAAGATCTTCTGCTTCCTGTTTTTTCCCCCGCCCCAGCGCTTTTGTTCCAACCTCCATAAGCCTCATCGAAGCTGCCAAAAGATGTTTTGAGATGCACCAGACTTCGCCTTCATAGTCCTTGATTATCTTCTTGAGAAGAGATTTCCGCATTTCCCGCGCAGCGTTCAACAAATCAAAATACTCCGATTTTCCGGTTTTTTCCGCAGTAAAGAAAAAATGTTCTTCGATGGAAATAAGATTCATTATTGCAATTGAAAGATCTTCGTCAGAGGACAGGTCCATTTTTTCCTGTTTGCTTTCGTTTACTTTTTTTATAAATTCGTTTATTTTTTTATCGTCTATTTCCATGTTAATAGCATTTGATTATTAAATAAAAAATTCCGCTGGCAATAATCAAGACAATTACCGGAATTGCGACTTTTTGGTAGGGAAAATAAACCTTCCCTCCGTTTTTGTTTTTCAGATATGAGCTTATATAACTGCTTAACAAAAACAAAACGCCTCCTGCGCCTATTCCAAACAGTAGCTTGTCAACCCCAAGAACTTTGTTATTAGGATGACCTACGATTTTGTATGCAAACAAGGGAAATAGAACAAGTCCAAAATAAGCAACAGTTACTAACGCCCAATCAAATTTAAAGCTCCACTTTTTACTCTTCAGCCAGAAAACAGTCCACATAGCCAGCGCCAGTGTAACCCCTCCGATCCAAAGCCCTGAAATTGTATCATCAACTCCGAGCCACCTGCACAAGCCTACTCCCGCACCGACAGCAACAACACACACAGGGCAGACAGCTTTCGCAAAATTTGCCAAAGCCAGTCCGCAAAAAATTACACCTGATAAAAAAGTTGTTTTTTTAAACATTTTAGCCGTTTACTAATTGATCTCTAAAGAACTTTTCAACGTCAGGGTATCCGAGGTAGCATTTTTCCCCGTCCCAAAGAAAAGGAACCCCGATCTGGTCGTCTGAAATTTTACATCTTCTTGCGGTTTCCAAAAGTATCTGCGCGTTTGACTCGTTTTCAAAGACTTCAAGTTTTGTATGGCTCACCCTTTCATTAATTTTGTGGTCTGTAAGAAATTCCTCCAACTGCTGGCAGTGCGGACATCCGTTCCCATAAAAAAGAATTATTCCTTTTGGAACTTCCACGCTCTGCATATTTAATAATCCTAAACGGTTAAGCAGAAACCCCCCTCCTGTAATTATTAAAACTGCCGCAACCAAAACCAATGCGAGATTTCTTTTGTTTGCGAAAAATGCTTTGATATCCATTTGTTTAGAATAATTATTATATTAATTCCATTAAACCCTAAAAAACCTCCGAACGCAATACTAGATTTTCTTTTTGCTGTATGTTTTCATGGAAAGCGCGTTAAGCACGACACTGACAGATGAAAATGCCATTGCAGCAGCTGCGATTGCCGGATTTAAAAGAATCCCAAAAAAAGGATAAAGCACCCCTGCAGCGACGGGAATTCCCACAACATTATAGAAAAACGCCCAAAACAGGCCTTGTTTTATCTTGGTCAGCGTATATCTGCTTAAATCAATGGCGGAAATCACATCGCGCAAATCATCTCTGATAAGGACAATTTCGCCCGTTTCCATGGCGACATCCGTCCCAGATCCCAAAGCAATCCCAAGATCTGCCTGCGCCAGCGCCGGAGCATCATTTATTCCGTCCCCGATCATGGCAACTTTTTTTCCTTTGTGCTGAAGTTTTTTTATCTCATCTGACTTTTCGTGAGGCAGGACCTCGGCGAGAACCTTGTCTACATTCAATTGTTTTGCAATGGCTTCCCCGACGCGCTTGTTGTCGCCCGTCAGCATATAAACTTCCTTTCCCATTTTGTGTATCTTTTCGAGAGCTTCGTAAGAATGATCTTTCAGGACGTCCTGCAAAGCCAAAATTCCGGCGACTTTTTTCCCCACAGCCAGCAATATTGCTGTTTTGCCGTTGTCTTCGAGCGCAAAGAGCCTGTTTTCAAAAGACTTCGCTCCGATACCATTTTCTGCGAGAAGATTTCTTGTTCCGAGCAAAATCTGTTTTTTTTCTACAACGGCTTTTACTCCTTTGCCGGGCACGGCGCTGAATTTTTCTGCATTTGCGAGGCTTATTTTGCCCTCTTTTGCCTTATTGACTATTGCCTGGGCAAGCGGATGCTCGGAATTTTTTTCAGCAGAGCCTGCTATCCTTAATATTTCGCTCTGGCTGAACTGTCCGTCCAAAGGAACAATGTCTGTGACGACCGGCTCCCCCCTTGTAAGAGTTCCTGTTTTGTCAAAAACAAAAATATCGATGTCTTTGGCGGTTTCGAGAGCCTTGCTGGATTTTATAAGAATCCCTCTTTCGGCCGCCAGACCGGTGCCCATCATCACAGCCGTGGGAGTGGCCAACCCAAGTGCGCAAGGACAGGCAATGATCAGAATCGCCACAAAAACAGTAAGCGCAAAAACAAACGAATATCCAAGTAAAAGCCAGACCGCGGCAGACAGAACTGCCAGAACCAGGACAATCGGCACAAAATAAAATGAAACTTTGTCTGCAAGAAACTGGATGGGCGCCTTTGAACCCATCGCATCTTCGACTATTTTTATAATCTGGGCAAGCATTGTGTCTTTGCCCACCTTTGTTGCCTGAAACTTTAAAACTCCTGTTTTGTTTATTGTGGCTCCGATCACAGAATCGCCCTTTTTCTTTTCGGCTGGAATAGACTCCCCCGTGATTGCTTTTTCGTCCACTCCCGAATATCCGTCTATGACTATTCCGTCAACGGGAATTTTTTCTCCGGGTTTTACTATTATTATGTCCCCCGCCTTTACGTCAGAGATGGGAATTTCAGTTTCTTCTCCGTTTTTTATTACAACAGCGGTTTTTGCCTGCAAGCCGATCAGCTTCTTGATCGCCTGCGATGTTTTCCCTTTTGTAATTGCCTCAAGATATTTTCCGAGAGAAATAAAAACCAAAATAAAAATTGCAGATTCGAAATAAAAATTTTCCATCGGAATTTCCCGCCCGAAAAAAAGCAGAATCGCATTTGCCATACTGTAAACATAGGCCGTCGCCGTGCCGACGAAAATCAGAGTGTCCATATTCGGCCCGAATTTCAGAACTTTCTTCAGCCCGGATTCCCAGATGTTAAAACACGCAGCTATTACAAGCGTTGCAAGAAAAGCCTGCAAAAAAATACCGTTTTTTTCATCTATCGGCAGGCGCGGAAGACCGACCATCGGACCCATCACCATGTATATTGCCGGCAAACCGAAAAACAAAGACAAAAAAAAGCGATTTCTCAATGATTTGATTTCGCTTTTCGATTCGGGCCTATGATGATGTTCGTGGCCGTGACCCATCTCTTCTTCTTTCTCAACAGAATATCCGAGGCCGTTGATAACTTTTTCAATTTTTTCAGCGCTCGTTTTTTCCGGATCAAAGTTCACATGCGCTTTCTCCGACGCGTAATTTACATTTGCCGAACTTACGCCCTTTTCCTTTTTTAGCGCATGTTCAATCAAAGCTGAGCACGAAGCGCAGTCCATTCCTTTTATTTTCAATATTTTTTTCTCCTCCATTATTTTTTTACCTTTTTTGAAGGCTCATTTAATTCCTCTAATATTTTATCAAGAGGCAGATCGTACATTTTGCAGACTTGTCCGATCTGAAGATGCTCCAGCTCCAGCGATGCCATCGGGCACGAAAGGCACGGAACCCCGTTTTTCATCAAGACTTCGCCTGCCCCCTTTTTATCCAGGATATTTTTTAACGTTGATGTTTTTGTATATTTCATGTTTTTAATGACAGCTTGCTCCTTGTCCCGATCCGGATGGTTTTTTTCCTCCGCATCCGCACGAGCCTCCGCATGACCCTCCGCAGGAATTGGACGCGGAGGCGGAAGCAACGTTACCCGGGTTTGAGTTTGCTTCATTTGAAGATGAATCATTTCCTGCGTTTCCGCTGTTTTCATCTATAACCTCAATCGTTCCGGAAACCATTCCCATCCAGCAGGAAAACCTGTATTTGCCGGGAGTTGCGGGGGTAAACTCTTTCACCGAAAGTTTTCCCGGTTCGAGATCCACCTGCCCGTCGAACAAATTTCTCGAAATAACCGCATTCGTGCACCCGCTTGTGCCGATGTCTGTGATTTCCCATCTTACCGGAACGTTTGCGCGCACCTTGAAATAATTCGGGCTGTAACCTGATGCCGACGCCTCCATTTTTATTATCTGTTTTCCCTCGACCATTGGCGGAAGATTTTCAACTTTGGCGCTTTCGCCCGAACCGAAGAGAGAATTTATTCCGGAGAATCCAAGGACATTCAGCTGGCCGTTTATATTGAAAAGCGCAAAAAACAAAACCAGAAATCCGGCAATTTTGGAAAACCTTTCAGCCAAATGAGGTTTTGACGAAAATTTTGCGCTTGAAAGCCCGATAAGCATCAGCATGGGAACCGTCCCGAGGGCGAACGCCGACATTATCAGGGATCCTTTTACAAAGCTTCCCGACAAAAGTGCGATTCCCTGGGCTGTGATTGTAAACCCGCAAGGCAGGAAGAAAGTCAAAGCGCCCATTATTAACGGCATCAGCTTTCCCTGAAAATTTCTTTCGTCTGCAATATTTCTGGTGATAAATTTCGGAGGAGCTATCTGAAATTTTCTGAATGCTTTTACGCCGAGCATCTGCAGGCCCATTGCGACCATTAAAAAAGAGATTGCAATTATCAGAAATGAGCTTGCCTGCAATGAGAACTGGAGTTTTGAGCCGACCAGACCGAGAAGACCGCCGAAGAGAGCATAGGAAGCTACCCTTCCTGCATTAAACATTACATGGGGCTGGATTTTTTTTGAGAACTTTTGATTTTCTGAATATATTTCAAGCCACTGCTTTGACATGGAAAGGACGATTCCCCCGACCAGCGCCGCGCAACTTGAAATTCCCGCAAGCAAACCGAAAATGAAGAAAGCAGGGATTGACGATCCGGAGCTGACGCCCGAAAGGCCTGAAATTCCCGCTCTGTCCAAAAACAAGAAAGCAATAATAATAAATAGCGCGATATCAAACGCAAAAAGCGTCGGACTCATAGTATTTTTCTTTTCCTCTTTCTTTGAAATTTCATTTTCAGAAAAGCTGTACCCTTCCTTGGAAAAAATCGTGTTCAGTTTTTTTTCATCGGGCTTTTCCCCTTCGTATTCGATTATTACCTCCCCTTTATGGGTTGACGCATCTGCAGCCTTAACACCCTCGAGTTCCAGCATCTTTTTTTCGATGAGTATTTCGCACGATGCACAATGCATTCCTTTGACTTTATACAACTGCTCCTTTGGCATATTATTTGTTGAAAATTTTGGTTACTTTTAAAATTTCGTCCGTCATTTCCCTTTTCTTTTTTTCGTTTTTTGAGGCCATTGCCGTTTTAAAACACGAGTTTAGATGATTCTCCATGAGCATTTCATGGGCTGACCTCAAAAGGCCGATTACAGCCAAATTCTGCTGCATAACATCAATGCAGTACTCATCCTTCTCGATCATGCTTATGATTTTTGCAGTCAAACTGTTGGCTTTTTTAAAATTTATCAAAGTCGCCTGCTTATTTATAGTCATACGATTTTAATTTAATATTATTATTCGACGAGCGGACAAATGCACCCGTCATTGTGGTTGCAGCATCCGGCGCAAAAATATTTGTTATTTTTATATGCAAAAGAGCACGCGCACTTTCTCACCTCAGAAAGGCGGTCGCTGACGCAGGCGCAATTTTCCGGACACCTGCATCTCTTATGGCTGACTGATTTTTTGCATGCGCAGCTTTTCTTCATTGACCTACACCTATGGTATAGGTCAATCATATCAAAATAAAAAACCTTGTCAAATTCTACCTGATTATTCCTCCCCCTATCATCTCTTTGTTTATATAAAAGACAGCCGACTGTCCGGGAGTAACCCCTTTCTGCGGTTTTGAAAAAACTATTTTGTTTCTGCTTATTACCGCATCGGCGGGCTTCTGCCGGTAGCGGATTTTAACTTTTGCCCTGAACGGATACTTCTGCCCTGAAAGCAGATTTACATTTTTAAGAGCAACCTCTTTTTTAAGAAGATCTGACTGGTCGTTTGAAACCACGAGCAGATTTTTTTTAAAATCCTTTCCTGCGACAAAATACGGCTTTGTACTGCCATGAGAATTTTTAAATGCGGACTTCTGGTCCAGGGAAAGCCCTCTCCTCTGCCCTATCGTATAAAACCATAATCCTTCATGCTCTCCAATTGTCCTGCCCCGCATGTCAACAATTCTTCCCGGCAGTTTCTTCAGATATTTTTTTAAAAAATCATTTGTTTTTCCCGAAATAAAACAGACTTCCTGTGATTCGGGCGATTCTGCCGCGGGAAGCCCGAACTCCCTTGCCAATGCCCTGACCTTCGTCTTATTAAGCGCTCCGACCGGAAACTTAAGGCGCAGAACATGGGGGGGCTTGAGCATCCACAGAAAGTATGACTGGTCTTTTTCTTTATCCGAACCTGCAAACATCTTACCGTCTTTTATCTGCACATAATGGCCTGTGGCAAGAAAATCCGCCCCCAATTTAAGGGCCGTTTGCATAAGCAGTCCAAATTTTATTTCCCGGTTACAGAGAACGCACGGGTTCGGAGTGTTGCCCTTTTTGTATTCATCCAAAAAATAATTTACCACCGCTTTTTTAAATTCCTTCTCCGCATTTACAACATAAAAGGGAATATCGATTTTTTTTGCAGAAAGCCGGGCAATTTTTTCCGATTCAACAGAACAGCATCTGTTTTCGCCGGATTGACCTGAGTCCGCCGAAGGATCCTTCCAGAATTTCATAAAAATTCCAATCACAAAATAGCCCTGTTTCTTAAGCAAAGCTGCTGCAACAGAACTGTCCACACCGCCCGACATCGCCACAATTACTTTTTTATTTACATTTTTCATTTTATTATCCTAGCAAAATAAATAAAAACCGGAAAGGATTCCTCTCCGGCGCTGTCCTTTCGGACTATTCTGTCGTACTTCCCGCAAGCCGCGAGACTATTTCGTCAATTTTCCACCTTAGGGCGGCACTTGCATATTTTATGCCGATCCGATGCGCATCTTCAATTCCTTTAAATTCATTAAGGAGACGGATAAGAGCGGTGATTTCCGCAAAATATTTTGATCTGTTTTTTCCTCTGACAAGATGGCGGGTCAAAAGCAAATTACGATTTGCATAGGCCTCAGCTCTTGCATGGCTTGATATGATTTCATCAAACGCTTTTTCACAGGATTCCCTGTCTTCCTCCAGGCCGGAAAATCTTAGTATCCACAGTCTGGCATCGTGATGCCAGAACTTATCCATCCCTTCCATTTCTCTCGCGATTCCGCGAGCCTCGCCGAAAAGGCCTTTTTCTGAAAGGATTTTTACGAGTACATCTAAGTACCTGGCCTTGTCGATTACAATATTTTTTCCGCAAACTGCTTCATGTGCTTTTCTTACGTCTTCTTCCTCCCGTGTCATGCACACGACCACAAGCAATGACCTGGCAACAAGGTATTCGTCCTGAATTCCCGAAATTGCTTTTTTTAACGACAAAATTACTTTCTCAAGGTGCTCTTCATCGGCAATTTTAAAGCCTTCTTTCATCACAACTCATTCTCCTGAAAGCTAAGCCAATTTGAAAAATGCGGCTCCCCGCCGCATTTTGTTATACGAATATTTTATCAAAAAAATTTGAATCCGTCAACCCTTTTACTTTGCCCATTTTTTGTATTTTTCCTCAATTATATCTTTTGCTTTCTGTATTAACTTGTGCCTTTTTGCCAAATTTTCAGGAATGCTCTTTCCGTTTTTAAAGAAATAATCATGTATAGCTTCAACGAGAGCGTCCACAGCCAAAACAGAACAATGGTATTTTATTTTCGGCAAGCCCCCAAGGGATTCAATTACGTTGTCTTTTGTGGTTTTCAGCGCGTCTTCAATTGTTTTTCCTTTTACGAGATCTGTAATGATTGAGCTTGTAGAAATCGCTGCTACACATCCGAAGGTTTCAAATTTTATATCCTTTATAATTTCCTTTCCATTCTTTTTCGAAACCTTTATATAAAGCCACATTACGTCTCCGCATACGATATTTCCCACCTTGCCAATCCCGTCGGCATTTTTGATTTTTCCGTAGTTATGCGGATTTTTGAAAGTTTCGAGGACTTTTTGCGTATACAGCCCTGCGCAAATTTTTTTTTCCATATTATACAAACGCCTCTTCCTTAAAAGGCGAAATTTCCCGGATTCTTTTAATTATTTTGGGCAATATTTTTAATAAATAATCTATTTCCTTTTCTTTTGTCCATCTTCCCATTGATATTCGCAACGAGCCGTGCGCCTGTTCCGGCCTCAGCCCGGTTGCAATAAGAACGTGGCTCGGTTCCAGCGTCATTGACGAACAGGCAGACCCGGTTGAGCACGCAATTCCATACATATCCAATTGCATTACCAGAGATTCGCCTTCTGTAAATGCAAACCACAGATTAACATTGTTGGCAATCCTTTCTCCGGGATGGCCGTTAAGGCCGGAGTTTTTTACTTTGAGAAGATTTTTTATCAGTTTTTTTTGCAGTTTTGCGAGCCTTGCATTTTCACTTCTCATTTCCTTTTTGCAAATTTCAACTGCTTTGGCAAAACCAACAATGGCAGGAATATTCACGGTCGAAGATCTTTTTCCATTTTCCTGTCCTCCCCCATGTAATAAGGGATCCATCTTAATGCCCTCCCGAACAAAAAGCAGACCGGCTCCTTTGGGACCATAGACTTTGTGCGAACTTGCAGTTAATAAATCAATTTTCATTTTTTTGACATCTATCGGAATTTTCCCGAAGGACTGCGAGGCATCAGTGTGAAAATATATTCCTCTTTCTCTGCAAATTGCGCCGATTTCCCCGATTGGCTGGATAGTTCCAATTTCGTTTGATACATGCATCACTGAAACCAAAACGGTTTTGTCTGTTATCGCATTTCTAATATCAGTTGCATTGACCATTCCGTATCTGTCCACTCCGATTTGAGTAATTTTAAAGCCTTGTTTTTCCAGCCATTTGGCAGATTCATTTATACAAGGATGTTCGATGGACGAAATTATAATATGATTTCCTTTTTCTTTGTTGGCAAAAGCAATTCCTTTTAAAACAGTATTATTGCTTTCTGTTGCAGATCCAGTGAAAATAATCTCATTCGGCTGAGCATTAATAAAAGCGGAAACTGTATTTCTGCTCTGTTCCAAAGCGATTTTTGATTCCTGTCCAAAATAATGCAACGACATTGTGTTGCCGAAGTTTTCACCCAAAAAAGACGACATCGCCTTAATCACGCGCCTGTCAACTGGAGCAGTGGATGCATAATCTAAATAAATTTTTTTCATTTCAGCAAGCTTTGAAGTGTAATTGAATTTAAAGTCGAGTTCAGCGAGTTTTCAATTTTTTTCCACACATTTTTGGAAGAACAAACGCTTTTTCTTCCGCATAACCTGCAGTTGACCGGAGCATCATTTTCCTCAAGCGCAGAAACAATGTTTTTCGCACTTATTTTCGCCGGCGGCCTTGAGAGCATATATCCTCCTTGCACCCCTTTTCTTCCCTTAACTAGACTTGCCTTTTCCAGGCGGGAAACAATTTTTTCCAGGAAATCAAAAGGAATCGCTTCTTTTTCAGATATCGATTTTACAGTAATCGGAGTTTTTGCCCCATATTCTCTGGCAATGCAGATCATCGCTCTCAAACCATATTGCGTTTTCTTCGAAATCTTCATCATAAATAAAAACCGACTATATTAGTCGGTTTTCAGTATATCAGATAATAATATTGTGTCAACAGTTAAGGCCTTGTCGCTCCGGGGAAATAAACAGCTGATCCATCCGGCCGGGTCACATAATGCGGAATATTCATGTAATTGTAATAATTCTTGTCTTTCCCGCCTGTATAAGCGTAATCAGGATCCTGATATCTTTCATAAATTCTTTGCGGATAAACTATGTTTCTATTAGATGGATATATTATATTCTGAGTTCCTGTATATTGCGGATATACAACGGCTGCCTGGTATTGAGGATAAGTATATTGTTGATTGTACTGCGGATAAACCACTGCCTGATTTTGCTGAGGATATGTCATTTGATACTGGTATTGCGGATATTGATACTGGTATGGGTATCCCGCTTGATACTGACCGTTGTAATATTGCGTATTACAGTACCCCGGATTTCCGTTTGCCCAGTACATAGCCGTGCGACAATTATAATTTACCGCTCCGCCGATCTGCGCCCCTGCTAACAACGGCACGAACAATGCTCCTAAAAATGATAGAAATACAATTTTTTTAATGCTCATAATTCATCAAAAGTAATACGACATACCCCCTGCCTGACTTTAAAACAAAAGCCCGGAGAACCCGGGCCTTGCTTTTAAATAATTTCTATTTTATGCTTGTCAATTTTCTCTCCTTGACTGAATGTAAATTCGGCATATATCTTTTTGCCCGCCAAAACATAAGGAAGCCAATATTTATCATCATCCCACATTTGGCTGAATGGGATTTTATTGAAGGCAAACCATTCGGGTTTCATTTCCTCGGATTCTTTCGGATCGCCCTCCCAATTTTTTGCCAAAAACAAATGTACATCCTGGTCCCATTCGGGCTTATACGGGAACCTAAATCTCATAATGCCCACTTTTTCTGGATTTAATAAATCCACCCCTATCTCTTCCTTTGTTTCCCTTATTATTGCATCAACTTCGGTTTTGTCTCCTTTTTCAGGATCAATTTTACCGCCAACCCCATTCCATTTTCCAATTCCAAAACCTCTTTTTTTCATTGCAAGAAGAATATTTCTATCATCCAAAAGCAGACATAAGGTTGTATCTTTCATATTTAATTCTGCTTGCCTTTTTTGCTGAAGAAAAATATGTAAACTATTTCCAGCAAGCCAACGGTATTAACCACGAGCAATGCAATATACCATGCCTTGTGACTGTTTCTTGCCGCTTTCCAGAGAGCTATTCCCTTCCAGATAAGCGCCCAAACTGCTAAAATCGCCAGCAGAGTTACTGCGGTGGGGTTGTTCATGATGCCTATAAGCTGAGCATCTGATAATTGTTGAAAATTCATATTTTAGTTTTATTTGTATTTATATTTATATTTGCTTATGTGGTAGCCTGCGACCCCAAAAGCTACCGAAACATTTAATGACTCTTTTTTGCCGCGCATAGGCAAAAAAATTATTTTATCCGATTTATCAAGCGTCTTTTTTTTAATGCCATCCACTTCATGGCCTATTACAAGCGCCAGCGGAAATTCCGGTTTAAAGTTTATATAATCATCTGCCCTGTTGTCCTGCTCTAACGAAATTATTCTAACTCCCCCTTTTTTAAGCTTATCAACCACGCGCCAGGTCTGTTTACAATATTCAAATGGAATATTTTTTTCAGCCCCCAATGCCGTTTTTGAAATTTTGTGATGGGGCGGTTTTCCGGTAATTCCGCACAAAAAAATTTTATCTACGCCTATTGCATCGGCTGTCCTGAAAATTGAACCGACGTTTTCAAGACTCCTGATATTCTCGCAGACCACATAAAATTTTCTGTCCATTAAAGCAGGCGGAATTTATTTATGACAAGCCCGAATTCATATCCCAAAAACTCAGCGGCCTTCCGGCAAAACATCATCCTCTCGGTAAAAATTTCGAAGTATTCCATAATTGGACAAAAATTTGTATCAATTTTGAGTTGAAGGGTGATTCTCTTTTTAAATTTCTCAATTTTCAGACTGCTCTCTGTAGTTGCGTAGTTCACCTTATCATGAATATCTTTTTTTATATGCTCGATATCTGTCACTGTAACGCGCGACCTGTGAACATCGGACTTGTCGGCCAAAACAACAACGGCTGAAACAGCGTTCATAAATGCCATATCTTCCTGCTGTTTGTCGTGGTTGGAAATTGCCTGCATCAGAATTCCCATATCTTCGGGAGAAAAATCGTTCTGAAAAATCTGATGAAACAAAAGAGCAGCAAAATAATTATGATGGCTCCTGCTTAAAAAGTTGCCTATATCGTGGCAAAATCCGGCAACGGCCGAAAGCTCCCCCTCCCGTTCAGAAAGACCCACGGCTTTTGCAATCTGTCTGCCTCTTTCAGCAACAAGTTCGAGGTGTCTTAAACCATGATCGGTAAAAGAAAGTTCTGAAAGCGTTTTTTCAGTTTGCTTTATATATTGGAGTATTTGCGAATTTTTTTTTATGTCTTCTAAGGTGATCATATGATTTAATTTAGTCTATTTTAAATCTTTACATCGCAAAAATCAAACAAAAAGCCGGCGGCGCGCCGGCATAAGAACCACGACGTTATAGAGACATCCTTCTCCCTGCCTCGTCCCAATTTACTAAGTTCCACCAATTCTCAATGAATTTTGGCCTGTCGTTTTTGTAATCAACATAATAGGCGTGCTCCCACACATCCAGGCACAATAAGATTTTTTGTTCAGGATACAAATTTACGTTGTGCTTTTCAATTTGTATTATTGCGAGATTTCCGTGATCCTTATGAAAGGCCAGAGCTGCCCAGCCTGATCCCTCAACAGATTTTGCAGTTTCTGAAAATTCTGTTTTAAATCTTTCAAAGCTTTTAAAATCTTTTTCAATCTGTTTTAGAATTTCCCCCATCGGCTGGTTTTTTCCAGAATCCTTCGGAGCCAGTATTTTCCAAAAAATTTCATGAAGCAGATGGCCGCCGGCATTAAATGCTAATGTTCTCAAAACAGATTTATAATCTATTTCGGTGTTTTCTTCGCGCGACTTCCATATCTTTTCAAGGGCAGAATTGGCGCCGTTAATATATGCAAGATGATGCTTGTCGTGGTGCAAAACCATAGTTTCCTTTGATATGTAAGGCTCCAATGCATCATATGCGTAAGGGAGGTCAGGCAACTTGTACAATTCTTTATTCATATTATTTTTTGTTTATCCAGCGATATACAAGCCAGAAAATTATGGAGAATATCGCGGATAAAACGATAAAATATATTAAGCCGAAAACAATCGCCAAGAAAAGGTTACCGCCGGTTTCCCCGCCAAATTCCTGTGCATGCGCAAAACGCGGAAAGGCTTCTGCAAAAAGAAGCAAAATCGCTCTCTTCATATAAGTAATACGGGGATTAGGTCATATTATAGCACAATTTTGGATGCGCGTTGTTCAGTTTTGCAGTTTTTTGTGGTTAAATTACCTAATGAATAATAACACCCCGGAGATCAGCATAATCCTGCCCTGTCAGAATGAGGAAAAGGCGCTGGGATTTTGTCTCTCTCAAATCAGCAAAACTGTAAAAGAAAATTACATTGACACTGAAATTATTGTTTCAGATTCGTCAACTGACGGCAGCCCGGAAATTGCACGGAAAGCCGGAGTTATTTTAGTTAAGCACGACAAAAGCGGATATGGGACCGCATATTTGGAAGCATTAAAAGTTGCCAAAGGAAAATATATTTTTATGGCAGATGCCGACGGAACTTATGATTTTTCTGAATTGCCGCGTTTCCTGAAATATTTAAGAGAAGGATATGATTTTGTTATCGGAGACAGATTTTCCGGAAAAATGGAAAAAGGGGCAATGCCTTTCACCCATAAGCTTGGCAATCCTCTTCTGTCGGGAACATTGCGGCTGTTTTTCGGAACTTTTATTAATGACAGCCACTGCGGAATGAGGGCCATTTCAAAAAAATCATTTGCAGACCTGAATCTGCAAACAACCGGAATGGAATTTGCTTCAGAGATGATCATCAAAGCACTGAGAAAAAACCTGAAGATAAAAGAGCTCCCGATTAATTATTACAGGAGAAAAGGCAAATCAAAACTAAAACCCGTAGCCGACTCTTACAGGCATATGCGTTTTATGCTTTTATATTCACCGCTTTTTTTGTTTTTTATTCCCGGCTTTTTGATGTTTTTACCGGGGGCTTTTCTGATTTTCTGGTTCTATTTTAAAAATCTTTACAATCTCATGTTTTTCCCCTCCCTTTTGACCATTGCCGGCTATCAACTCATAATTTTTTCTGCATTCGCAAAAACATATTCGATAACCCATTTAAAAGAAAGCTCGGCTTTTATGGACAAGGTATATAAATATCTGAGCATAGAAAGGGCGAGTATTTTAGGCCTGATTATAATACTGGCAGGGCTGGGAGCGTCTTTTGGCTTCGCCGGAATCAGAAACTCAATAGTCGCGCTTACATTGGCGACTCTGGGGGTGCAGACCATCTTCTCATCGTTTATGCTTTCTATTTTGAGCATTAAGGAAAAATAATGAAAATTGCGATTTTCCACAATTATTTGGATAACATCGGCGGAGCAGAGATAGTCGATCTGATTCTGGCAAAAGAGCTTAAAGCCGATATTTACACCACAAACATCGACCGAGAAAAGATAAAAAAAATGGGGTTTGAAACCGATAATATTTTTTCCATAGGAACAATTCCGATAAACGCCCCCCAAAAGCAGGAGTTTGCATACTGGAGATTCAGAAATCTTAATCTCGGAAAAAAATATGATTTTTATATAATCGCCGGGGACTGGGCTATGTCGGGCGCCGTGCACAACAAGCCTAACATCTGGTATGTCTATTCCCCCATCCGCGAACTTTATGATCTCAATAAATACATACGGGAGAATATTGTTCCGGGAGCCTATTTGGGAGACATAAACAAATATATTTTTGACATCTGGGTCTTATACAGAAAATTTTTAAACAAAAAAGATTTAAAGCACGTGCAGAAACTTGTCTGTATTTCGAAGAATGTGCAGGCAAGAGCAAAAAAATTTTTAAACAGAAGTGCCGAAGTTATTTATCCGCCGACAGAAACAAAAAAATACTTTTTCGAAAAAAACGAAGGATATTGGCTTTCGGTCAATCGCCTTATCGACCATAAAAGAGTCGACCTTCAGTTAAAAGCGTTTTCGAAAATACCGGAGGAACGGCTTATAGTTGTCGGAAGCTATGAAAAATCAGAACATTTTCAGAAATACGCCGAATACTGCAAAAATATATGCCCCCGCAATGTCGAAATCAGAAGCTGGGTGGAAGACCGCGAACTTATCGGATTATATGCCGGCTGCAAAGGATTTATTACGACCGCAATCGACGAAGATTACGGAATGACCCCCGTGGAGGCAATGGCGTCAGGGAAACCTGTAATTGCCCCAGATGAAGGCGGGTACAAAGAAACAGTCATTGACGGCAAAACAGGTATTTTGATAAACGGCATCAATGAAGAAAATCTGGCAAAGGCGATAAAGAATCTTTCCTCAGAAATTGACAGAGATCCATTTGCATATAAAAATGCCTGCCAGGAGCAGGCAAAAAAATTCGATACGGATTCCTTCATTAAAAAAATGAAAGAAACTCTTTCGCAAACGATTTAGTTTTTTTGATTTTCGTATAAAATTCCGGAGAAATTTTTCTGATTGCGATTCCTGCTAGGCCAAGCATCCTGTCAAAAACAAAATAAACATGCTGTTTGACTTTTTTCAGCTTTAACATTTTTTTATACATCAGCCGGATCTTTATTTTCACGGAACCTTCCTCATTCCTTGAATAATAATAATCTTCGACAGCTTCGTGCATTTTTGGCTTTAAAGAGTTCCACGTCCAGCACCCGCTGGCGTCTTTTTTTATGTCTTTTTCAGGATCAAAGCCGTGTTCGAGCAGAATTTTTCTGCATTCTGAATAGTTTCTGTTTTTCAAATTTCCATGCCAAAGATGAAGGATTGTCCCGCCGGCAAAATAAACGCTGTTGTTTATTTTTTTTCTGACTTTTTTCGCCCACAATTCAAGCGCCTTTTTTACGCTTTTATTTGCGTTGTAATCAATCCAGCCGTTATAGTTTGCCCCGTTATAAAAGAAGCAGGCCATAAAAAGATCGCCGGCGGGAGAATAAACGCACTTGTCAAACAGCCCGCATTCAGAAAAAATTTCGCGCCTGGCTGCCCAGGCAAACCCCGAAAGACCGCAATCCTCCACTCTCCTTTGTATCATCGGCCTGCCAAGCTGAGCGACCCTGCAGGCAAACCCATAAGACCTGAGCCCTTCGACATCGCTTTTTCTGCCGAATGGGATTTTTTCCGGCTCCTCAACATGAAATTTGCCTTTGGGCATTCTTACAACAGAAGAAAACGGCTGAACAATGGCATAATTTTCCAGAAGTGCCGAAGTCTCCCTCGCCCAGTTTTCGTTCAGAAAAATAATGTCATTATCAAGCCAAGCAAATTTATCGCAATCGTCCGGAAGATTTTCCATGCCGATGTTTATTAGGCGCTCCTTCTGCCACATTGCATTTTCTGTTCTGACCTGCACAAGAATGTCCGCGTCATCCCTTGAAAGCTCAAACCCCCTAGCTTTGAAAGCACACTCGACAGTCAAAAGCTTTATCCCTTGTAACTTGAGCGCTTCTCTGAATTTTCTGTAATTTTCCAGCTTATTTTTGTATTTCGCAGAATTAAAAAAAGTCGTGACTGCCCAAAAAGTGCCGGGAAGCCTCGCTTGTAAAACCGGAGTGGAAGTCAGATCTCTCCTTCCGTTTCTGAAGAATCTGCCGAAGTACCCTCCGCAGTTATGAACAACGCAGATTTTCTGACCTTTTTGATCGTAAAAAATTCCCTCCTGCACCTCAAACTGATTTTGTTTGGTCGCAAGCGTAAAATTAAATCTTTGGGGTAAAACGCATGAACCGCCGGACGTTCTTATCACATAATTAAAAACGGCCTGATCCAAGGCAAAAAAATCCTGCGATACAGCCTCGGTCAGATCCGCAACTTTTTGCAAAACTTCCTTAACCTTGTTTTTTTCTCCGGCAATCATCCCGCTGTTTGCAGTTTTGAAGCTCCGTGCAACGTTCAAAAAGTTTTTTCTGATGTGCCTGTCCTTTATTTTTTTAATGCATTCCTGATTAAACCCCTGATCGGCTTTTTCGTCTTCTTCCACAAATCCAAATCCGGTTTTTGTATGTTTAAAAATTTTTTCGATCGGATCCTGAAACCAAATATCCCCTCCGTCGACACACATCACATTTGTAATTTCCACAGGCATTTCGCCCAGCAAATCTACAATATCCTGATTCCTTTGGTTAGAAACTTTCATTTTCTTTTCTTTCAGAATAAATTCTGCATCAAATTTCTTTCCGGCAATCTCTGCCGTTTCCTTTTGCTTTCCATAATAAAGCACAAATATTTTTCCTGAATAATTTGCACTGTTCCTTAGCGTAGGCAGAAAGTCGCACAAAAAATTTTCCAGCAAAGAATCATCAATATATGTGATTACTGCTGTTTTCATATTTTTTCCCATTCTTTGATTTTATAGCCTAAATAAGCGAATAATCTTTCGTTATAGGTGGCGTATATTTCCTTAAGGCGTTTCCCGTCATCTATTGAAAGTGGCTCCCTATAGCTCCTTGAATTAACCCCCTTTATGTGTCTGATTGTAATTTTCTTCACCTGCAGAAAATCAAAAACTCTGTCATAAGCTTCCTGCGGGTTCTGATTCATTTGTTCGGAAATAAGCACGAGAAGCTGGTTTCGGGGATAATATTTCAGAAGACTTTCGATCTGATCGATATAAAATCCTCTTTTTATCAACGCAAATGCTTTTTCATCCCCTCTGCAGAACGCCATATCAAGAAACTCCGAAAAATTTTCTGTCGGGATTTTTTCTCCGCCGTAAAGCTTTTTCCTTTCCACCATATGATTGAACTCCGAAAATGCCCTTTTTACGGGATCTCTTAATAGGAGAATCAGTTTCGCGCCCGGGACGGTTTCATGCATCCGTTGATGGCAGATTTGCGAATGGAAGTATTTGGGACTTGCTTCCCCCTGAAGTTTTTCATTGTCATCAAACATTGAAGCATACCAAGTTTTCCCCCTATACCATCTGTAATCAAAAGTAAAAAAGTTCACTTCTTTTCTCCGTTCAATTTCATTTTTCCCCGGACGATTCAAAAATTTTGACGCCATCTGGATATCGGGATGCTGCTTTAGGTTCTTCCAAAGCGAGCTAGTCCCCGCTTTTACTGCCCCAATGATAATAAAATCCGGAAGCCTGCCTTTCGTAAGCTTTCTTTTTAATGAAAGAAATATTTCCATCGGTAATGTTTCCGGAGGCATCAGAAAATAATATGTTTTTTTTAAAATACCGTTTATAGTATTTTTTCCGGATGCAGATTTCACATTCTCAACGGTGCTTCCTCCCAGCTGAATTTTAAGCCTGTCGATATTATGCTGTATCCGCAGGTATGCCTCAAAAACAATAAATATCAAAAAACAGAAGAAGGACACTGTCACCGGAAGCATGAGGCCGGCGCCAGATGAGAACTTAAAGGAGCCTGCAATAAGCAGGACAGACAATAGAATAATTATGGCTCTAAGCAGATGTTCTTTGTTCATTGTCTAAATGCGTAAATCCGGGAGAATTCCAAAAAAGGCCTTTTACCGCTTTTAATATTATTTCCAAATCCAGAAAAAGTGAACGGTTTTTTGCATAATACAGGTCGTATTCAAGTTTTTGTTTCATTTCTTCAACATTTCTTGATGCCGGAAAATTAATCTGCGCCCAGCCGAAGACTCCCGATTTTACAGCGTGCCTCTTAAAATAAAACGGAGTGCATTTTTCGTAAACTTTCCCGTGGTCAAACGGGTCAGGTCTCGGGCCGATAAAACTCATATCGCCCTTTAAAATATTTAAAAACTGGGGCAGTTCATCAACGTGGGACTCGCGCAGAAACCGGCAGAATTTCATGATTTTTAGGGAATTAGGATCGATTGTCTTGAATTTGTGCATTTTAAATTTTCTGCCATCCTTCGTAATTCTCCAGTCAGAGTAAAAAATCGGCCCGGAAGAATTCATTCTGATGATTATAATAAAGGGAAGCAGAAAAATAAGAAATATCAAAAAGAGAAAAAATGCAAAGACGAGATCAGACGCCCTCCTTATGATGCGGACGGCTGTTTTTTCCCGCCTTGATATATTTTCCAGAAACCATTCTTCATCAAGATGTTCCAAAGGAATTTTTCTTTTTATAGTTTCGTACAGGCTTGCAAAACTAATAAGATTGACATCCGAAGGCAGAGCGAACAAAAAATTCTGCACCAGCTCCTTTTCCAATTCCGGAGCCGGCACGACAATTACAGCTGTGATTTTGTTTTCTGCCACCGTTTTTTTAATTTCTTCGGCCATGAACACGGCCTGCCGGCTGAACGGAAAAATACAATATATATTGTAGCGCGCATTCAGAGCCGGAAGTATTTCTTTCAGCCTCACGCCCGATCCGATTATGACGGCTTTTTCTCTGAACCATTTCTCACGGGCAAGAATAAAAGCCGACCTTAATATTAAAAATACCGCCTCAAACAAAAAAATATTTATGCAGAACTGAAGGAGAGGCAGAGCTCCTGATCCGGGAAATAAATAAGATAGTATACCCCATTCGGTGAAAGCAAAAAAAGTAAAAATGCCCGCCGAAAAAATAATCTCGGATGCGTTTTCAAAAAAATTGTCGCGATACAGGCCAAGGCCGAATATCAAAAAAATCCAAAATAAATAAAAAACCTGCAAGTAATGGAAAAACCCGTTTGTTATTATTATTCCGGAGACACCCATAATCAGAAAAACTACGTACAGGGCAAAAATATCTAAAAGCAACAAAAGCGCCGGCCATCTGCTTTCCGGCTCTTTAAAGGAAACGCGGGTGGAACGGCCTCTTTCCAAAACCACATCCTCTGTATTTTTGACGGTGGATTCGTACGGCTTTTTGACGGATTGAACCTGGTCGATATTATGCTGTATCCGCAGGTATGCCTCAAAAACAATAAATATCAAAAAACAGAAGAAGGACACTGTCACCGGAAGCATGAGGCCGGCGCCAGATGAGAACTTAAAGGAGCCTGCAATAAGCAGGACAGACAATAGAATAATTATGGCTCTAAGCAGATGTTCTTTGTTCATTGTCTGACTATGTTGTTTTTTGGCAGTTCCGCCCGCGGAAATCCGGCGGAAATCCAGCTGTCAATTGTCTTGTTCAGCAAAGACCGCCTTTCAATCAAAAAATCAAAAAAAATATCGTTTATAGTTTCAAGCGACCCGTAATAATAGAAAGAAAGGCCGGCCATGGCCTTTTTTATTTCCTTGATGCTGACGAAATTTATTTTTTTAACAGCACTTTCAAAAAGCTGCCTTCTTTTTTGCGCGCTGTCCTTCACATATTCAAAAATTTTTCCGTTTCCGACGCACCAGCCCGTGTCAGCAGGACTCTCAATGTCAAATGCATCAATCCACGATCCCAAAGAAAGCCTCTGGTCATAACGGAACGCAGGTCCGAGAAGATTATAATCTATGGAAATCAGGTTTTTTTCTTCATCAACCAGATAATCGCTCTCCTTGTTGTCATAGTTTCCTATCCAGATATTAAAAACAAAACTCAAGATGGCGTCCTCCTTGTTTGCGATATCGCTTGATTCCATTCCGGAAAATTCCGCCAGATATTCAGAAAGAGGGACTCCGCCGAATTCGGTGAGAAATACATTGTCGTCCATTCTGTCATATCCGAAATTTATTTTTTCGAACCCGCATATACTGCCGGCAGAAATGATTTTTGAGCGCAGACTTTTCAGTCCGCATAGTTCTGCCAGACGGAATCCAAGGATAGCGCGCTGATGCAGATCGTAAAATTCAAAACGAATCCTCGGTTTTCCCGTATTTTGAAAGTTTTCTATACAACAAGAAAGCGGCCGCAGAATTTTTCCTTCCCAGAGGCTGTCATCGGCATTTTTCCGCACCTTAATATGGGTGTTCCACGCCTCCCGGACGTTAACCGGCCCCAGCAATGTATAGCTGAATTTTTCCAGCAGATCCGCCATACCGGAACTATACAATATTTTTGAGATAAAAGTCTATGACGCCTTCCGGATCGCCCTCCCTTATAATCTTCCCCTTGTCCAAAAGTATCATTCTCTGCGAGTATCTTCTCAGAATATCTATATCGTGCGAAGACATAAGAACCGAGGCTCCTCCCCTTATCAGCTCCTCCATTTTCTTTATGCTTTTCAGTTTAAAATTTTCATCGCCGACATCGCCAAAGACTTCGTCAATCAGCAGTATTTCCGGATTCCGATGCTGAACGCAGAACAGCGTAACCGAAAATCCCAGCCTTGCAATCATCCCTGCCGAAAACTGATAAATTTTTGAATCGACAAATTCCCCGAGTCCGGAAAATTCAACGATCTGGTCAAATCTTTGTTTTATTTCCTTCTGGTCAAGGCCCATGATTGCCCCCGCAAGAAAAATGTTTTCTCGCATTGTCAGTTTTGGCATCAAACCCAAGCCGGTAGCGATCAAATATATTGAGGACCCATTTTTTCGTACTATCCCGCTCGTCGGTTCGTAAATTCCTGCTATTATTTTCAACAGCGTGCTTTTGCCCGCCCCGTTTCTGCCGATTATTCCGACAATCTCGCCTGATTTTACCGTAAGAGATATTTTCTCCAGCGCAATCCTTTCCTGTTTTTCTTTCTTTCCTCCCAAAAATTCCAAAAACCTCGAAAGGGTGCTTTCGTTTTTTCTGTAGTCAATATTGAATTTTTTGAAAACGCTTTCAATCCTGATCCTTTCAATTTTATCAATCATAGCCTTTCTGCAAATTTGTTTTTATTTTTCCTGAATATGAAAAGTCCGCACAAAAAAAACAAAATGCTTGCAACAGCAACAGCAGTCATCCCGTGCAGCGGCGGAAGAGCCCCGTACACAATAATATCCCTCGCAATCGATGTATAATGGTAAAGCGGATTAAACGTGCTTAGGCGGAAAAGAAGCGTGCCCTGCGGAATCAAATAGAAAATCGGCGTTGCAAAAAACAAGAATCTTCCGACAACCTGCCATATATTGTTTAAATCAACCAGATAGACGCCTAATGTCGCCAGAAAAAAAGAAATCCCCAAAACAAGCAGAAAGAAGAAAAAGAAAATCAAAGGATAAGCAAGAACAAAAACTGCATTTGCTCCGTATATCAGCATAAAAACCACAAATATTATTATTTCAAATATGTGGGAAAACGCATATTGCAGCGCTCCAGCAATTACAAATGACTCGGGATTGATTTTAATTGATTTTATAAATCCTGAATTACTGCCCATTGCCGATGTGGAAAAACTTGTTACAGACAAAAAAAAGTTGAACATGATAAGACCAAGAAAAAGGTATAGCGGATATTTATTAATTGCGGTGTTGGAAATGACTCCGCCCAAAAAAAGCAAAATCACAAAGAAAGACAGCGGTTCAAGCAGATACCAAAAAACCCCCAAATAACTGCCCTCATTTCTGAGCTTAAATTGCGCTGCCGCCAGTGAAAAACTCAGATGAAGCGTTCTTCTGAAATTTTTTACCGCTTTATTAATTTTCATCATCAGTTTTTAGCTTATAAAGCACGAATCCCTCAAAGCTTTTATTAATCTCCTCAAAACCCTCGCAAAAAAATGGATGAGAATAAACATAATCCAATTTTTTCTCTTTTACGATTTCTTTTTTTCTGAGACAATCAGCTCTCATGAATTTGTCATAGAGATCCAATTCCATTGTAATTGTCCCGCCTTTAGTTGAAGCAGGATAATTTTCCGTCGCAACTCCGATGACCGTGCCTTTCCATGGAGTGCTTAAAAACCTTTTCCGCTTGATATAATTGAATATCACAAGATCATCATAAGTAAGGTAATTATTAGCCGTTGCCATGGGAATCAGCTTGGCATCTGTTTCGGGATGAACCAAGTGCAGCTTTTCCCAATTTTTTGAACTTGTATAATTCGGAAAGCTCATTATAAAAATTATCACAACAGCAACAGAAGCATAGTTTATAAACGGTGCAGCTTTTTTAAATTTTGACGACAAAAAATTCTTTGCCCCGTCCAGCCCGAATCCTGAAATAAGAGTAACAATAACAGAAGAGACAAGTACGATTCTTTCAAAACCAATAATAATTCTGTATGTGGAAAATAAATATAATAGCCAAAAACCGGCTCCCAGAATAAATAGAAAAATCAGCCATCTCTTTTTTTTCCAAACAAAGAAAACGCCTAAAATTGCAAATAATACGGTCCACCATGGAATTATGTGGTAGAAATCAAATTTTGGCAAATAGTTGTTTGTATAAGACGCATAAATCACATGCGAAGAAACAAACGCCAAAAAATGCCTGGCCTGTGTAAGCATTAAGAGAGCCAAAAGTGCTGTTATCGCAAACAAAAAGATTATTATGTGTAATCTGAACGTTAGAAGTCGCTTTCTGAATTCCGGAATTAAAAACAAATTCGAAAACAGGGCAAGAATATAAAAAATAATCAGCGGAGGATAGAAAAACAAGACCAGGAGGCCGGACAAGGATGCCATCTTTAAATTATTCGCGGCAAGAAAATTAAAACCTAAGAGCATAGAAAGCACCCCCATTGTTACCGGAATCAAATTCCATATGCCCGGAAGAATGGAACTCGATGTTATATAAAGCAGAGAAAGCGCGGCTATGGCAGCCGAAGGCCTAGTGATATTATTTTTTATTAAAAAAAGATATGCCAGGACGATTATCAACGTATTGATAAAAATAGAAAGCAGTGTGTATTGGGTAAGCGGATTCAGGCCGAATAGAATGCAAATTTCTGCTATGAACGAGTGGAAAAAGAATTCCGGATTCATAAAGAATTCTCCGTTAAACGGATTTGTAAATGGCAACGAGCGGCTGGATATCGATTCTTTAATAAATGACACCGCATACCATTCGTCAGAAAAATAAGGATAAACATATCTCATGCTTTTGGCCTGGTGATACTCAAGAACGCGATCATTTGCCATGCTGAATTTTCCTGTGTAGTTATAATGGACCTGAAAAAGGGCAAGAAAAGAAGCAATCACAACCAAAAAAACAAACACATCAAGTCCAAAGCGGATTTCCGGTTTTTTTGAAACAATTAATGCCAATATTGCCAAATCAAAAATCAGCGTCGGCCAAAAGATTGTCTGATAGCAGAACACGCCAAAAAATTGGGTAAATACGGCCAAGAGCGAATGAAAGATCAAAGAGAAAAAGAGAACCAGGATAAAACCTGTTTTTTTATCTTTAAAAAAACTGCACAGCAAAAAGGGCAGCAATAATAAAATTGTCCCGACTAAAAACTTTATCATATTAAGTAGTTATAACAAAAAACCGCTGTTTTAAAAACAGGGTTTTATAATCTGCGCCCGACTCAATTAATTTTAGCTTAGCTTTCCATCTTGCAGGCAGGACAATAAATAAAAGATTTGTTCCGTAATTTTTCTTCCCTTTCCGGAGCAAAGTTTAGCGTTGAGAGCCAGACTTCGAATTCGGCGAGACACAAACGGCAGTTTTTTTCTGATCGCGCCGGTTTTAAAAATCCTGAAAATTGTTTCTCGTTAATTTTATTCATGCGATTTTTTTTACTTATATTTGCGCTTTGAATTCTTTTCGCTCGTAGTACTCCTGTTTTTTTCCCGTATGCCATTGCTGCACCGGGCGAATGTAGCCAACCACTCGCGAATAAACCTCGCATCGCCTGAAGTTTGTCAGAGCAGGATTTTTTTTATAGCAATCGTTGCATTTAAATATGTTTATCATTTCACCGGAATCCTCATAAGCAAGGAAAACGCCGTTTTGTATATCATCTCCTTCAATTAATATTTCCTTATGGCAGTCATGGCAGAAATTATCCTTTTTTGCATTTTTTGCATATTCCATAAAAATATATTCTAAAACTGTTAATTTTGCCGACCTTTGTCTTTTTTTCTTTTATAATTTTACACCTCGAACATTCATCAAAAATATCAAAAACAGTTCCACAGCCCTGGCATATAAAGTGGCTGTGGTCAGACATGTCTCCGTCGTAAAAAGTAATGTCCCTTGTGGAAATTTCCTGCACCTCGCCTTTTTTATTTAATAAGCTTAATACCCGGTAAACTGTCCCCTGGCTTATTCGCGGGAGCACTTTTTTTACTTCCGCATATACTTTTTGCGCAGACGGATGGGATTTTGTGTTCCTTAGATAGTTTAGAATCACCTCCTTTTGAGAAGTAATCCTTTCTGTTGTTAAATAATTTTCCTCTTTCATAATATTAATAATAATGATTACTAATTAAATACTATTATTAATAAGAAAACGCGTCAATTATAAAAACCGCCCGTTTCTGTGGATAACTTCAAATTTGCGCAAATAAACAAACGGCTCAGCGCGGGTTGAGCCGTTTGTTCCAGCGGCTGAACGTCCAATGCCGTTGGAATTTTGTGTTTTGTAATCGTTATTCCTTTTTATCCTCCGTCAGGCGCAGAAGATAAACCGAAACTGTAACAACAATAAGCGTAATTATAAAAGCATAGAGAAGCTTCACTGCCAGCGCATTTGATTTTAATGGCAGGAGATATTCTATCGTTGTTTTAATGGCGTCATTCCACGCCAAGGCAGCAACCAGCCCCAAGGCGGCAACAACATATGAAACTGTCCTGTCTCTCAGCTCTCTTCTGAGTCTTACCTGCTCCTCCCTTATTTTTTTGAAACCGTTTTTAACTACTTCAATCATTAAATTTCTCCTCTTTTTATTTTTTGCCTGATTTTTTCTACAAAATCGTTAAAAAAACACAAATTATGGAAAGTCAGCAGTTTAAAAGCCGTAATCTCCCCCGCTTTGAGCAAATGGGAAATATAATTCTTTTTATAGTTCATGCAAACATAGCACGTGCAATCTTTATCAAGCGATTCGTCTTTTTTTAAAAATTTCTTCTGCTTTAAATTAATTTTTCCCTCCGACGTAAAAGCAATCCCCCTTCTTGCATAATGCGTCGGAACTGTGCAGTCAAACGTGTCTATCCCTGACTTAATCACCATCTCCATGTCCTCTAAATAACCAATACCAAGGAGGTGCCTTGGTTTTCTTTCATTAAGATTTGGGATGGTCCAATCTAGAATGTTCTGCATCATTTTTTTATTACTTCCCAGATCTCCTCCTATACCATAACCTTCAAAATCTAAAGAATCTATGAACTTTGAACTTTGCTCGCGCAAATCCTTAAAATGCGACCCTTGCACAATTCCAAAAAGCGCCTGCCTTGTTTTTCCTGAAACAGAGTGCGCCTTCAAACACATTCCTGCCCATCTATGAGTTCTTTCAAGCGCCCTTTTTACATAATTTAAATCAGAAAGAGGGGCCGTGCATTCATCAAAAGCAAAAATAATATCGGCTTCCAGTTTTTCCTGTATTTTCATTGATTCTTTCGGACCGATAAAAAGTTCATCGCCGTTTATCGGAGAGCGGAAAGTAACGCCGTTTCCGTCAATTTTTATATTCTGAGGCTGGCTGTCCTCGCGAATCTGCTCGCCTTCTTTTCCGGGAAAAAATTTCAGCACTTTTCCCACGCCGTAATCCTTGCCAAAACCCAGAGAAAAAACCTGAAATCCTCCGGAGTCTGTCATTAATGGTTTGCGCCAGTTCATAAATTTATGGAGACCTCCTGCTTTTTCAACTATTTTTTCTCCAGGCTTTAAATGCAAATGAAAGGTATTGGAAATTAAAATCTGAGATTTTGTTTCTTCGACTTCCTTGCTGTCCAGTGTTTTGACAACGCCCTGTGTTGCAACAGGAACTAAACACGGGGTTTCGATTACCCCGTGGCTTGTTTCGATTAATCCCAATCTTGCCCTGGAACTTTTAGATTTTTTTAAAATTTTAAACTGCATTATGGCTGCAATATATCTTCTGTCCTTCCGTTTATTGAAATAATTACATTCTGGACTGTTGAAAATTGTTTTAATGTTTCTGTTATCTGCGCTCGTATCGCTGAAACCCTGCATGATCCGCCCACTTGAAATTCGAGCTGGTCGTCAAAATCAATTCTTGCTGTTCCGTTTTCAATCGTAAGATTTTGTATTTTCACACCGGTGTTTATGCTTGTTGAAAATCCCTGATCCTGTTCTGAAAGTGTCACTCCATTTAAGAGCTCCTGGATTGCCGCCCTTGCGACTGCTGTTGTTTTCGGAATTCTCCTTTCAACCGGAAATACTTTGTTGCACGAATATTCCGGATCAAGTTTGCTGTTATTAAAGAACGCTTTCACGGCAACTGTTTCACCTGTTTTCTGGATTGTTACAGGCAGAGTGTATGTTTTGTTTTTTTCCGGCATACCGCTTGCGTTTTCGTTCATAAAAACCAAAGTTCCCGGCTGTTCGATGTCAGATGAAAAATTCAATACTGTTTCAAATTTGACCGGAGGATTCATCCAATCTGTTGTTGCTGTCAAAATTCCGAGCGCAAGCTGATTACCTTTGTAATCTAATAATTTAACAGTTCCAACCTGTCCCTCAAAACCGTTCCAACCGTCTCCGTTTGTTGTGCCTGTAATTTTCAAAGGAGATGAAATTTTCTGGTTTTCTGAGAGAGAATCAATTTTTATTCCTTTCACTTCCGGCTGATTGTTTTCGGGCTGTTTAGACGGCAAAAACGCCAAAACAGCGCCAAGGGCGATAATTATGACAGCCAGACTGATAACAATTAAAATGCTTTTTTTCATTAAAAATACCAAAGCTTCCCGCAAAAATCAGAGATTTTGGCGGTTCTGCAAATTGGCTTAATAATAGTATGACGGGGTTTTTCCAAAAACGTTTCGTTTTTATGTCTTCATATTAATAATACATTTTATACGCCTTAAATTAAAGAAACTGTGGAAAAATCCCTCTCCCATTGACATTGCCTCCTAAAAGAAGTATAGTCAATTTAGACGTATAAGGAGCTATCTTAATTATTCTTAATTAAAGTTCGGCGACTTAAAAGTCATCTGAAGGCGTAAAAAACGCCCAAGGAACAAGGTCGCTTTTAATTAAATATGAGATGGCTTCAAAATCATCTCAAAGCAAATGGCTTTTAACAAATTCGACAACCAGAGAGGAGGAGGCTTTGCACCAAGAGAAATGGTAAAGGGAAACTGGAAGTGTTCAGAATGCGGAGTTGAAATAACAGAACTCCCATTCGAACCAGCCCCTGACAGACCAATCTATTGCAGAGAATGCTGGTCAAAGAAAAGACCTCCAAGATTCAGCAGATAATTCTGATCACGAATCAAAAACAGCCCCGTTCGCGGGGTTGTTTTTTTTGCTGTTGATTTTTTTGGCAAAATATTTAAAAAATTTTTTACATTAAATTTTTTTGTGATATACTGAAAAAAATTATGAATCAGAAAAATAAAATTCTGGAAATTCTGAAAAATACTTACTGCCGGCTCCGCCCGTCAAAGATTGAGGGCATCGGAATTTTTGCAATAAGGGACATTCCAAAAAATAAAAATCCTTTTTTCGGAGTTCCGAAAAGAAAATGGCAGAACATAAGACCGGATGAGTATAAAAAGCTTGACCCCGAAGTTAAAAAAATGATCGGCGACTTTTTTGCAATGAATAAAAAGGGCGAATTTGAAATTCCTGAATACGGATTAAACGGAATAGATATTTCATTTTTTTTGAATATGTCGGATAATCCAAATGTGAAAACAGTTGACGACGGAACAAATTTTAAAACATTGAAGAAAATTAAAAAGGGCGAAGAACTTACTGTCTCTTATGCCGAGTACGACGAACGTTACAAATAATATTTAAACTTATGGCAGCTTCAGCAAACGGAAACACGGAAAAAAGAAAATTTTTATTCGTCAGCCTGGAGAGTCTTTCGGGCGACCTCGCCTGGCAAATTAAAAAAGAAGGCCACCAGGTGCGCATTTACGTAAGAAGCGACAAAGATGCCGACGTTTATGACGGATTTCTCGACAAAGTGACAGACTGGAAGCAGTTTACAGACTGGGCGGATGTTATTGTTTTCGACGATGTCGGTTTCGGCTCAATTGCAGACGAACTTAGAAGCCAGGGGAAACTTGTTGTGGGTGGAAGCTCGTATACAGATAAACTTGAAGAAGACAGGGAATTCGGACAGTCTGAAATGAAAAAAATGGGAATGCTGACGCTCCCCCACTGGGATTTTTCCGATTACGATTCTGCAATAAAATTTATTGAAGAAAATCCCGGAAGATATGTTTATAAGCCGTCAGGATCTGTGCAGTCAGATTCAAAAGGGTTATTATTTTTGGGAAAAGATGATGACGGAAAAGATTTGCACGAAATTCTGAGGTCAAACAAAAAAGTTCTTCAAAAAAGAGTTGAACAGTTCCAGCTTCAGAAATTTGCGCAGGGGGTTGAGATTGCTGTAGGCGCATTTTTCAACGGGAATGATTTTATTTACCCGATAAATGTAAATTTTGAACATAAGAAACTATTCCCTGGAGACATCGGTCCTTATACCGGAGAAATGGGAACATTGATGTATTGGGCGCCATCAAATACGATATTTAGGACAACGCTGGAAAAGATGAAAGACGAGCTGGCAAAGTCAAAATATGTCGGATACATCGATATAAATTGCATCGCCAATGCAAGAGGAATTTATCCGCTGGAGTTTACTGCCAGGTTCGGATATCCCACAATTTCTGTGCAGATCGAAGGAATAACCTCAGAATGGGGAGACTTTCTGTATTCGATTGCTAAGGGCGAAAATTACGAACTGAAAACAAAAAAAGGATTTCAGATAGGAGTTGTATGTTCTACCCCGCCGTTTCCCTACAGCGACAAAAACGAAATGGCAATTTATCACGACCTTTCAATAATTTTTAAAAAACCAAATCTAGAGGGCGTTCATCTTGGCGACGTAAAACTTGTCGAAGACACCTGGAGAATTGCAGGATACACCGGTTATGCCCTTGTTGTAACGGGATGCGGAACAACAGTTGAGGACGCAAGAAAACAGGTATACGGACGGCTCGATAACATACTTTTGCAGAATATGTTTTTCCGCACAGACATAGGCCTCGGCTGGTATGAAGATTCAGACAAGTTGCAAACCTGGGGATACTCATACTAGTTGCCTGGTTCTTTTATGTAATTTAAAAGCGCCCTTTCCGGGGCGCTTTTTTATTTTATTTTCTTCCAGATAACATACGAATAGACGAGGCTGAAGACCGATGAGAAAATAATCGGCACAAGGAGAAACAGAAATGCGAAACTGGGACAGAAAAATGACAAAAAAGAAATCAGGCCCGAAGCAATAAACAATTTTCCTCCGAGCGTGTTTGTTTTTTCCCAAACAGCATCGTTTGAAAGCGTCCAGGGAGTTCTTATCCCGATAAACCAGTTCCTTTTTGATTTGACCAGCAGATATCCGCAATAAATCATAAGTACTCCGATCAGGGGTGGAACAACCAGGGACATATTAAACCTATAGCCAAGATTCCACACTATCGTTGAAACGTGCAGAACCGAAAGAAACAGCATCATAAAAAATATGAAACCGTTGTATTCTTTCTGAAACTTTTTAATATTCTCCTTCAGCGGATCTATTGCAGGGAGAAACCAGAACAACAGAAGCATAAACACAGAAACAACCGGCATCAGAAATAAGCCAAAATTCTTTGAACTGTATCCGTTCGCCAGCCCGTCAATGCCCCAGTGTGAAGCAATTCTGTCAGGCATTTTTGGAAGCGCCCAAAAACTGACGGCAAGAGAAATTACTATTAATAAAATGCTAAAAATTTTTACTGTTTTCATTTGTCTGCATTATACACAAAAATCCGCAAAAATCCAAGCAATAAAAAAGCGCCCTTTACGGCGCTTTTTTTTATTTCCTTTCAAGCTTCGGGAAAATGACCGCAACATAAATTGCAGCAAGCCCGACCAGGATATAAACTATTCTGGCAAGCGCTTCTCCAAGAAATGCGACTACATTCATATCGGCCAGTCCGATTAATCCCCAGTTTATGCCTCCTACGATAATTAAAATCAAGGCGACAATGTCTATGGTATTTAATTTATTCATTTTTATGCGGTTGAAACACCGCTGGCTAGACGATTTAATAAAAACTAAACCGACCTTTAAAGACCTCTCTGGCCTAAGTATGAAAAATTGCCTATTTATATTTTATTAAAAAGAAATTTCTGCGGTATCGCCCGCTTCTATGCCGGCTTTTTCTGCAATGCCGGCATTCACCTCCAAAACGTATTTTGCCGGAGCAACTGAAACAAATTCCGGACAAATGCTTTGCTTGCATGGCGGAGCCTTCTCTTTTACATAAACGATTTTATTTTCTTCGTTAATCCATATAATATCCAGTGGAATTAGCGTATTTTTCATCCAAAAGCTGTGCAGCCCTTCATTTTTAAAAACGAAAAGCATTCCTTTGTTTTGATCCAGGTTATCGCGAAACATCATCCCCCTGCTTTGTTTAAAAAAATTATCAGCTATCTCCGCATGGAAGCACTGTCCTTTGATGCATACGCTCGCCGATCTTTCTCCGCTTTTTCCCCTGCTGAGAACGGTAAAAACCGCCGTTGAGAAGAAAACAACGCAAATAAAAATTATAAAAAACAAAATCGGCATAATTTTCTTCGCAGAAATCATTTTATTCTTGCACAATTATCTGCCCCCTCATTTCGGGATGCTTGCTGCACATGTATTCGTAAATTCCGGAATCGTTAAAAACTGTCTGGAATGTTTCCCCCGGAGAAATCTCTTCTGATTTAAAAAAATCAGAGTTAACGTCATGCGCCACATCATCATCGTTCTTCCAAATTATTGTTGTCCCCTTTTTAACCGTTATAGACTGAGGATTAAAAGCGATATTTTTAATTGAAACAAGCAAGGCATTTGCTGGCACCTGCATCTCCTTCCCTGTTTCCGTTCCGTTTTCTTCTTGCTCATTGTTCTTCTCCAATGGATTTTCCGTCATCGTGGTCGGACCTCCCCAATAACCCGACAAAAAACGGGCAAGCAGGACGACTCCGGCAGTTAATATTATTCCGATTATTATTGTTCTTCCAAACTCTCCCATATCACTCTAGCGCCCATTCTTTTATGGTATCATAATCTGTCAATCCGCAAATATATTTTCCCGTTTTTGTATTATACAAAAAAGGAACTCCGAGACATCTTTCCTGAGAGTATTCTTCCATCAACTTTGCGTTATCATCGTTATGCCAAACCTCAATTTTTTCAACGCGTACGCCCTCCTCCCTCTCCAGTTTTTCTATAAGTGGCCTTAACCTGACGCACGGCTGGCATTCTCTGCCGTAAAACTCCAATAATTTTTTTTCCTCTGCCATAAAAGTTATGCGGCTTCTATGAGGCGCCTCTTTTTCCGCCTAAACTCGAGCCATATAACTGATACGACGAATACATCAAAAATTATGAGAATCAGCAGAATTCCCGAAAAAGTATGAAAATATCTGTATGCCTGATAAACCATAAATGAGCTGAAGAGCCATATTGCCAAAGGATATGCCCACATTTTTCCCCTCAATAGTGCAGCAGCAAGGAAAACGTTAATGATTCCGTGGAAAAGGAGATATGCTACCGCAAAAATCTGTGTGCTTAAAGAAAAATTTTCCGACAAGCCGGAAAAATAGCCGGCAATAATATCGTTGGGATCATCAAGAATTTCCTGCCTGATCAGAAACACAACAATATTGTCGATGAGTTTTTGGCCCGAGACTGCCATCAAAATTCCTCCAAGAGTTTCAAAAATCCCAACAAACGCTTTTATCATTATTCCCGCTTCAAAAATCCTGTGTATTTTTATGCTTTTGAAAACAAAATTCATTGACTCCAGCTGATAGTAGAAGCGATTTTTTGTATTAGCGGCTCCACATCTCTTTCGAGATCGAATTCTCTGCACTCCTGCTCATACTGCGTTCCGCAGTAGGCACCGCACCCTCCTTCATAGCATCCGGTATGAGATTGTATCTGCACTTCTATTGAATAATATTTTGAATCTTTCTCGGTTATGTAGCAGTAATTTGAATACAAAGAACCGGCTCCCACGCCAGATCCCTTTAGGTAAACAAACTTTTTTCCTTTAAGAGAAATTTCCTCCCGCTTTTTTGTTTCCGACACTTGCGATAGGCTCGGGCAAAGAACAACAAGATTATTTGACGAAGAAACAGCTGTCTTTGGCGGCCAGAAATACGCTCTCCAGACATTTGCCCCAAACCTTTCCGGATATTTGAAACTAAAACCTTTATTCTCAAATGTTTTCCAGCCCAAAGTCTGGTCTGGCGCTTCCACGGTCAGAACAGGAATGCTTCCCCTAAAGATTAAGTAATAATTTAATACCAGGCCTACTCCGGCAACTACAACCGCAGTCAGCACCATTATTAAAAAAGATTTGAAATTCATATTTCTTTATGATACGCCAAATCTTCTGGTTTTCAAACAAAAAACCGGGGATAGAACTTTCAGTTCTATCCCCGGAGTCTACGGCGGATGTCGAGCATCCAGCATACAGCAAATTTTTTAATTTATTTTTTTCCCGATCGGTACATAAGTACTACGAAAAAAATAGTTGCTTATTTTATCTTGAAAAAAAATTATGGACAATATAGGCCATACCTGCCCTGACAAAAGCAAACATCATCAAACCAACAAAAAAAACGCCCAGCGCCATAGCAAGCCATATTTCCATTCTGTATCCCCCTTTTGTTTTTCTAAAAACAAGGTGCAGGGCCAGCAAAAAAAGCGATGTCAGCCCTACCCAGAAATACGGCAGAAATGGAGAAATATTTTTGATGATATCTTTGTCTACGCCATATAATCTATCTTCGAGAACAATATGATATGCAACGCCCGCAGACAGAGCCGCAAAAAAACAGCACATAAAAAATGCTGACCAAAAAAAATAATTTATGAATAAGAAATAAAATTTGGATCTTGGCCTGATTCTCTCAAGCTCAATTCTCCGCATCGTTTTCTCGATGACGCTTTTTTCCTCTTGCATAAAATAGATCTCCCTATCGGAGACGGCTGTTTTTCAAAATTTCTTTTTTGAATCTCTCTTTTGCCTGGCGCAGAAGAGTTGCAACAGTTCCGGGCGGCCTTTTTAAGATATCGGAAATTTCCTTGTAGTCCTTGTCTTCCATGTATCTTAACAAGAGCACCTGTTTGTATTTTACGTCCATTCCGCCAATTATCTTTGAAATGTCCCCTGCAAGCTGTTTTTGGTCAAAATCCTTGTCCAGATCAAGATCTTCTTTCATCGACCGCACCCTCACAGCATCTATCTCAAAATTATAGGTGGTTGGCCTTCTGTTTATTTTGCGCAAAAAAGTGATTGTTTCGTTGTGCGCAATACGATATATCCAGGAAGAAAACTTTAAATTTGTGTCGAAATCATTTAAATTTTTGTAAACTTTTATAAAAACCTCCTGCATGACATCTTCTGTGTCTTCTGCTCTCCCGCCCGAAATCCGGAGAATATATCTTCTAAGCTTATGTTCATATCTTTGCATTAAGAATGTATAATACTCTTTGTGTTTTAATGTAAGTTTTACAAGCTCCTGGTCTGTTTTCTCTAAAATTTCTTGTTCAGAAAGCATAAAGGTAACAATAAAAAGCTAATACTATCCTATGTTCATATTAGCTTTATCCAATTAAGAATATATGAACAAATACATAGGAGAGACTGTATGATAGCACCCCAAGTTCATATGGCAAGACCTTTATGCCCAGTCTGACAAATTTTAAAAGAGCAGTGTTTTACTGCTCAACTATGCACCTTACTTCATTGCCGTCTTTTACTTCCAAAAACCCTGATTTTACCGGAAAAGCGTGCTCTTTATTATCTTTATCAATAATTTTGATTATTCCCGTGCTCAATACAGTAATATATGTTTCGTGGTTATCAAGAACAGTGATTTCTCCAGTCACCGTTTTGCAGTTCAAACTGACCGCCTCGCCCTGGAACAAAACATTTTTTAATGAATAAACAGATAACTTCATTTGACTTTTTATTTAAATATGATATATTGCGAGATATGAATAAACTGCTCTTTTCCAACCTGCCCGGAGATTGCTATGCTCAAGCCAAGACAAATTATCGGAATGACGCAAAGTTTTCGGCAAACGGACGGAAACGTACTTCTGAATCCGCCAGTTGCTCTGAAAATCAGAGGAACGGCGAATAATGTCAAAGTCGATGGCGTTGATTCACACAACCTTCGCATTCATATAGAAGGCGACGACTCAGACCTCTGGCACTCTCTCATACACTTCGAATTTCCCGTCCAGTAAATTCAAAAACAATCTTCCCAGCACAATGTGTTGGGCTTTTTTATTTTACCACTTCGTCAATTCCCCCTTTCATGTAAAAATTCTCTTCGGGAATATCATCGTGTTTTCCTTCCAAAATTTCTTCAAATCCTTTAATCGTGTCTGTCAATTTTACATACTTTCCTTTTTGTCCGGTGAAGTTTTCTGCAACGAAGAACGGCTGTGACAAAAATCTCTGGATTTTTCTTGCACGGTTTACAACTTTTTTATCGTCTTCCGACAATTCTTCAATTCCCAAAATTGCGATAATGTCCTGCAAATCCTTGTACCTCTGCAATGTTAACTGTACCCCTCTTGCAACTTTATAGTGTTTTTCCCCCACTATTTTCGGGTCAAGCGCGCTTGATGTTGATGCCAGCGGATCAACAGCCGGGTAAATTCCGATTTCAGTTAACGCGCGCGACAAAACAATTGTAGAATCCAAGTGTGAAAATGTCGTTGCGGGAGCCGGATCTGTAATGTCGTCTGCGGGAACGTAAATTGCCTGCACGGAAGTAATCGAACCTTTTGATGTTGATGCAATTCTCTCCTGCAATTCCGCCATTTCAGAAGCCAATGTCGGCTGATATCCAACGGCGCTCGGCATTCTTCCAAGCAATGTTGAAACTTCAGAGCCCGCCTGTGAAAATCTGAAAATATTATCAATGAAAAGCAAAACGTTTTTTCTTTCTTCATCTCTGAAATATTCTGCCATTGTAAGCGCCGACAAAGCAACTCTTGCCCTGGCTCCGGGAACCTCGTTCATCTGCCCGAATACAAGGGCGGTTTTGTTTATGACTCCAGACTCCGACATATCTTTATACAAATCGTTTCCTTCTCTTGTTCTTTCACCGACTCCGGCAAACACAGAAGCTCCTCCGCCTTCCTCGGCAACGTTTCTGATAAGCTCCTGCAGGAAAACTGTTTTTCCTACTCCCGCTCCCCCGAACAATCCGACTTTTCCTCCTTTAATAAACGGAGCAATCAAATCAACAACCTTGATTCCGGTTTCAAAAACTTCTGTTTCGGTCGCCTGCTCTGTAAATTTTGGCGCCGGCCTGTGAATCGGCCATTTCTTTTTAAATTTAACATCTGTCTTGGCCAGAGGCTCTCCCAAAACATTAAACAGGTTTCCCAAAACTTCAGGCCCCACGGGAACCAAAATCTGGTCTCCTGTATCTTCAACATCAAGGCCTCTTTGCAAACCGTCTGTTGATTGCAAAGATATTGCTTTTACTTTCGTCGGGTCCAGATGTTTTACAACCTCAAGAACGACGTCGCCGTTCGGTCCTTTCGTCTTTAAGGCGTTAAAAAGATCCGGAAGTTTTGATCCTTCTGGAAATTCAACATCGACAACCGGTCCGATAATTTGTAAAATTTTTCCTTTTGTCATAAAAAATAAAATTATTTGAAAATTAAATTTAGTTTTTATTGAAGCGCTTCCGCTCCTGCGCTTATCTCCGCGATTTCTGTAGTAATCCTCGACTGCCTTGATTTGTTATATTGCAAATTTAATTTTTCACCCAAATCAGATGCGTTGTCTGATGCTGTTTTCATTGCCATTCTTCTTGCAGAATGCTCTGATGCATTAGCCTCCAAAACCAAATGATATACCTGCATAAAAATCAGATGCTTTACCAGCATTTCCAAAACTATTTTGGGAGCAGGCTCAATTAAATAATCCCGCAGTTTCTCTTTATTCGGCGTAAAGCTGATATTGTGCTCTTTTATCAATTCTGCGAATTTTCCCTTTTCCGGAATTATTTCTGAAACAGTGTCTGCAATGTGCTCAAAGTCAACCGGTAAAATTCTTCTCACATGAGGCTCCTGTTTTAAAGCGCTTTTAAAATGCGTTGAAATAACAATCACCCTATCCCAGTCTTTGTTCAAATATCCTTCGAGTATAAAGTCTGCCATTGGTTTTACTTGTTCTGGCGTTGTGTGATCGCCAACCTGCACAAATTTTTTAATTACGTTAAATCCTCTTTTTGAAAGATATGCAAATGCTTTTTCTCCTGCGGCGACATAGATATGGTTTTCTTTTTTCCATTCTTCTTTGTCAATTTTTAAATGTTGTTCAAACTTTTTAAATACAGAGCTGTTGAACGCTCCCGCCAAACCCTTGTCAGATGCAACAAGAACGAATAAAACTTTTTTGATATTTTTTCTTACCTCAAAAAGGGCGGGTAATTCTTCTTTCTTAATGTTTTCAAGTATCGAAAGATTGGCAAGCAAATCCAGCCCGGCAAAAGCATAAGGTCGCGAATCCAAAGCAACCTGCTGAGCTTTTCTCATTTTTGTTGCTGCGACCAACTCCATCGCTTTTGTAATCTTTCCGATATTGTCAACGCTTTTTAAGCGTTTCTTTAAATTTTGCGGTGATTCCATTATACTTGACACTATAAAATCTATATGATATTGTAATTATGTTGTTCCTTGTAAACTAGCCCCCTTCTTTGGAGGTGAAACATGTACTCCTGTATACTTGAAACGGTTTTGGGAATCCTTCGCTGGATTCTGCTCTTGATCGTAGTGCCTGCCGTTGCCATCTTTTTGATCTGCTTTGGCGGTATCATTTTCTCAATTGGATGCATGCACTCGCACATCCTGATTAGCATTGCGGGATTTCTGGGAACCGGCACCGGTTTCGCCGTCGCCATCTCGGCAATTCTCGCCCAGAATAGATAAGAAAGTGCATATAAAATTGACAACAATTTTCTGTTAGAAAGAGAACAAAGTGGATCACCATTGTCTGACTCAGCAAGAACTTGCAAATGTAAAGGGCGACAAACAGAAAATGAAAGAAATGCTCGCTAGAGCTAATTCTTGCGTGCTCTGCATGAGAACTTGGATGAAATTCTGGGCTTCACAATCCCAACTGTCCAAATAATTCCAATCTCATACCCGTGATGCTCGGCATCACGGGTTTTTTATTTGCTACTGAATTAATTCAGTAGCAAATAAAAACAACTATTTAACGCTCTCAATGAACTTTCCAATTGCCTCTTTTATCTGTTTTTCAATGTCTTCTGAAATTTCTCTCTTCTCCCTTATTTTATTCAATAAATCTTTATTTAAATTTTCAATGTATTCAATAAATTTTTTCTCAACATCGTGCATTTGCTCCGGAGAGAATCTATCAAAATATCCGTTCAATGCCGCATACAAAACCAAAACCTGCTTTTCAAAAGATGCGGGAGCCAGGTCGGGCTGTTTTAAAATTTCGGTGATAATCCTTCCCTTGTTGATTCTTTGTTTTGTTGTTTCGTCAACATCAGACGCAAACTGAACGAATGTTTGCAATTCGCGGAACTGCGCCAATTCCAGCCTCAACTTTCCGGCAACTTTTTTCATTGCCTTTGTCTGCGCAGAAGATCCCACGCGGGAAACAGAAAGTCCAACGTTTACAGCCGGACGCACTCCCTGATAAAACAAATCTGATTCAAGGTAAATCTGGCCGTCGGTGATTGAAATCACGTTTGTCGGAATATATGCTGTAACGTCGCCGAGCTGTGTTTCAATTATCGGAATTGCCGTAAGCGAGCCTCCGCCTTTTTCTTTGTTCAGTTTTGCCGCTCTTTCAAGCAGTCTTGAGTGCAGATAAAATACATCTCCCGGATATGCCTCACGTCCCGGCGGTCTTCTCAAAAGCAGAGAAATCTGCCTGTATGACCAGGCGTGCTTTGAAAGGTCGTCGTAAATTACAAGAGCGTCTTTTCCTTTGTCACGGAAATATTCGCCGATTGCGCATCCTGCAAACGGAGCGAGATACCAGAATGATGCCGGAGAAGATGCTGATGCAGAAACAACAATTGTGTAAGAAAACGCATTGTTCTTTTTTAATGTCTCAACAATTTTTGCAATTTTGGATTCTTTTTGCCCGATTGCAACGTAAATGCATACAACAGGTTTGTCTGCTGATTTGTCTCCCGAAGTGTTCGCCGATGCAGAATTGATAATCATGTCCAGAGCAATCGCGGTTTTTCCTGTCTGCCTGTCGCCGATAATCAATTCTCTCTGTCCCCTGCCGATAGGAATCATCGAGTCGATTGCTTTAATCCCGGTGTGCAGAGGATAGTTTACAGATTCTCTCGCAAGAACGTTCGGGGCATCATTTTCGAGATTATATATATCTTTTTTGTCCTTTTCTGAAAATATCGGGCCCTTGCCGTCCAAAGCATTTCCAAAGGGGTCAACAACTCTTCCGAGAAGCTGTTCGCCCACAGCAATAGATAAAAGCTGTTTTGTTCTTTTTACTGTCTGTCCTGATTTTACGGCTCCTTGTTCGCCCAAAACCAAAGCTCCTACAGAATCTTCTTCAAGGTTTAAGGCAACGGCGCGGACTTTCTCTTTCTCGGTTTCGATTGTTAATACTTCCTGAGATTGCACATTTTTCAATCCGGAAATCCGAACAATTCCGTCTCCGACCTCCACAACCTTGCCGATTTCCTCCCACTCGGGGCTTTCTTTGTAGCCCTCGATGGCTTGTTTGATTTTATCTATTATTTCGTTGCTCATGACCTTAAAAATTAAAAAAGATTATTAATTTTTCTCAGCATCGAAAAATCAAGCTGAGCTTCGCTGTTAACAATAATTTTTATTCCGGCAATCAGCTCTTTGTTTATCTTCTCTTCAACAACGTCGCCGTCTTTCAAAAACGGTTTTATAAGCTCCTTTGCGTTTATCTTTCTTGCAGTTTCTATCGTAACTTTCCTTTTACCGGACTTTTTCAAATGCATGCTTTGAGCCATTGCAATAATTTCCTTTGCTTTTTTCTCGTCATTGTTCTTTTTCAGAAAATCCAAAAAATTCTTAACAATTTTTGTCTGCTCTGACTGGCTTGGTTCTTTCGAGATTATATCAGCCAGCGCTTTTGCGTATTCTTTTGTTTTATATTTCATAAATTTTTGGCCGGCTTTTAAGAATTTTTCAGCTCGGAAATCGCTTTTTTGACCAGCGCCTCGTCAATCTGATCCGGATTAAGTTCAACTGTTTTTATGATGGCTTTCTTCACCAGTTCTCCAGCGTCCTTTAAAACCATCTGTTTTGCCTCCTCCTGCTGTTTTTTGTAATTTTGCTCAACTTGCGCCATCAAATCTTTCTGTCTGTCTTCGGCTTTTTTCTGAAGAACCGCTTCAAGCTCTTTTGCCTTTGTTTCGGTGGCTTTTATGATTTGAATGGATTCCTGCTCGGCTTTTTTAATCTTCTCTTTTGAAATATTGTCCACTTCAGAAAGCCTGATCTCGGCTTCTTTTGCTTTTTCCAGCCCTTCCTTTATTTTTTCGTTCCTGTTTTTAATGACTTTTATCAGAGGCTTGTAAACAAAGAAAGTCAAAACGCCCAAAAGTATGAAAAAGTTTACCATCTGGCTTACGAAAAGCTTCCAGTTTATACCTAATTGTTCAATTAAAGCATTTTCCATACGATTGAAAAAAATTAATAGGATTGTGAAATACGAAAGGATGCGAGCGTGCGTTGCGTGCACGTTCGCACAGATTCCGGATTCCAGTTAGGCAACGAACTTTAATATCAAAGCGACAACAAGCGCATAAATTGCGATAGCTTCGGCGAAAGCAATGGCCAAAATCGCCATTGTCTGAACCTTTGAAGCTGATTCAGGGTTTCTGCCGATTGATCTCAATGCGGTTGAACCGATCCAGCCGATTGAAATTGCCGGGAATATCGCTCCGAGAACGATTGTTCCGGCCACTGCCAATATTCGAATTGACTCTGCGTCCATGATTTATTGTCCATTTCATTTATAACTGCAAACTGTTGTTGCTTCTGCCCGTTTGCAATTTTACATGAAAAATGGAATTTAATATGTTTTAAAAATATTTTTAAATTAATGCCCGTGGGTTGCCGTGTGAAGTGAAATCGATACCAGTGTAATCATTGCGAAAATAAACGCCTGTATCATTCCCACGAATACTTCCAAAAACAAAAACGGCAGGGGCACAATATACGGAACGAGCGAAAAAATTATCGTCAGTAAAACTTCTCCGGCGAAAACATTTCCAAAAAGCCTGAATGACAGCGAAATAATCTTGGCAACCTCGGAGATCAGCTCTAATATTCCGATAAAAAAACTGATGGGATCTTTAAAATTTATAAATTTGCCGATGTGGGCAAACACCCCGACAGCAGCCATTCCCAGTATGTTTGTGACAATGACAGACACCACTGCAAATGCCAGCGTAAAATTGAGGTCGGCTGCGGGCGAGCGCAACAAAGGAATCTCGTGATGCCCTCTTTCTGCCATTAAAGAACCCACTCCCGGAAATATTCCGAGCAGATTTGAGGTCATTATAAAAATAAAGATTGTGGCAATCAGCGGGAAGTATCTCTCGGCTTTTTCCCTTGATCCGAGTGTCGAGTCCATCAGATCCAACAACCCTTCAATTCCCATTTCAGCAAAAGACTGGAGTTTTCCGGGTACGATTGTTATCTTCCGCCTTATGAGAACTGCAAAAGACACTAAAACTATAGAGGCCAAAAGAGTCAAAAAAAGACTGTTTGTTACACTGAACCCTCCAATTTGAAATAATTCCTGCGCTTTTAGTGAAATTTCCTCCATATCCGGTCTCCTTAAAAAAAGCTGTTTCGGTTTCCCGAAATTGCTTTGAGAGGTTTTATTATAAGACGATATTCTGTTTTTTACAATAGGGTAAAATTTTAACTTGAAACAAAACACCCCCGGCAAAAGGGTGTCTTGTTTCTTGCATATCGGTTGCAAGCGACCCTAAAATTGGTTACATTCGCGGATAAGCAGAGTCCTTTGCCTACCCGCGTTCCGCTTTTGGCGCCTATGAACATTATACGCACCAAAAAATAATTTTATTTACTCTTTTCCGGCGAGCTGTCCGCACGCCCCCTTAACATTCTCCCCGAACTTGTATCGTTGCGTCACGGAAACTCCGGCTTTTTCGAGTATCTGCTTAAATTCTTTTATTTTAGAGTTTGATGAAGCTTCAAAAATTCCAGTGGGATTGTACGAAATCAGGTTTACAAAGCACAGCGACCTTTTT